>JBARAK010000122.1:0-2719 GCA_049791955.1 Caulobacteraceae bacterium
GGATGGAGGCGTGCGGCGATACATCCAGTCCGAACGGCTGGAACGCGCACGCCGGTTCCTGGAGCGTGGGGGACCGGGAAGCAAGATCAAGGCCATCGCCTTCGCCCACGGCTTCAATAGCGAGGCCCACTTCTCCCGAAGCTTCAAACGCCTGTTCGGCTACAACGCGAGCGAGGCGTCGGAGGCCTCACATCGAAAACCGGATGAACGGCGCACCCCACCTCGATCCTGATAAAACCCATCATGCTCAATGGGCGTGGCTGGATAGCGCCGACTGCATGGCCTCGAAAAGCGCCTTGGCGTTGATCGGCTTGGTGACGACATCGTCCATTCCCGCCGCCTGATAGGCGCCGAGCTGATGGGTCATGGCGTCGGCGGTCAGGGCGATGATCGGTGTGCGGGACCGGCCCGTTTCGATCTCCAGCCGGCGGATCATGGCCGAGGCGATGGTCCCGTCCATGTAGGGCATCTGGATGTCCATCAGGATCAGGTCGAAGTCGGCCGCCTTCCACGCCTCGACCGCCAGGGCGCCGTTTTCCGCGAACACCAGGGTCACGCCGACCTGCTCCAGCAGGGTCGCCAGCACAAGCCGGTTGGTCGGATTGTCATCCGCCGCCAGCACCCGCAGCACCGACAGGTCCTGAGCGGGAGCGACGCCATCCTCCTGGGCTTCGACCCGGGCGCATCGTTCGAGCTTGAGCTTGACGGTGAAGGTCGATCCCTTGCCGGGCGAACTCTCCAGGGTGATCGAGCCCCCCATCAAGGCCGCAAGCTCGCGGGCGATCGACAGGCCAAGGCCGGTGCCGCCGAACTTGCGGGTGGTCGAGGTGTCCGCCTGGACGAACTTCTGGAACAGGTTGGCGCTCTGGTCGGCGCTCAATCCGATGCCGGAGTCGGTGACGGCGATCCTGACCCCCTCGAACGCGGACGCGACGCTGATGGAGACGCCGCCCTGACTGGTGAACTTCACCGCGTTTCCGATCAGATTCGAGACGATCTGCCGGACACGGACCGGGTCCCCGCGAAAGATGGTGAAGCAATCCGGATCGAACTTCAGATCCAGGAAGATATCCTTCTCGGCCGCCGCCCCCTTGAAGGACGCATGGACGTGCTCCATCAACGCCTTCAGATCGAAGGGTATGGCTTCAAGATCGATCTTTCCGGCTTCGACCTTCGACAGATCAAGAATATTGTTCAAGATCGAAAGAAGATTTTCGCCCGACTCCACGATAACCTTCAGCCGCTCCCGCTGGACTCCATCCAGCTCTCCCGCCGCCATGGCCTGGGCCATGCCCAGCACACCGTTCAGCGGCGTGCGGATCTCGTGGCTCATCGTGGCCAGGAATTCGCTCTTGGCGGCGCTGGCCGCCTCGGCGACCCTGGCGGCCTCGTCGAGCGTTCGCGTCAAGGCTTCTTTTTGTTCCAGCATGGTCAGAACCCTCTCTTCGGCGTTCTTCTGCTCAGTCATGTCCCGGGTGATCTTCGCGAACCCGATCAGCGCCCCGGCCTCGTCATGCACCGGGTCGATCACCACGCTGGCCCAGAAGCGCCCGCCATCCTTGCGGACCCGCCAGCCCTGCCCCTCGAAGCGGCCGTTCACCCCAGCGATCCTCAGCGCCTGGGCGGGCTCGCCGCGCGCCTGGTCCTCGCCGGTGTAGAACAGCGAGAAATGCCGCCCGATCACCTCGTCGGAGGAATAGCCCTTGGCGCGCTCCGCGCCGGCGTTCCAGTTGGTGACCACGCCCTCGGGGGAAAGCATGTAGATGGCGTAGTCGGTGATGCACTGGACCAGCAGGCGGAACCGGCGATCCCCGGCGTGGATCGCCGCCATCGCCAGTTTCCGCTCGGTGCAGTCGCGGGTGATCTTGGCGAAGCCGATCGGTTCGCCATCGTCGTCCCGTATGATGTCGATGACGACGTGCGCCCAGAAGCGGCTGCCGTCCTTGCGGACACGCCAGCCCTCGGCCTCGAACTTCCCATCCGTAAGGGCCGTCCTGAGCGCCCTCGCCGGTGCGCCGTTCCTTCGATCCTCCACCGTATAGAAGCGGCTGAAGTTCTTCCCGACGATTTCCGCCGCCGTGTAGCCCTTCGCGCGTTCCGCGCCAGCGTTCCAATTCACCACCCGCCCGCGCAGGTCCAGCATGTAGATGGCGTACTCACGCACGCCCACGACCAGGCGCTCGTAGATTTCGTTACTGTTGGCCTTCAACGATCCCACCTTCCCTGACGCGCCTTCAGGCCGCTTCCCGGTCCGCGCGGGGAAACAGCGAGCCGACCACCAGGCGGCTGAGCATTCGCCCCTCCAGCGGCAGTATGGCGTCGACGAAACACTCGCCGACCGGCGGCTCGACATGGGGGGGTTGCTGCATCAGGGCGGCGTCGACCTGGAACGTCTCCTGCACCCCGTCGACCAGCAGACCGCAAATGTAGTCCTCGGCCTGGATCACCACGATGACGTGGCGCGACGACGGCTCGGTCTGGCCCAGCCCCAGGCGCCTGCGCAGGTCGATCACCGGGATCACCGCGCCGCGCAGGTTGATCACCCCGCAGATGTAGTCGGGGGTCTGGGGCACGGGCGTCGCGGGCGTCCAGCCGCGGATCTCGCGGACGCTGCGGATGTCGATGCAGAACTCCTGGCCGCCGATCTCGAAGGAGATCAGTTCGAGCACGCCAGCGGAAGCACGTCCGGCCGGACCCATCCTAGAACTCCTCCCATTCC
>JBARAK010000123.1:0-3278 GCA_049791955.1 Caulobacteraceae bacterium
CCAGGGCGGCGGGCGGCGCGGCGAGCGCCGGGTGCGGATGCAGGACGCCGAGCTGGGCGCCGGCGGCCGTCAGCAGGGCGAAGGGCAGCAGGAACTTCATCGAGGCCGCGAACCACAGCCGGTAGCGCAGGTGCGCGCGGTTGCGGCGGAGCGTGAGCGTCAGGGCTCCGGCGAAGACCGCGAACAGGGTGGATTGCCAGAGGTGATCCAGCAGGGCGGCGATCATCGCTGCTTCTCTTTCTCGGCAAGGTCCTGCAGCAGCTTTTCGGCTTCCTGCACGTCCTCGAGCGTGAGTTTTCCCGCCTCGATCAGGTGGGCCATCACCGGCTGCATCTTGCCGCCGAACAGGCTCAGGAAATCGTCGATCAGGGGGCGCTGGGCCGAGGCGCGCGAGATCGTCGGTTCGAAGATGTGCGCGTTGCTGACCTTCTTGGCGCGCCGCACGGCCTGCTTGGCTTCGAGGCGATAGATGGTCGTCTGCACCGTGGTGTAGGCGGGCCGCGTCTTCTCCGGGAAAGCTTCCTGGACCTCGCGTATCGAGCACGCGCCGTGGGTCCACAGCGCCTCCATGATCTGCAGTTCAAGCCTGCTGAGCCTTGGCGTCGCCATGGCGGCTTCTCCTACTACGTAGGTAGTAGGATCTACTACACGTGACCGATACGGGCAAGCGCTGCGCCCTGTCTTCCCGTTTCCATGCGCTCCTTAAATCCGCTCATTCCCGCGAAGGCGGGAATCCAGATCAAATCCGTTGGCGTTTGCGAATGAATCCGGATTCCCGCCTCCGCGGGGATGAGCGGAAGTTGGGGGTACAACCTCTTCCTCTTTTGCGAGCGGAGAGGGGATCAAAGTCGCTGTCTTTTGCGGGGCCCCTGGCGGTCCCGCCGCCCTATCGCGCCAGGGCCTGCACCATCCGGTCGAGGCCTTGCAGGGTCAGGGGGTACATGCGGTGCTCGACCAGTTGCTGGAGGATGCCGATGGACTGGGTGTAGCCCCAGTGCGCCTCGGGGGTCGGGTTGAGCCAGGCGACGCGGCGGAAGCGGGCGGTCAGCCGTTCGATCCAGGCCCGGCCGCTCTCCGGGTTCCAGTGCTCCACCGCCCCGCCGGGCTGGAGGATCTCGTAGGGGCTCATGGTCGCGTCGCCGACCAGGATGACCCGGTAGTCGGGGCCGAAGGTGCGCAGCACCTCCTCGGTGGAAGTCTGGTCGCTGCGGCGGCGCGCGTTGGTCTTCCAGACGCCTTCGTAGATGCAGTTGTGGAAGTAGAAGTGCTCCATGTGCTTGAACTCCGACCGGGCGGCGGAGAACAGCTCCTCGGAGGCGCGGACGTGGTCGTCCATCGAGCCGCCGACGTCCAGGAACAGCAGCACCTTCATGGCGTTGTGCCGCTCGGGCGTGAACTTCAGGTCCAGCGTGCCGGCGTTGGCGGCGGTGGCGCGGATGGAGCCGTCCAGGTCCAGCTCGTTGGCCGCCCCCTCGCGGGCGAAGCGGCGCAGGCGGCGCAGCGCCAGCTTCAGCGAGCGGGTGTTCAGCTCCACCCCGTCGTCCAGGTCGCGGAACTCGCGCTTGTCCCAGACCTTCACCGCGCGGCGGTGGCGCGAGCGGTCCTGGCCGATCCGCACGCCCTCGGGATTGTAGCCATAGGCGCCGAACGGCGAGGTCCCGGCCGTGCCGATCCACTTGCTCCCGCCCTGGTGGCGGCCTTCCTGCTCGGCCAGCCGCTGGCGCAGGGTCTCCATCAGCTTGTCGAAGCCGCCCAGCGCCTCGACCGCGGCCATCTCGTCGGGCGTCAGGGTCTTTTCGGCCAGCCTGCGCAGCCAGTCCTCGGGCAGCTCGCGCGCCAGCTCTTCGCCGGAGACCGTCTCCAGGCCCTTGAAGTGCTGGGCGAACACCCGGTCGAAGCGGTCGAACCAGCGCTCGTCCTTCACCAGGGCGGCGCGGGCGAGGAAGTAGAAGTCCTCCACGCTGTAGTCCGCCACCCCGGCCTGCATGGCCCCCAGCAGCGACAGGTGCTCGGTGATCGACACGGGCACGCCCGCGCCGCGCAGGCCCTGGACGAAGCCCGCGAACACCGGCTCAGCCCCGGCGCGACAGGAAGGCCAGCCGCTCGAACAGCTGGATGTCCTGCTCGTTCTTCAGCAGCGCCCCGTGCAGGGGCGGGATGGTCAGGCGCGCGTCGTCGCTGCGCAGGGCCTCAGGCGGCAGGTCGTCGATCATCAGCAGCTTGAGCCAGTCCAGCAGTTCGGAGGTGGCCGGCTTCTTCTTCAGCCCCGGCAGCTCGCGGATGTTGAAGAACACGTTCAGCGCCTCGCGCGCCAGCGACGCCTTGATGTCGGGGAAGTGGACGGCGACGATCTTCTCCATCGTCTCCCGGTCGGGGAAGCGGATGTAGTGGAAGAAGCAGCGGCGCAGGAAGGCGTCCGGCAGCTCCTTCTCATTGTTGGAGGTGATGATCACCACCGGCCGCTGGCGGGCGACCACGGTCTGGCGGGTCTCGTAGACGTGGAACTGCATCCGGTCGAGTTCCAGCAGCAGGTCGTTGGGGAACTCGATGTCGGCCTTGTCGATCTCGTCGATCAGCACCACCGAGGGGGCGTCGGCCGCGAACGCCTCCCACAACTTGCCGCGCACGATGTAGTTGGACACGTCGTGCACCCGCGGGTCGCCGAGCTGGCCGTCGCGCAGGCGCGAGACCGCGTCGTACTCGTACAGGCCCTGCTGGGCCTTGGTGGTCGACTTGATGTGCCACTCGATCAGCGGCAGGCCGAGGGCTGCGGCCACCTCCTGCGCCAGCACGGTCTTGCCGGTGCCGGGCTCGCCCTTGACCAGCAGCGGCCGCTGCAGCTTCACCGCGGCGTTGACCGCCACCTCCAGCTCGCGGGGGACGACGTAGCGTTCGGTGCTGGCGAAGGACATGGCGGCTCGTGTTCAGGTTCTATCGGTCGAGCATGTCCGATCCCGGCCGCCAATGCAAAAGGGGGGGCTCGCGCGTTCGGGAGGGAAATGAGCGGAACTTATTGGTGGGTTCCGTGCCGGAAAGTCACCCCTTGTGCGCCGCGATCTCGGCCGCCTGCTGCTTGCAGCTGTGGTCGAGGATCACTTCGCTCGATCCGCTCTCGCCGCGGAGGGGGTCGGCGCGTTCGGCCAGCAGGTAGAAGCCGGGGCGGCCGTCGGCGGAGGTCTCGCCGACCAGGGCCAGGGTCCAGGCCCCCATGTCCTGCGACGCACCGGGCAGGCCGTCGGCGAGCAGCCTGAAGGGCCGGGCGCCGGACAGCTCCTCGC
>JBARAK010000124.1:0-1691 GCA_049791955.1 Caulobacteraceae bacterium
CGGCAGCACAGATGAAATTGAGCAATCCGGCGACGATCAAAAACTTGGTGCCGTAATCGGCGGTGGCGTGGGAAATTGCGCCGTGTCCCCATCCCTGTACGCGAGTCACGATGTAGAGGCCGCCCGCGCCCACGTCGCCCACGAATCCCAGAATGTCGAGAATGTCGCCGCCGTTGGGCTGGTAAATTCGTCCCTGCATCAGGAGGCCAAGCACGAACATGATGGTGATCGAGGCCATAATTAACAGGCCGCGAATCCAGCGTTTTTGCAGCAGGTGCCCTGCGCCCGGAATGAGCCATGCGATTGCCGGTGCGATGACCGCCATGCTGGGAGACGCCGGGTTCGCCGTCGTCTTTTGCGCTTCTGCGAGAGTGCCTTTAGCCGAATTTGCCATTCAGATGATTACGAGTTCACTTTGAATTTTACCTGTAACCTGCGCCGCATTGGGCCGGATAAGCATGTTTACCTCGCTGCGCACTCCAAATTCCGGCAAATAGATACCGGGCTCGATGGAGAAGCATGAGTTGGGCAGGATGAGGCGCTCATCGTGAATTTCAAGATCGTCCATGTTGGCGCCATTGGCGTGAACCTCTGTGCCGATGGAATGCCCAGTGCGATGGATGAAGTATTTGTCGAACCCTGCGCTCTTGATGAAGTCACGCACCGCGTGATCGACTTCCCATCCCGCAACGGCCTTTCCCGCGCCCACGCTATCGACCACGGTTTTCACGCCGCCGTCACGCGCCTGGCGGACCACCTGGAAAACTTCTCGCATGCGGCCGGAGGGAGCCTGTCCCACAAAACCTGTCCAGGTGATGTCGTAGTATACGGCTCCGGGCGTGTTTTTCTTGGCCCAGACATCGAGCAACACAAAATCGCCTTCACGAATTGGTTTTGAAGTCTCGGGATGCAACGCGTAATGCGGATCGCCGCTATTGGCGTTCACCGCCACCAGCGGCGGGTCGTCGGCCACCAGGTTCTCGCGCTTGAAAGCCTCCATAAACCACTGCTGCATTTCGTATTCGTGAGTGCCGCCGTTACGCACGCGGCGGCCAATCTCCTGAAACGCTGATGCGGTGATCGCATCAATCGCATCGCGCGCGGCGAAGTGAGATTTAATCTGCTCCTCCGTGAGAGTGGCTTCAAACTGCGCTACCAGGTCACAGGAGCTGACCACGTTTTTACCCAGTCCGCGAATCAGATCGACAGTACCGGCGTCCACGAGAGAAATGGTGAAGACCAGGTTGTTGGGCGAATACTGCATCGCGATATCGCGATGACCGGCGAGTACCGCTTTTAACTGATCGAACAATTCCTGCCAGCCGGAGTACTGGAGCTTGCTGCCGGGCAGCGAATCGAGATGGCCAGGCTCGATCTTGTGAACCAGTTTTACGGGATCACCGCTGGCGGGAATCAGATAGAACCAGCGACGCGTAACCATTTGCCCCGCCGGCAACCCCAGTACACGGTATGCGATCGGGTCGCGGTGGTGATGATCGTAAAAAAGCCAGGCGTCGATGTTCCGCTCGCGCAGCGCGGCCTGTATGGCGGGAAGATCCATGAGCAAACTTCTATTCTAAACAACGGAGGCGATTTCAGCGAATGGGGGACGCTCGAGAGCTAGGGCACCGTTAAAATTGCTTTGCGCGTAGAGATTGGAAGAGTCTCGCATGCGGTCCTCAGCACTAGAC
>JBARAK010000125.1:0-2977 GCA_049791955.1 Caulobacteraceae bacterium
ACCCTTACGTGTTCGAAGACTTCCGCTTCCACATGACCCTGACCAACGGCATCGCCGACCAGGAGCCCCGCGAACGGCTGCTGGCCGCGCTGCAGGATCATTTCGCCGACCTCTCGGCTCCGCATCGCTTCGCCGGCGTCGCGATATTCCGGCAGGACGCCCGGTCCGAGCCGTTCCACGTGCTCGCCCGCTTCGACTTCCTGGCCCAGCCCGCCGATGCGGCCCTGGCGGGATGAGGCGGTCAGGGCATGACGAGGCTCCAGGATCTCGGGCCGAGGATCTGTATTCTCGGGCCGTCGAACAGCGGTAAGTCGACCCTGGCGGCGGCGATCGGGGCGGTTTGCGGCCTGGAGGTGATCCACCTCGATGTGCTCCACCATCTGCCCAATACCGACTGGGTCCCGCGCCCCAAGGCGGAGTTCGTCGCCCTGCACGACGAGGCGATCCTGGGCGAGCGCTGGGTCATGGACGGGAATTATTCGCGCCTCTTCCCCCAGCGCTTCGCGCGGGCGACCGGGGTGATCCTGCTGGATGTCCAGACGTCGATCAGCCTGCTGCGCTATTTCCGCCGGACCCTGTTCGAAAAGGACAGGGTCGGCGCGCTGGATGGCCGCAAGGACAGCGTGAAGTGGCTGATGATCCGCCACATCGCCATCGTGACGCCCAAGAACCGCCAGCGCTACGCCGAGCTGTTCAACGGCATCGACCTGCCCAAGATCAGCCTGCCGTCGGCGCGGGCGATCGAACGCTTCTATCGCGACGAGAACCTCAGAAGGGCCTGACCAGGGCCTCCACGAAGGCGGCGACGCCGTCTTGCAGCGTGCCGTCGTTGCGCACCTCGATCACGTCGTTGGCGCGGACCTTGAAGGCGGTTGCGCGGGCGACGCGGGCGTCCACCTCGGCTTGGCTCTCGCGGCCACGCTCCAGCAGCCGGGCGCGGAGTATCCCGGGATCGGCGGTGATCGATATCACCCGCACGCGCGCAAAAAGCCGTCGCGCTTCGTCCAGCACCTCACGGGAGACGTTGACCAGCACGGTGCGGCCGGCGTCGATCTCGCCGCGTATATCGGCCGGCACGCCATAGCCAAGGCCGTGGGCGCGCCAGGACAAGGCGTAGGCGCCTGCGGCTTGCCGCGCCGCGAACGTCGCCTCGTCGATGGCCAGATGGTCCTCGCCGCCGGCGTCGGCCGGGCGGGTGATCTCGCGCCGGACGAACACGGCCTGGCCGCCGAGCCGCGCACGCGCCGCTTCGATCAGGGTGTCCTTGCCCACGCCGGACGGACCGACCACCAGCACCAGCAGGCCGGGGCCGCGAGCCTTGGGCTCAGGCGTACTTTTCGACGAAGGCGTCGGCGTCAAGGCGGCGGAAATCCTCCAGGGCGTCTGCGAGGCGGTCATGCTCCCAGTCCCACCAGGCGATGGCCAGAAGGCCTTCCTGCACGGGTTTGGGGAAGCGCTCGCGGATCGGTTTGTTCGGCACGCCCGCCACTATGGTGAAATCCGGCACGTCGCGCGAGACCACGGCGCCCGCGCCGAGCACCGCGCCGGTGCCGATCTTCACGCCCGGCAGCACGGTCACGCCGTGGCCGACCCACACGTCGTGGCCGATGACCACATTGTGCGAACGCCGCCATTCGAAGAACTCGGCGTCGTCCTCGGGCCCCAGGGCGTAGGATACGGCCCTGTAGCTGAAGTGGTGCTGGGCCGCGCGCCAGGTCGGATGGTTGCCGGGGTTGATGCGCGCATCCCGCGCGATCGAGCAGAACTTGCCGATCTCGGCATAGGCGGCCGAGGAGTCGTTGACGATGTAGCTGTAGGCGCCCATCGACACTTCCGACAGGCTGGTGCGCGCGCCTACCCGGGTCCAGGGACCGAGGATGCTGTCCGTGACATGGGCGTCGGCGTGGATGTGCGGCTCTGGGCCTTCATTCCCGCCGCCCTTGCGCGGGCCTTCGGGGAAACGTTGGAAATAATGGTGACCGTTATCCAGCGGACGGTCGGCAAGCTTCAACGGCATCAGGCGGCGGACTCCATGGCGTAGGCGGCGTCGCTGTTCCACTTGCCCGATCCGCCGTAGATCTGCGCCAGGGCTTCGTTGGTCAGGCGCTCGGGGACGTCGTCGAACACGACCCGCCCGCGTGACATGGCCACCACCCGGTCGCAGTAGCGGCGGGCGATGTCCAGGCTGTGTAGGTTGACGATGACGGGGATGTTCCGGCGGCGGCAGACCTGATGCAGGGCGTCCATCACCGCCTCGGTGTTGACCGGGTCGAGCGAGGCCACCGGCTCGTCGGCCCGCAGCACGTCGGGTTCCTGCATCATGGCGCGGGCGATCGCCACCCGCTGCTGCTGGCCGCCGGACAGGGTCTCGGCCCGTTGCAGGGCCGCGGACGCCATGTCGAGGGCTTCGAGTTCGTGGATGGCGCGGGCGCGGTCCTGGGCGGGGAAGCTCTTCAGGAGGCTCAGGCCCAGCGGCCGTTCGGCGACCACGCCGATGAGCACATTGGTGATCACGTCGAGCCGCGGGCATAGGTTGAACTGCTGGAAGATCATGGCGCAGCGGCGGCGCCAGCAGCGCAAGGATTCGCCGCGGAGGCGGGTGATCTCGGTGGTTCCGTTGGTGATCGAACCCGAGGTGGGATCGGTCAAACGGTTGATGGTCCGCAGGAGGGTCGATTTGCCGGCGCCCGAGCGCCCCAATATGCCGACGAATTCTCCCGGTTTGAACTTCAGCGACACGTCGTCGACGGCGACCTTGTCGCCGAAGCACTTGCGCACGTTCTGAAGTTCCAGCATCGCCGTCCTCCGGATATTCCGAGAACGGTATGGGCGCGGCGTGACCTATCCGTGACAGCGGGCGCCGGCCGGAGGCGACCATCCGCGGATTTATCGCCTGTCGGCCGGGGCCGCTGTTCACGGGTGCGTCACAGCCTGGAGTGTAGGGATAGACTTCAACCATGCCGATCCTTCTCGTCAT
>JBARAK010000126.1:0-11207 GCA_049791955.1 Caulobacteraceae bacterium
GTGCCGTGGTGGCGGCCCCAGAGCTACTACGACGTTCCCGGACGAGGCACGCTGGGGCGCGACGGCGGCGGGGTGCTGATCAGCCAGGCGATCCATTCGCTGGACCTGATGCTGGCCCTCGCCGGCCCGGTCTCCGCCGTCGCCGCTATCGCCGGGACCAGCCGCATGCACCGCATGGAGACCGAGGACACGGTCGGCGCCGGGCTGCGCTTCGCCAACGGCGCGCTCGGCAGCCTGTTCGCCAGCACCGCCAGCTTCCCCGGCGCCGGGGAGCAGTTCATCCTGACCTGCACCCAGGCCACCGCCGTCATCGCCGGCGGCGCCCTGACGGTCGCCTGGCATGACGGCCGCACCGAAAGCGTGCAGGGCGAGGCGCGCTCGGGCGGCGGCGCCGATCCCATGGCCTTCTCCAACGAGGCCCATCTCGCCCTGATCACCGATTTCCTCAACGCAGTGGAGGCTGGGCGCGACCCGGCGGTCACCGGCGAGGGGGCGTTGGCCGTGCACCGCCTGATCGACGCCCTGCTCACATCCGCCGCCGAAGGTCGGAGCGTAACCCCATGAGCTTTCGCTTCGCCGCTATCGGCCTCGATCACCGCCATATCTACGAGCAGGTCGGCCGCCTGCTCGAACTCGGCTGCGAGTGCGCAGGCTACTGGACCGAGGGCGAACCGCAGCCGCTGGCCGGATTCGTCCAGCGGTTCCCCCAGCTCAAGCGGGTGGAGGATCGGCGGCGGCTGCTCGAAGACCCCTCGATCGCCCTGATCGTCACCGCCGCCATACCGAGCGATCGCGCCGCCCTGGCCATCGAGGCGATGGAGCATGGCAAGGACGTCATGGCCGACAAGCCGGGTTGCACCACCCTGGCTCAGCTCGACGCTATCCGCGCTACGGTTGCGCGCACCGGGCGGATCTGGTCGGTCAGCTATTCCGAGCGTTTCGAGGTCCGCGCCGTGACCCGCGCGCTGGAGCTGGTCCGCGCCGGGGCGATCGGCAAGGTGGTGCAGACCATCGGCCTCGGCCCCCACCGGCTCAATCGCGCCCTGCGGCCGGCCTGGTTCTTCGACCCAGCCAGCACCGGGGGCATATTGACCGACATCGGCTGCCACCAGATCGATCAGTTCCTGGTCTTCACGGGTTCGGCCGACGCCGAGATCGTTTCCGCCTCGACCGGCAACTTCGCCAATCCGGGCGATCCCGTCTTCGAGGACTGGGGCGAGCTGGTGCTGAAGAGCCCCTCGGGGCGCGGCTACGTCCAGCTCGACTGGTACACGCCGGACGGGCTCGCCAACTGGGGCGACGGAAGGCTCAAGGTTCTGGGGACCCAGGGCTATATCGAGCTGCGCAAATACGTCGATATCGCCGGCCGGCCGGGGACGGACCATCTGTTCCTAGTCACCAACAAGGATACGCAATACATCGACTGCACGGACGCCAATCTCCCCTACTATGGGGACCTCGTCGACGATGTGCTGACCCGCGGCGCACGCAGCATGGACCAGGATCATTGCTTCAAGGTGATGGAACTGGCGCTGAAGGCGCAGGCCATCGCCCGCGGAGGCGATCCGAACCCGATCTCCTGATCGCGTCGTTTCCCGCCTCTCCTGTCTATCCAACCGCTTCACCGCGGCGTCATCCGTCGCCGGGCGTCCTCGTCGTTGCGCGCGGCGCTCATCCTTATTGGATTAATTCGAAGTAATGATCAAAATTACGCAGGCTTAATCTTATTAAGAAGGCGTCATGACTGAAGCTTAATTGGTATGGGGTCGGCCTAAAGAGTATTCAAATCTCCATCGCCGCTGGCGAACAAATTCAAAGCCGCCAAGCAACCCGAACCTGGAGATTGAGCCATGACCAAGCTGATGAACATCCTGACCACCGTCGCCACCCTGGCTATGGCCGCGGTTCCCCTGTCCGCCATCGCCACCGTCGCCCACGCGGCCGGCTTCTAAGATCCACGCAAACATCCTCCGACAAGCTGTTTATGGCGGGAGCGGTCAGCCGCTCCCGCCAAACGCATGTCTGGAGGCGCCTGGACGCCGGGGATGACCCCTGAGCAGGCTAGGCGGGCGCCCCAGCCTGGCGGCGCCATCTCGAAGCCTGAGAACTCGAACGCCGGCGCCACGACACACGCGACCAGCACCCAGCTTTCCTGAGCTTCCGCCGCCTGCCAGGCGTGCGCCGGCACGACGTGCTGGAGCTGGTCGCCGCCAAGGATATCGGGGCCCAGGCGCAGCTCGGCCGTTTCGCCTTCGACGGACGTGAGCAGTTTGAGCGCTCCGCCGCCCTGGTGCAGCCAGATCTCCGCCGCGTCCACGCGATGCCAGTGCGACCGCTGGCCGGCTTCGAGCAGGAACAGGATGGAGGTGGCGACGCCTCTCACCTGGCCTTCCGCAGGGGCGCCGCGCCAAGTCTCGCGATACCAATCCCCCTCGGGATGGGGCTGCAGGCCGAGCCTGGCGATGACCTCCCGCGCGTTGGCGTGGGCGGCCGTCACGCTCAGACCTCGCCAAACACCCGCTGGAACACCGTGTCCACGTGCTTGACGTGATAGTCGACGTCGAACAGGGCCGCGAGTTCGGCCGGCGTCAGGGCGGCGTTGACCTCGGGGTCGGCGTTGAGGAAGTCGAGGAACTTGCCCTCGCCCCGCCAAACCTTCATGGCGTTGCGCTGCACGGCGGCGTAGGCGGTCTCGCGCGAGACGCCCTTCTGGGTCAGGGCCAGCAGCACCCGCTGGGAGTGGACCAGCCCGCCCAGCAGGTCGAGGTTGCGCAGCATATTCTGCGGATAGATCATCAGCCGGTCGGTCACGCTGGCCAGACGGCGCAGCGCGAAGTCCAGATGGATGGTGGCGTCGGGGCCAATGCCGCGTTCGACCGACGAATGGCTGATGTCGCGCTCGTGCCAGAGGGCCACGTCCTCCAGCGCCGGGATCACCGCGGAGCGCACCAGCCGCGCCAGCCCGGTCAGGTTCTCGGTCAGTACCGGATTGCGCTTGTGCGGCATGGCCGACGAGCCCTTCTGGCCCGGATCGAAAGGCTCTTCCGCCTCCAGCACCTCGGTGCGCTGCAGGTGGCGGATCTCCACCGCCAGCCGCTCGACCGACGAGGCGACCACCGCCAGGGCGGCAAAGAAGGCGGCGTGGCGGTCGCGCGGGATCACCTGGGTGGAGACGGGTTCAACCGTCAGGCCCATCTTCTCGGCGACGTATTCCTCAACCCGCGGATCGACGTTGGCGAAGGTGCCGACCGCGCCCGAGATGGCGCAGGTGGCGATCTCGGCCTTGGCCTCGACCAGGCGGCGGCGGGCGCGCACGAACTCGGCGTAGTGGCCGGCCAGCTTGAGGCCGAAGGTGGTGGGCTCGGCGTGGATGCCGTGGCTGCGCCCGACCGTGGGGGTCAGCTTGTGCTCGAAGGCGCGGCGCTTCAGGGCGGCCAGCACCAGATCGACATCCTCGATCAGCAGGTCGGCGGAGCGGGCGAGCTGCACCGCCAGGCAGGTGTCCAGCACGTCGGACGAGGTCATGCCCTGGTGCAGGAAGCGGGCTTCCTCGCCGACGATCTCCGACACGTGGGTCAGGAAGGCGATGACGTCGTGCTTGGTGACCCGTTCGATCTCGTCGATGCGGTCGGCGTCGAATTCGGCGTCCTTACCCTTGGCCCAGATCGCCTCGGCGGCGGATTTGGGGATCGTGCCCAGCTCGGCCATGGCGGTGGCGGCGTGGGCCTCGATCTCGAACCAGATGCGATAACGGGTCTCAGGCGACCAGATGGCGGCGGCGTCGGGGCGGGAGTAGCGGGGGATCATGGGTTGGGGGATGGTGGCGGGGAGGGCCGCTGTCAAGGCGGAGCGGATGGCTAATCTCTGCTCGTTCGCCTCTGGCGAGAGCTTTGCGGCTTTGGCCCGGCTTGTGCATCATACTGGGACGAACCGCCGGTCCGTCCGGTTTCGGGAACGATGAAGCCGCCCCTATGAAGCTGCCCATGAAGCCGCTGCTGAGCGCTATGACCGTGTCCGGTCTCGTCCTGTCCGCCGCCGCGCCCGCCATGGCGCAGGGCGGTTGTGTCGGCCGGGTGCTGCTGCCGCCGGTCGAGGGCCGGCGCACCGAGCGGGTGCTGGAGGCGCCGGGCCGGGTGGAACGCTTCATGGCGCCCGCGCGGATCGAGCGTACGGCTCACAAGATCCTGGTCCGGCCGGCGCGCGAAGAACGGGTGTCGCTGCCGGCGCTGTATCGCACCTGGCACGGCTATCAGCAGATCGCCGGCAAGCCCCGCTACGAGCACACCGCGCCCGTCTACCAGATGGTCAACGCCCAGGTGCTGGTCGCACCCGGCCACTATGTCTGGGAGCGCCGCTACGGCGCAGTGGCCTCCAACGGCCCGCCCCAGCCCGGCCAGACCCTGGTCACCCCCACTGGCGAGATCATGTGCAAGGTCTGGTGCCCGGCGCGCTACGCGGTGGTCCAGCGGCAGGTGATGGTTTCCCCAGGCCATGTGGTGGCCGTGCCCACCACGATGGAACGCGAAGTGACCAAGACCGTCCTGGTGCGTCCTGCCTCGGTGCAGGTTCGCCACATCCCCGCCGCGTATCGCTATACCTACAGCACCCGCGTGGTCGCGCCGGCGCGCTGGTACGTGCGCCGCACCGCCGCCCGCTACGGCGTGCGCGAGATCCACGAGTTGCATGACGGCGGCGCGGGCTGGGCCCCGGTGGTGTGCGGTGGTCCGCTGTCGCGCCCGGCCATGGCGCACATCCAGGCCTCGCTGAACGCCCAAGGCTATACGGCCGGACCCGCCGACGGGGTCGGGCGGCCGGAGACCTACGCGGCCCTACGCCACTTCCAGGTCGACCACCGCTTGGCCGCCGGCCAGGTGACGGTGGATAGCGCGCGCGCCCTGGGCGTGATCCAGTAAGTTCCACAATCACGATTGCGCCGGGGACGCTCCGGCGCGGGAACGCCTGACCTTGCTGTGGTTTAGCTACTGTCTTAGCTACGGCGAACTGTCAGGGAGTATCTCGTGGAACTGATTATCGGGTCGAAGCGGTGGTCGAGCTGGTCCCTGCGGCCGTGGCTGGTGCTGAAACACGCAAACATCGGTTTCGATGAGCGCCTGATCCCGTTGCGCCGTCATGACACCTCGCCGGCCGTCGCCGCCCTGTCGCCGAGCGGGATGATCCCGGTGCTAAGGGACGGCGACCTGACGATCTACGACTCGCTGGCGATCTGCGAGTATCTGGCCGAGAAGCTTCCCGAGGCGCACCTCTGGCCAAGGGATACGAAGGCGCGGGCGCTGGCGCGGTGCGCGGCGGCCGAGATGCACTCCGGTTTCGCGTCGCTGCGCGGCGAATGCCCGATGGAGCTGGTGGACCCTCCGCGCGAGGTGGAGCTCTCGGAAGCCACTCATGACAACATCCGCCGCATCGTGCGGCTGTGCGCCGACCTGCTTGCGCGCCCCGAGCGGCACGGTCCGTTCCTGTTCGGGGAGTGGTCGATCGCCGACGCCTTCTACACGCCGGTGGCGACGCGCTTCGTCAGCTATGGCGTGAAGCTGTCGGACTTCGGCGACCAGGGCGAAGTCGCCGCCTACATGGAGGCCCTATTGCAGACCCCGGCCTACAAGGCGTGGGTGGAAGCCGCCCAGGCCGAAGCCTGACCTTCCCGTCTGTTCGGGGAACGATAGGCGCGGAGAGCGGGGCCTTACATCAGGCCCTTGCTCTTGAAGCTGACCACGCCTTCGCGGCCCACCACCAGATGGTCGTGGACCGAGACGCCCAGCGTCCGCGCCGCCTCCACCACCTGACGGGTGATGTCGATGTCGGCCCGCGAGGGGGTCGGGTCGCCGCTCGGGTGGTTGTGCACCAGGATCAGCGAGGAGGCCGACAGCTCCAGCGCCCGCCGCACCACTTCCCGTGGATAGACCGGGGCGTGGTTGATGGTGCCGTAGTTCATAACCTCGTCCAGGATCAGCTGGTTCTTGTGGTCCAGGAACAGCACCCGGAACTGTTCGCGCGTCTCGTGCTGCAGGGCGACCCGGACGTAGGACAGCAGCGCGCTCCAGGATGAGATCACGGTGCGCCGGGCGGCGGGTTCGCGGCCGAGCCTTTGCGCCAGTTCGTGCACCAGCTTCACGTCCAGGGCGGTGGTTTCGCCCACCCCGGCCACGCCCTTCAGGTCGGCGACCGAGGCCGACAGCACCGCGCCGAGAGAGCCGAAGCGGGCCAGCAGCGCCTTGGCCTTCTGCTTGGTGTCGCCCCTGGGGGCCGAGCGGAACAGATAGAGCTCCAGCAGTTCGTAATCGGGCAGGGCGCCGAGCCCCGCCGCGTGGGCGCGGGCCCTCAGGCGTTCACGATGGCCGAGCCCCATGGGCGCGGCGTCGGTCGGTTGCTGCATGCGTGTTTCCCCGAGCGCCGCCAGCATGGGGCGATTGACGGGCGGCGTGAAGAGGGCGCCACGCGTGGAAGTGGCGGATTGGCCACGCGACGCCGGCGCTCGCCGGAAGGTCCAGTTTTCGCCTTGTTTGGGCGGCGATCTCCTCGGCGCGCCGGAGGGCGGCTGGCGGTCCTTTTGGATGCGTCGGTCGGATACGCCGGACCCGGATCAATGCAGTGCTGTGTTGTCGATGTCACTAAGGCGGGCAGGAAGAGGCGGCGCCTGCGATCCGGTAGATCGTATACCTTGACGGCTAGATACATTATCTCGTAACGCCCAATCATCCGCTGAGCGCGTTATTTTATAACAAGATCGCGCCTGGCGGGTGCTGCAATTGGGGACGCTATGAAGTTGAAGATCGGGTTGCTCGCCACGGGAAGCGCGCTTGCGTTGTTCGGCCTGGCCCTGTCCGCCCACGCACAGACCGCCGATGGCCCGCCCAAGGATTCGGTCTCCGAAGTGGTGGTCACCGCGCAGCGCCTGAACGAGGCGCGGCAGGCGATCGAACCCTCGCTGGGCGCTTCCACCTACACGGTGACCAATGCGGCGATCCAGGCGCAGCCCGGCGGCGACAACCAGCAGCTCAATCAGGTGGTCCTTCAGCTGCCCGGCGTGGTGCAGGACAGCTTCGGCCAGATCCACGTCCGCGACGACCACAACGGCATCCAGTACCGCATCAACGGGGTGATCCTGCCTGAAGGCATCTCGGTGTTCGGCCAGACCCTGAGCCCCCGGCTGGTGGACCGGCTGGACCTGATCACTGGCGCGCTCCCCGCCCAGTACGGCCTGCAGACCGCCGGCATCATCGACGTCACCACCAAGAGCGGCCTGGAGAACGGCGGCGTGGCCTCGGTCTATGGCGGCAGTCATGGGACCTATGAGCCCAGCATCGAATACGGCGGCCATAGCGGGAACACCAACTTCTACGTCTCGGCCGAATTCCGCCGCACCCAGCTCGGCATCGAAAGCCCGGACGGCTCCGCCACGCCGGACCATGACCGCGCCGACGAAGGCAGCCTGTTCGTCTACGTCGACCACATCCTGTCCCAGTCGGACCGGATCTCCTTCATCGGCGGCTATTCCAACGACCGGTTCCAGATCCCCAACACCCCCGGCCTCACGCCTCAGCTCGGCCTGAACGTCAATGGGATCACCAATTCGCCGAGCGACCTGCTGAACGAGACCCAGCGCGAGGTCACCGGCTACGCCATCGGCAGCTGGCTGCACGACGGCGGGAACTACACGGTGCAGACCTCGCTGTTCAGCCGCTACTCGACCCTGGACTTCCGCCCGTCCGAGGACCTGGGCGACCTGCTGTTCACCGGCATCTCGCAGAACGCCCTGAAGCGCGACACCGCCTTCGGCTTGCAGACGGAGGGCGTTTACAAGCTGACCTCCGACCACACCCTGCGTGGCGGCGTCATCATCCAGGGCGAACGCGCCACCAGCGACACCGCCTCCGAGGTGCTGCCGGTGGATGGTGTCACCGGGCTGCAGACCTCCAATGTCCCCGAAGCCATCCTGGACAATGGCGGCAAGACCCAGTTCACCTACAGCGTCTACCTGCAGGACGAGTGGAAGCTGCTGCAGAACCTGACCCTCAACTATGGTCTGCGCGGGGATGTGCTGAACAGCTACCGCAACGAGCGCCAGCTTTCACCGCGGGTGAACCTGGTGTGGTTGCCCACGCCCGGCACTACCCTGCACGCTGGCTACGCCCGCTACTTCAACCCGCCGCCGTTCGAACTGGTGGCCAGCCCGACCGTGGCCAAGTTCCAGAACACCACGGCGGCTTCCACCGTCACCCAGGACACCGTGCCCTTCGCCGAGCGGCAGAACTATTTTGATATCGGCGGCGAGCAAAAGCTGTTGGAGCGGCGCCTAACCCTGGGCGTGGACGTCTGGTATCGCAAGTCGACCAACCTGATCGACGAGGGCCAGTTCGGCGCCCCGATCATCCTGACACCCTTCAACTATGCGCAGGGCCTGATCTTCGGCCAGGAGTTCAGCCTCAACTACACCCAGGGGCCGTTCACCGCCTATGCGAACTTCACCCATGAGCGGGCTCAGGGGAAGGATATCGAATCCAGCCAGTTCAACTTCAGCGCTGCTGATCTGGCCTATATCGCCAAGAACTACATCTACCTGGACCACGACCAGACCTACACGGGCTCGGCCGGAGCGACCTATCTGTTCCGCGACGGCGTGATCAGCGGCACCCGGGTCGGCTTCGACATGCTCTACGGTTCCGGCCTGCGGCGAGACCAGGACCTGCCCGACGGCGGCTCGGTCCCCAATGGCGCGCACGTGGCGAGCTATGTGACCGTGAACCTGACCGCCTCGCACCACTTCGAGTTCCCGATGGTCGGCCATGTCGACGTGCGCTTCGACGTGATCAACGTGGCCAACAAGACCTACGAAATCCGCGACGGGACCGGGGTGGGCGTCGGCGCGCCGCAGTTCGGCGCCAGCCGCGGCTTCTTCGGCGGGATCAGCAAGACCTTCTGATCCTCACGATCGTCTCCAGCCTGACGCCCGCCGCGACCGACCGTCCGGCGGGCGTTTTGCTGTGCGGGCGCTGCAGCTTTGCCGCTGGCGCCCCAGGCAATTGATGATACATAGTAACACTATGTTTTCGACCTTGTTGCTTGTGTCCAGTCTCGTCGCGATAGCGCCCGCAGTGGGGGCGCTCAGCGTACGGGCGCCGCCGATCGGATTGGAGACGCTCAGCGGCCGACCGGTCGTTGGCGGATGGGGCGGAGCGCCGACGGTGATGCTGTTCTGGCGGGCGGACTGCGCGCCTTGCCGGCTGGAGCTCGGTCACCTCGGGTCATACCGCGCCGCCGCTTCGCCGATGAAGCTGGAGTTGGTGGGCCTGCAATCCGCTGGCGAGCTGAGGGCCGGCCTTCGGTCCGCCGGCCTGGATTCCGACTCAAGCCTGCGGACGAGCGATCCGCCCGACCGGGTGCTGAGCGCCTGGGGAGGTCAGCCGCCACGGTTGCCCCTGGCGGTCGCGCTCGATGGGACAGGGCGCATCTGCGCTCGTCACAGCGGCCTGATCGGCACGGAGCAGCTGCAGGCATGGGCGCGGACCTGCGGAGGTGCGCATGCTCGCGGTTGAGGGCCTGCTGGCCGGCTATGGCGGACGGCCCCTGGCCCGGCTGCCGAAGCTGAGCGTGGCGGCCGGCCGGTCGGCCCTGCTGCTGGGCCCCTCCGGCTCCGGCAAGACCACCCTGCTGCTTGCCATGGCCGGCCTGGCGGAAGTGCAGGCGGGATCGGTGCGCCTGGGCGAACTGGAGATGTCCACCCTGCGCGGCGCCGAACGCGACCGGCTGCGGGGCCGCTCCATCGGGCTGGTGTTCCAGGACCTGCATCTGGCGGCTGGACTGTCGACGCTCGACAACCTGCTGCTTGCGCCTTTCGCCGCCGGCGTCGCCCAGGACCGCCGCCGCGCACTCGGGCTGCTGGACGAGCTGGGTCTCGGTCCGTGGACCCACAAGCCGGCGGAAACCTTGAGCCGGGGACAGGCCCAGCGCGTCGCCATCGCCCGGGCCATGCTGCTCGGGCCCAGGCTGATCCTGGCTGATGAGCCGACCGCCAGCCTGGATGACGCGGCCTGCGAGCAGGTGTGGGGGCTGCTGCTGCGCGCCGCCCGCGAGACCGGGGCGGCGGTGGTGGCGGCCACCCACGACCGGCGCCTGAAGGGGCGCGCGGACCTGACCGTGGCGGTGGAGCCGGTGGCGTGAACGTCCTGAAACTGGTGAGCGCCTTCGTGCGCCGCAAACCCCTGACCTGGAGCTTCCACGCGCTGAGCCTGGTGCTCGGCGTGGCGGTGCTAACCGCGGTGCTGGCGCTGGATGCGGGCCTGTCGAACCGTTTCCAGCGCGACCTGGCCGATATCGACCTGGTGATCGGGGCCAAGGGCAGCCCGCTCCAGCTGATAATGTCCTCGGTGTTCCAGATCGATCAGCCCACCGGCAACATCCCGCTGGAAACCGCCGAGGCGATTTCGGCCAACCGCATGGTGCGCCGGGCGATCCCGCTGTCGCTGGGCGATAACGTGGCGGGCTTCCGTATCGTCGGCACCAATCCCCAATACGGCGCGATCTACGACGCCCGCCTGGCCTCCGGACGCTGGTGGTCCAGGCCGATGGAGGCGGTGATCGGGGCCGAGGCCGAGCGGCGCCTTCGCCTGTCGCCGGGCGACGTGTTCGTGGGCGACCATGGCCTGGCCCCCGGCGGCGAGACCCATAAGGATTCGCCCTATCGGGTGGTGGGCGTGCTGGCGCCCACGGGCGCGGTGATCGACCGCTTGGTGCTGACCGACACCGCCAGCGTCTGGAAGGTGCACGAGCACGAGAACGCCGAGCACGCCGAAGCGCTGGCCTCAGGCCATCCGCTCGATCCCCACGACGTGGACCACAGTCCCGGCGGGCGCCAGATCACGGCCCTGCTGGTCAGCTACCGGTCGGCCATGGGCGCGCTGATGCTGCCGCGCTACGTCTCCGCCCAGCCCAACCTTCAGGCTGCGAGCCCGGCGCTGGAAACCGCCCACCTGTCCAGCCTGCTTGGCACGGGCGCGGAGGTGCTGCGCAGCTTCGGCGTCGGCCTGCTGGCGTTGTCGGCGCTCGGCTTCTTCACCGCCCTGTTCTCCGCGGTCAGCCAGCGTCGTGGGGAACTGGCCCTGCTGCGGGCGCTGGGCGCGCGGCCGTCGCTGCTGTTCCTCCTGGTGGCGCTGGAAGGCCTGGCGCTGGGGCTGATCGGGGGCGTGCTGGGC
>JBARAK010000127.1:0-1660 GCA_049791955.1 Caulobacteraceae bacterium
CAGAGTATTTACGACAGAGAAATGGTTCGTGCAATTAGGTATGGCGGCACGTGGGATCGCTTGCTGCTCTAAGTAGTGCGGCCCTTCAGGCAGAATAGTGATGCAGGTGCCGGCGTTTAAGCTTCCCGATTGCTCCCGAGCTACGGGGTAATCGGAAACGATCCTCTACCCGCACTAAACATCCGAACATGGAATCGATCGAGCCGGGCGAGCATTGGGCTTGGCGTTTTGTGGATGATATGATGGTGGATTGAATGGCACGGAGAATAATTTGGCGAGTTCCTCTCACTCCACCGAACCGCATCGGCTCTTCATAGATCGTTACTTCGAAGAGCTGCTGGCGCGCGGTATCCAGTATTTCCTGCCCTCCAGCGAACTCACAATCGTAGGACGCTCTGAAGAAGGAAAACCTGAATTGCATTCGCACTTGCGGGACGGTGGGGCGGATCTGGAGTGGCTCGGAGCGAAGTATTCTCTCGTCAATCAGGGCAAAGACTTCACAGAACACGAGCAGAAGCTGTTAAAGGGTATCGGAAAAGTGCTCTCCACGAGATACCAGTTGCTGTTCGACGCCGAAGTGGTGGCGCGGAGCTCAGAGAGCTTCAACGGTTTGCCGGAAGATCACTACGTTTCGGGATTTCTCGATCCGTATGTTTTTGCCGGTACGGCGACTCTGGCCAAGGTCACAGATCGTGTTTCCGAGGCAATCGAGGTGCTGCGAATCAGCGCGCTGAGCACCTACGAAGACCGCAGAATCTCGACGGGCGCACTGCTGTTCGGATTTCAGCCGGATGCTTGCCACGCACTGCCTTCGCAGCCCGTTGGAGCCTTACCTTATTCGAGCGAGTTGACGTCGATTCGAAGTTTTCATCGAATCTGTGATGGGTTGCGCACGGTAGCATTGGTAGATCGCGCGGGACTAATGGTTGAGTTGGTGGACGTCGCGGAGTGGGCGCTTCCGTTCGCCGATTTCGAACTTCCAGTGCCAAGCGCGCGGCGCTACGAAGCACATAATCGCGCAACGTTGTGCGGAGGCCACGTCTGCATGGTTTTGACGCCCAACGGAGAGATCAAGATCTTCGCGGATGGCGCCCAGGTGTTCAGTTTCCTTGACGGGCGCTGGCATCTGAAGGACGCCGTCGAGAAGTATCGAGTCTGGGAAGAGGCGCTGGGGAACAAGGAGCTGGCGCACCGGCTGTTTTCGGTCGCGCTCAATCTCGCGGAAGGACGACGTGGGGGATTGTTTGTCATCCTCGACGATCGGGAGAAAGCACGCGAATTGCTGGGCAATCGCGATCTGCTTCATCAGAAACACGAATCGGCGAAAGCCGGATCAAAGAATCAGCTCCACTATCTTTTGCGCTGCCAACGCGTGACGGAGCTTTCGCAGCCCGTCCTGGAAACGATTGCACGTATCGATGGAAGCATCGTGCTTGACCGGGACGGGAATCTGCTGGCGTTCGGAGCGATTCTCCGGCACAGTCCGGTGGTTGTCACGCCGGACGAAGTCGCGGAGGGCAGTCGCACGGCGGCAGCGATCGCGGCCTCGCAGTTTGGAAATGTCCTGAAGGTGAGCGAGGACGGGCGGCTAACGTTCTATAACAGCGGGCGTTGCGTATGGGACTTTTGAGATACGCCCGCTCCCTCACTGTCGCGGTTC
>JBARAK010000128.1:0-1674 GCA_049791955.1 Caulobacteraceae bacterium
GCCCTTAACGGTAGCGCCAGCCGCCATGCGAGCGGTAGCGGTTCTGCCAGTAGCGATGGCCATCCCAGTAGCCACGCCCGGGGTAGAACACGCCGATGGACAGGCCAGGTACGCCTATGACCGGGCCGCCGCCGCCGTTCGGGCGGCAACCGCCATAGGGTCCGCGATGAAAGCCAGGGCCGCAGCCTTGCGCCGCGGACGCCGACGACGCGACGCTCAGGGCGGCCCCCGCGCCGAGAAGAACCATCGCTAATTTTTTCATAGCTTCCTCATTGGATAGATGACCCGGCCGCGGGATCGTAGCCCCGTGGCCATGGTATTCAACGCACGAGACCGCCGTTTCCGTCGGTCACCGCAGATAAAATGTTGCGATCCTGCTCCAGACCTGCTGGCCGGCGCGTCCTCCCCTTCTTCAGTGCGCCGCATCCAGGGCGAGAACGGCCACCGAATTGGGGGGTAACTTCAGGGCGACTTGGCCACCGACCACCTTCGCCCTGATCGGCTTGGGCGAGACCGCGTCCGGCGCATCGAAGGTGTTCACCGCGTCGACTCGGGCGGCCGTCAGCACCTCCCCCGCGACCGCGTGGCTTGCGCCCCCGGGTAGCGCCACGGACAGCTCTGCAGCCCGGTCAGGGTCGAGGTTGGTCGCGGCCAGCCAGAGCCGGCCCGCCTTGTCCCGCGCCACGACCGCATCGATCCTGGGCATGACCATGCCGCCATGCTCGTAGCGGCCGGGGTCGAACGTCACCGGGACCAGGGTCGCGTCCTGGAACGGCGTGTACATGCGATAGACGTGATAGGTCGGCGTCAGCACCATCCTGGGACCGTCGGTCAGCACCATCGCCTGCAGCACATTGGTCATCTGCGCGATGTTGGCCATGTGCACCCGATCGGCGTGGCGCATGAAGATATTCAGGTTGAGCGCGGCGAGGATCGCGTCCCGCTGGGAGTTCTGCTGCTGCAGGAAGCCCGGCTTGCTGCCGGGGGTCGGAGCCAGCCATACGCCCCACTCGTCGACCACCAGCGCGACCTTCTTGTCGGGGTCGTAGCGATCCATGATGGCGGACTGCCGGGCGATCTTGCCGTCCATCTCCAGGGTCTCGTGGACCAGGCGGGCGTAGTCGTCCTCGCCAAAGCCGGTGCCGGAGAAGTGCGGCGGCCAGCCGCCGACGGCGTAGGAGTGGAGCGAGACCCCCTCGATGGCCCAGCTATAGACCCGGCTCTTCCAGGCCTTCATCACCGCCTCGGTGTAGTCGCTCTCGCCGTTGGCCTCCCCGTCCCAGCCCACCGCGATCCGCTTCATCGCGTCGGCGCCGGCCTGCTGCGGGTTGAGGTTGCGGGCATAGTGGCTGAAGCGCTTCATCTCCTCGACGTAGTGTTCGGTCGACATGGCGCCGCCGCAGCCCCAGTTCTCGTTGCCCAGGCCGAGGTACTTGACCCGGTAAGGCGCCGGATGGCCGTTCGTCGCCCGCGCCTTGGCCAGGGCCGTCGGCTTGTCGGCGGTCATGTATTCTAGCCAGTCGGCGGCTTCCTCGGCCGTCCCGGACCCGACATTGACCGAGACGTAGGCCTCCGCGCCGATCTGGCCGAGGAAGTCCATGAACTCGTCGGTGCCGAAGCTGTTCGGCTCGACCACGCCGCCCCAGCTGGCGTTCAGGGTGGCGGGACGCTGGC
>JBARAK010000129.1:0-9887 GCA_049791955.1 Caulobacteraceae bacterium
GGCCATGCTGGCGCGTCCCGGCGGGCGGTACGAGCCCGTCGAGGTCAAGGTCGGGCGCGAGGCCGGCGGGCGGAGCGAAATCCTGGCCGGACTGAACGCGGGCGACCAGGTGGTGGCGTCCGGCCAGTTCCTGATCGATTCCGAAGCCAGCCTGTCGGACCTGCAACCCCGTCCGCTTCCAACCGGTACGACCCGGGCCGATGCGCCGTCGACGCCCGCCAGCGTCATGGCCGGCCCACCCCTGTCCAGCATGTCCGGCATGACGATGTCCAAGGGGACCAAGCCATGATCGCCGCCCTGATCCGCGCTTCGGTCGCCAACCGGGTATTCGTGCTGCTCGGAACGCTCGCCCTGATCCTGGCCGGCGTGTGGGCGGTGCGCTCCACACCCGTCGACGCCCTGCCGGACCTGTCCGACACCCAGGTGATCATCCAGACCAGCTATCCGGGCCAGGCGCCCAGGATCGTCGAGGACCAGGTCACCTATCCGCTCACCACCACCATGCTCTCCGTCCCCGGAGCGGAGACGGTGCGGGGCTACTCGTTCCTGGGCGAGAGCTTCGTCTACGTCATCTTCAAGGAGGGAACCGACCTCTACTGGGCGCGCTCACGGGTGCTGGAGTACCTGAGCCAGGTGCAGGGACGCCTGCCGCCGGAGGCCAAGCCATCGCTTGGTCCGGACGCCACCGGCGTGGGCTGGGTCTACGAATACGCCCTGGTCGATCGCACCGGGCGCCACGACCTCAGCCAGCTTCGCAGCCTGCAGGACTGGTTCCTGCGCTACGAGCTGAAGACCATCCCCGGAGTGGCCGAGGCCGCCTCTATCGGCGGCATGGTGCGCGAGTACCAGGTTGTGCTCGATCCGGTGCGCATGGCGGCGCTGGGCGTCACCCAGCAGCAGGCGACCGCCGCCTTGCAACGGGCCAACAGCGAGGCCGGCGGGTCGGTGCTGGAACTCGGCGAGGCCGAGTACATCGTGCGCGCCGGCGGCTACCTGAAGACCCTGGACGACTTCCGCGCCGTGTCGCTCAAGGTGGGCGCCGGCGGCTCCCCCGTGCGGCTGGGCGATGTCGCCACCGTCCAGGTCGGGCCGGAGATGCGGCGGGGCGTGGCCGAGCTGAACGGCGAAGGCGAGGTCGCGGGCGGGGTCGTGGTCATGCGCCAGGGCGAGAACGCCCGCGCCGTCATCGCCCAGGTCCGCGCCAAGCTCGATGAGCTGAAGCGCGGCCTGCCGGCGGGGGTTCAGATCGTCACCACCTACGACCGCTCCCACCTGATCGACCGGGCGGTGCACAACCTGACCGAAAAGCTGGTCGAGGAGTTCATCGTCGTCGCCGTCGTCTGCGCGATCTTCCTGGGACGGCTGCGCTCGGCCCTGGTCGCCATCGTCGCCCTGCCGCTGGGGGTGATGGCCGCCTTCGTGGTCATGCGCCTGCAAGGGGTGAACGCCAACATCATGTCGCTCGGCGGCATCGCCATCGCCGTCGGGGCCATGGTCGATGCGGCGGTGGTGATGATCGAGAACGCCCACAAGCGGCTGGAGCGCTGGACCCATGAGCACCCTGGCGAGACCCTGGAGGGCGATGCGCGCTGGCGCGTGATCACCGACGCCGCAGTCGAGGTGGGACCGGCCCTGTTCTTCAGCCTGATGGTGATCACCCTCAGCTTCATCCCGGTGTTCAGCCTGCAGGCGCAGGAGGGACGGCTGTTCAAGCCGCTGGCCTTCACCAAGTCCTACGCCATGGCGGCGGCGGCGATCCTGTCGGTCACCCTGATCCCGGTGCTGATGGGCTACCTGATCCGCGGCCACATCCCGGACGAGACCGCCAGCCCGTTGAACCGCGCGCTGATCCGCCTCTATCGGCCCGCCCTGGACTGGGCGTTGCGCCGGCCCCGCGCGACCCTGGTCCTGGCGGCGCTGGTGTTCGCCACCACCCTGTGGCCGATCACCCGGCTCGGCGGCGAATTTATGCCGGCGCTGGACGAGGGCGACCTGCTCTACATGCCTTCGGCCCTGCCCGGCCTGTCGACGGCCAAGGCCGGCGAGCTGCTCCAGCAGACCGACCGCATGATCAAGACCGTACCCGAGGTGGACAGCGTGTTCGGCAAGGCCGGCCGTGCGGAAACCGCCACCGACCCTGCGCCGATGGAGATGTTCGAGACCGTGATCCGCTTCAAGCCGCGCGCGCAATGGCGGCCCGGCATGACGCCGGACAAGCTGACCGCCGAGCTGGACCGGGCGGTGCAGGTTCCCGGCCTCACCAACATCTGGGTCCCGCCGATCCGCAACCGCATCGACATGCTGGCCACCGGCGTGAAGAGCCCGATCGGAGTGAAGGTCTCGGGCGCCGACCTGGCGGAAGTGGATCGCGTCGCCCAGGCGGTGGAGCGGACGGCCAAGACCGTTCCCGGCGTCAGCTCCGCCCTGGCCGAACGCCTGACCGGCGGACGCTACGTCGACGTGGACATCGACCGGGCGGCGGCCAGCCGCTTCGGCCTCAACATCGCCGACGTGCAGTCCGTCATCTCGGGCGCGGTCGGCGGCGAGGAGGTCGGCCAGACCGTGGAGGGACTGGCGCGCTATCCGATCAGCGTGCGCTATCCCCGCGAGCTGCGGGACACCCCCGAAAGCCTGAAGTCGCTGCCGATCCTCACCCCCGGCGGCCAACAGGTCACGCTCGGAACGGTCGCCAGCCTGCGCGTCGTCGACGGCCCCTCCATGCTGCGAAGCGAGAACGGCCGACCGGCGACCTGGGTCTATGTGGACGTCCATGGCCGTGACCTGGCGTCGGTCGTCGGCGACCTCCAGCGCGCGGTCGGCCGGCAGGTGAAGCTCAGCCCCGGCGTCAGCATCGCCTACTCCGGCCAGTTCGAGTACCTGGCGCGGGCGGCGGAGCGGCTGAAGGTCGTGGTTCCGGCGACCCTGCTGATCATCTTCGTACTGCTCTACGTCACCTTCGGACGGTTCGACGAGGCGGCCCTGATCATGGCCACCCTGCCCTTCGCCCTGACCGGCGGCGTCTGGACGCTCTATCTGCTGGGTTACCACCAGTCGGTGGCGACCGCGGTCGGGTTCATCGCGCTGGCGGGCGTGTCAGCCGAGTTCGGGGTGGTGATGCTGATCTACCTGAAGAACGCCATGGCCGAACGAGGCGACCACCTGGCGCCAAACGATGTGGAGACCGCGATCCGCGAGGGCGCGCTGCTGCGTATCCGTCCCAAGGCCATGACCGTAGCGGTGATCCTGGCGGGCCTGTTCCCGATCCTGGTCGGCCATGGCGCAGGCTCGGAGGTCATGAGCCGGATCGCCGCGCCCATGATCGGAGGAATGCTCACTGCGCCGCTGCTGTCGCTGCTGGTGGTTCCGGCCGCTTACCTTCTTCTCAGAGGCTCGAAAGGAACGGCCACTCCGGTCGCAACCGCGTCAGGAAATGCGGATAGACGATGATCGCACCTCGACCTTTGGCGAATCCACCAGGCAAGGTTCCATCCAGCTGCCGCAAAGGGCCCCGCGCTCCATCCCCGCGGCGGTCGCAAGCGCGCGTCACATGGCGAGGAATTGTTCCATCCGCGCGCACAGGCTGTGATCTTTACCGCGCGATCCGGAAGAGCCTATACTTCCTGGAATAGCATCCTGCAGATGGAAGCTGGGTAATCCTCAGGTGGCCGCCAGTGGCGTAACTATCACTGGCGGAGCCGTTAGACTGGTCTCAACAGAGGCTCTTAAATGACCCAACCGCCTCCATCACCGCCAGGCTCAAAGCTTGGATCATATGTGCTGATCGCCGCCGTCGTCGCCGTCGGCGCCGGGCTGTTCGCCTATACGGCGGGCTGGCTCTCTCCCCATCGCCTCACGCCGAACAAGCTCATCGCCGCCCTGGCACCCCCGACCGGCCCGGCGCTGGGCCATCGGCGAAATCATGCGAAGGGCGTCTGCTTCACGGGCGAGTTCGACTCCAACGGAAATGGCGCGGAGCTCTCGCGGGCCCAGGTCTTCACCTCCGGCCAATATCCGATCCTGGGCCGCTTCAACCTCGGCACGCCTGATCCGAACGCGCCCGATGCGACGGTGCGGGTGCGGGGCATGGGCCTGCAGATCTCGACCCCGAACGGCCAGGTCTGGCGCACCGCCATGATCAACGCGCCGGTCTTCGCCGCGGCCACGCCGGAAGCGTTCTACGGATTGCTGACGGCGTCGGGCAGCAAGGACCCGGATGCGATGAAGTCCTACATCGGCGCGCATCCCGAGTTCCTGCCCTTTGGCGGCTGGGCCAAGGGCGGATCCTGGACCGCCAGTTACGCGGAAGAAACCTACAACGGCCTGAACGCCTTCATCTTCGTCGACAAGTCCGGCGGCCAGCACGCGGTGCGGTGGTCGCTGCGGCCGCAAGCCCAGGTCACGCCGATCGCCCCGACCGATCTGGCCAAGCTCGGCCCCAATCATCTCGAGCAGGAGATCACCGACCGGGTCGCCCAGGCGCCGCAGCGCTGGACCATGGTGGTGACGATCGCCAATCCGGGCGATCCCACCTCCGACCCGACCAAGGCCTGGCCGCAGGACCGGCGCACCGTCGAGGTCGGCACGCTGGTGGTGAATAAGATCGAGGCCGAACAGAACGGTCCGTGCCGCGACATCAACTACGATCCGACCATCTTGCCGAACGGCGTCAAGGTATCGGACGATCCGTTCCCGGCCGCCCGCTCGGCCGCCTATGCAAGGTCGTATGACCTGCGGACTTCGGAAGCCAAGTCCTATCCGCATCAGCAGACAACTTCGACAGGCGGCCAGCCATGACCAGCAGCAGCTTGCGATTCAACGTCACCCAACGCGTTCTGCACTGGCTCATGGCCATCCTTATTCTGGCGATGTTCTTCGTCGGGGTCGGCATGGTGTCGACCATCACGTCCAAGTACGTTCCCCTGCTGGAAACGCATAAGACGCTCGGCATCGGCATCCTCATCCTGGCGCTGATCCGTCTCGCCGTACGCCTGCGCTATGGCGCGCCAGCCCTGCCCATGGATCTGCCGGAGCCGCTGAAGATCGGGGCGATGCTGTCCCACTACGCGCTCTACGCCCTGATGATCGGCATGCCGCTGATCGGCTGGGCGATGCTGTCAGCGAGCGCCTATCCGGTGGTGCTGTACGGGAACATCCGCCTGCCCCCGATCCTTCCGCAGAACGACGGCCTGCACGCGCTGCTCTGGAACGCGCACTACTACCTAGCGTTCGCCTTCTTCGCGCTGGTGCTGATGCATGTCGCGGCCGCACTCTTCCACGCCCTGATCCGGCGGGACAGCGTGTTCCAGAGCATGGCGCCGACGCCGTAATCAGATGGCCGTCAGAACGCGGGCTTAGTTGAGCGCGCCGACCCGCTTCTGGCTGCTCCAGGTCTGGCGACCGCTGAGGAAGACCACCCAGCCCCAGACCGCGCCGACATGGCGCAGCAGCTGGAAGCTGAACGGCTCGACCAGGGAGGCGACGAAAGCTTGGGCGAACGAGGCCTTGGACGTGTCCCCCAGCCAGCGGCGATACAGGTGGACCGCCCAGAGCTGGAACGAGAAATCGATGAAGATCTTGGCGCCGATCACGCCGCCGACCGGCGCCAGCACGCCCAGCCGGCCCTGAGCCAGATACACGCACAGCAGCGCGAAGGCGGTCAGGCCGTACACCGGCTGCAGCGTGTCGATCGCCTTGACCGGCAGCATCGCCAGCCCCAGCGCCCCGTAGCGCCGGTTGCCGACCATGTCGCGATACCAGTACTGGGTCTGCAGGAAGCCGCCGAACCAGCGCCGCCGCTGGCGCAGGAAGGCCATGGTGGTGCTTGGCGCCTCGGTGCGCGCCTGCGCCCCGCCCAGCACCCGGGTGGTCCAGCGGCGCCCGTGCAGGACGCTGAAGCGCTTCAGCCGGTGGATCAGCTCGTAGTCTTCCACCAGGCAGTCCGGGTCGAAGCCGCCGACCTCCAGGGCCGCGGTACGGCGGAAGCCCGCGAAGGCGCCTGAGATCAGCAGCAGGCTGTTCAGCCGCATCCAGGCGTAGCGGGACAGGAAGTTGCGGATGTATTCGTAGGTCTGGAACCACTCGAACACGCGCCCGGTGGCGGTGTTGGCGCAGACCGGCGTCAGCACGCCGGTGGTGGCCACCAGGTTCGGCTCGGCGGCGAAGGCGCGGCGCACCACGGCGATCGCGTCGGCCTGCAGCAGGGTGTCGGCGTCCACGGTCAGGACCACGTCCTCGTCGAGTAACGGCAGGGCGGTGTTCATCGCCCGCGCCTTCCCGCCACCGGCCAGCCTCAGCCAATGCACCTTCGGGTGACTGGTCTGGATCGAGCCGAGCGGCGGCGGCGTCAGGCCGTAAAGCTCGGCCAGCACCTCCGGCGTGGTGTCGGTCGAGCCGTCGTCGGCGATCAGAATCCGGTCCGGCGGGTCGGACTGGGAAAGCAGGGCCGCAAGCGTCACCGGCAGCACCAGCGCTTCGTTGCGGGCGGCGACGATCACCGCCAGCGACACCTTCGCCCCCCCCGGAGCGGGCGACGGCTGGCGGGCGAGCAAGGGCAGCGTCAGGCAGAAGGTGAGGACCAGCAGCAGGGTGTCATAGGTGACGTACAACAGCCCGGCGGACCAGACGAACACCCCATGAAGCCCGAAGGGCGCGCCGAGCAGCAAAGCCCAGAGGACCAGCACCCCCACATGGATGGCGCGGCTGGCCAGAGGGGTGGGCGGCGGCGAACGGCGGGGAGACTGCGCGGCCAGCACCTCGGCGAGGTGGCCTTCCGCCTGCCCAAGGGTGACGTCGGCATCGTGTTGGAGGCTTACCATAGGGCTTTCGCTGACAAGTCGGAGGGCGCTACGCATAGGGTCCGCGCAGCGGGAAATGACGGCGGCGGTCTTCCCTCCCCTTGGAAGGCTACCGGGCCTCAAAGGCAACCGGGGGACTCAGGGGATCAGGGGCGGCGGCCCGGCAGCATGCGCTGCAGTTCCGGCTCCTTGTCGATCCACTGGTGCTTCAGCGCCGCGGCGACGTGCAGGCCGAACAGGCCGTAGAGGACATAGGCCAGCAGCTTGTGAACGGCGAACAGGACATCGTGGAAGTGCTCCTTTGCGACCGGCGGCAGGTGGGCGATCTGCGGGATGCGCGGCCAGGGGACCAGCCAGAACAGCTTGTCGGGATGGGTCGGGCCATCCTTCCAGGCCGAGTCGTGCAGCCAGCCCGACAGCGGGATGGCGAAGATCAGCACATAGAGGGCGATGTGGGCGGCATGGGCGGCGAAACGCTCCCACCGTGAATAGTCGGTGGGCAAGGGCGGCGCCGGATGAACCGACCGCCAAAGCAGGCGCATGATCGCCAGGCCCAGGACGGTGATGCCGATCGACTTGTGGGTGTCGATCGCCGGTCGCACCCAATCCGCCGGCCATTTGTCCGCAAACCAGACCAGCACCAGATTGATCCCGATCAGGACGGCGATGAGCCAATGGAAGACCATGGCCACGGTCGTGTAGCGTGTCGCTGGTCCAGACGTCATGCGCCGCCCTCGCCGGTGGTCATCGCGTGATCCATCTGGTCATCCTTGATCGCCGGACAGCCGGCGCGGTGAAAGTCGGGCGGCTCAAGCGGCGCGCTCGCCGGCGGGCAGCCTGTGGCCCATCTTGTCGCGCTTGGTCGCCAGATAGTCGGCGTTGTGAGGGTTCGAAGGCAGCACCAGCGGCACGTCCTCGCGCACCCGCACGCCGTAGCGCCTGAGCGCCAAGCCCTTCAACGGATTATTGGTCAGCAGCCGGATGTCGTCCAGGCCGAGCGCCCCGATCATCTCGGCCGCCACGCGATAGTCGCGGGCGTCGGTCGCGAAGCCCAACGCGGTGTTGGCTTCGGCGGTGTCCAGGCCCTGGTCCTGCAACTGATAGGCGGCGACCTTGTTGGCCAGCCCGATCCCGCGCCCCTCGTGGCCGCGGACATAGATCAGCGCGCCGCTGCGGCTCTCGCTGATCAGGCGCATGGCGGTGCGGAGCTGCTCGCCGCAATCGCAGCGCAGCGAGCCCAGCGCGTCGCCGGTAAGGCACTCCGAATGCACCCGCACCAGGGCGCCGGGTTCAGGCTCGCCCCGAACCAGGGCCAGGTGCTCCACGCCGTCCGCCAGGCTGCGGAAGGCCCGCATGGTCAAGCCATCGCGGGTATAGGCCGACGGCAGGTTGGCGTGGGCGACTTCCTCGATCAGGCTACGGTGGACAGGCGCACAGGCTGACTGCATCGAAAGGGAACTCTCGTAATTTCGCGATCCATAGGCCAGAGCAGATCCCGGCCGCGGACACGCAGACGTATCCTATGTAGGTGGCCCCTCTTTGTGGCGCGGTTCATTCCATCAGAAACAATCGGCATATCAGTCATGCACAGGATGAAGGCGCCGAACCCATCTCCCGCCGCTAAGCTGGCGGCGCTCCTCATCTAGTCCCGACGGGGTCGCCGCAGGGTGAAGGTCTCGAAGGGCGCGATCTGGCCGTCGGTCCCCACCACGTCGTAGTAGGTCACCCTGATCTCGGTGAAGCCGCCGCGATGGGGGCCCGGATCGACTTCGAAGGCCGCAAAGCCATAGGCGTGCGCGGCGTTGCGCACCGCCGACCAGGGCGCGTTCTCCCGCACGTAGATCGCCGTGTGCTTGCCGGTCTTGGGATCGCGGTCACCGATGGCGGTGATCACCCGGCACTGCGGCGGATGGAAGAACAGTTCGTTCGACGGCGACGAGGTCCCGCCCCCGCCGATGACCATGTGAACCGTGCCCTTGGTGGTGTCGATCACGTCGGTGACGGTAGCGGCGGGAACAGGGGTCCGCGTGGGATTGGGTTCGTGACCCCGGATCGGGTGCGAGCGCTCATAATGGTGCTCGTGCCCGCAGACCACCAGGTCCACGCCATAGCGGTCGAACAGCGGAACCCACTCCTCGCGGATGCCAAGGTCGGCGCCGTTGAACTTGTCCGCCGTGGAGATGGCGACCTGGTGCATGCAGACGACGATCCAGTCGATCTCGGGATTGGCGCGGGAGGCGGCCAGCTCCTTCTCCAGCCAGGCCTTCTGGGCCCCGGACGAATAACCCCGGACATAGGAGCTGCCGCTGTCCTGGTAGCAGACGTCGTCGTTGGCGATGCTGACCACCCGCACCGAGCCGGCGGTGAAGGCGTACCAGAGCCCGCGCGTGACCTCGGTCTGGCCGGCCGCCTCGGGCACGGAGAAGTAGGTCTGGTAGGCCTGGTAGCCGATCGGGCCATTGCCAAGCTCGTTCTCGTGATTGCCCGGCGACGGCATCCAGGGACGGTTGCGGGCGCTGCGGCTGTTGTTCGACCAGAAGTCCCACCAGGTCCGCACGCGGTCTTCCGCCAGGTTGGCGTAGCAGAGATCGCCGTTGAACAGGTGGAACAGCGGCTGCAGGCGCTCCACCCCCAGGGTGGTGTCGGCGCCGGCCGGGGAGCCGAGATTGTCGTTCACGAACGGCGGATTGGGGATCGTCACCCCTTCGGGCGGCTTGTAGCGCTTGCCCAGCGTGGGCGTGCCCTGGTCGCCGAAGCTGGTGAAGGTGAACCGCGCCCGGCCGCGCGGCGAGGTGCGGAAGGTCCCGAACTGCGGCCCGGCGCCGTCGTGCAGCGCAGCGTAGAGGTAGGACGCGTCCGCCTGCAGGCCGGCGACCTTGGCATGGTAGGCGTAGACGACCTGGCCGGACTTGGCGTCGGTGTAGCTGGTCTGCGCGGCCGCGACCGTGCGCTCCAGCCGCCCGTCCAGACTTCCGAGGATCACCCGCGGGTGACGGACGGGTTGCAGGGCGTGCCAGGACACCACGACCTCGGACGAGGCGTCCGCCCCGAACTGGAGATGCAGCCCCGCGACCGGCGGCGTGGCCACTGGGT
>JBARAK010000130.1:0-2897 GCA_049791955.1 Caulobacteraceae bacterium
GGCGGCGAAAGCCTCGGCCCGGGCGGCGAAAGCCTCGACCATCGCCGAGACGGCGGCGGGAGGCGCCTGGCCGGCCAGGATCAGGGCGGCTGGGCGGCCGGCCTGGTCCTCGAACGAATAGTAGCGCTGTCCTTCGGTCATGCCGTAGCAGAACGGCAGCCTGTCGCCCGGGGTAAGGGCAGGAGCGGCGGGGGTGGGTTCCTGGGGTTGGGATGCGCCGGCGGGGTGCGACATCGGCCTGGGTCCATGCGGCTGGGCGATCGGTCAGGATGAAGGTTTAGAGGCCGGGTCGTTAACCAAGAGGCAATGCGGCGCGCGGAGGCTGCGGCCCGATGCTGATCCGCCGCTCGACCTATGTGCACCTGACCCCGCTCGACACGGACCGGGTGCTGGTGATCCACGCCGTCAGCCATCTGCGGCTGGTGGTGGACGCGGAGGTGGCCGACATCCTTGGCTGGTTCGAAACCCCGCGCGCCATGCCGGACGAGATGGCCAGCCTGGCCGGGCGCTACAGCTTCGATGACGACACCCTGGCGGGATGCCTCGCCGCCCTGATGGAGCGGGGCGTGCTGACCGACAAGTCCGCGCCGGAGGAGGTCGCCGAGGTCGCCGCCCGCCTGGCCGAACTGCATGGCCGCGATCCGGGCGAGGCGCTGGACCGCCTGCGCCGCCAGGCCAAGGAGGGCGCCGATCCCAGTTGGTCGGTGACCCGCGCCCAGGGCGCGCGCGATCTGGGCCACCCGTCGAAACACCGGCTCGACGCCCTGTTGTTCGGCGATTGCGAGCTGCAGATGGAGGCCGATTTCCTGCGGCGTGAGGCGGCCGCGCGGGGCGTGGAGCTGCGGGTCGCCACCGGCTTTCCCGGCGATGCGCGCCTGGCGGAGGAACGGCCACACCAGGCCATAGTGATCGGCGCGCTGCGCTCGCGGCGGGCGGTGGCGAGCGGTTCCCCGGCCGAGCACGGCGGCGATCCCGCGGCCATCTATATCGCCGAGGCCCGCCAGGTGATCGAGGGGCTGCGCGCCTGCAGCGACGCGCCCATCCTGATCGACAACCTGCCCGAGCCCACCGTCCAGCCGCTGGGGCTGGCCGACCGCGGCCCGCATGGTCATCGCAACCGTTTCCGGCGCGTGAACCTTGAGCTGGAGGTTCTAGCCGCGGCCTATCCGGACGTGCACGTGGTCGACGTGGCGGCGGCGATCAATGCCGAGGGCTCAGCCCGCCTGCTGGACGACGCCCTGGTCGGGTTCACCCATTTCGGCTCGCCCGGCTGGATGCTGCAGCGGCCCCGGAGCGAGTTGGCCGCCGTGCATGGACTGTTCCCGGACCCCGCGCCCCTGGCCGCGCAGCTCGGCGAGACCCCCTACGGCCGCGAGGCCGCCGCCGCCCGGGCGCACATGGACGTGCTGACCGCGCTGCTCGGCTTCGATCGCAAGAAGTGCGTGATCGTGGACCTGGACGGGACCCTGTGGCCCGGCGTGCTGGCCGAGACCGGCTCGCCCTTCGCCTGGACGCCGGAGGTGAGCGGCGCCTACTCCTACATCGGGCTGTACTTCGGCCTGCACGAAGCGCTGAAAGCGCTGAAGCGGCGTGGGATCGTGCTGGCCTGCGTCAGCAAGAACGACGAGGCCCTGGTGCGCGAGCTGTGGCGCTATCCGGAGCACTATCCCCATGACCGGCTGCTGACCCCGGACGACTTCGTGACCTGGCGGGTGAACTGGGACGACAAGCCGTCCAACATCGCCTCGATCGCCGAGGAGCTGGGCTTCGCCCTGGACGCCTTCGTCTTCATCGACGACCACCCGCTGGAACGCGAGCGCGTGCGCCAGGCCCTGCCCCAGGTCGAGGTGCTGGGGGAGGACCCCTTCGCCCTGCGCCGGATCCTGCTGACCGATCCCCGCCTGCAGGCGACGCGGGTCACGGGGGAGTCCGCCGCCCGCACCGAACTGGTCAAGGCCCAGCTTCGCCGTGAGAAGGAACGCCCCGCCGGCGGCGAGCAGGATTTCCTGGCCTCGCTCCAGGTGGAATGCATCTTCGACCGGCCGAAGGACGGCGCGGCCCTGGAGCGGGTCGGCGAGCTGTTGCTGCGCACCACCCAGTTCAACGCCACCGGCCGGCGGTTCTCGGCCGGCGAACTGGCCCGCCACGCCGCGGCCGGCGAGGTGTTCATCGCCCAAGCCCGCGACCGCTTCGGGGACTATGGCCTGGTCGCCGCGGCGGTGGTGGAAGGGGCCGAGATCCTGGCCTTCGTGATGAGCTGCCGGGTGATCGGCCTTGGGGTGGAGCGCAGCCTGCTCGACCACCTGCTGGGCGTCATGGCCGAGACCCGGGACCAGGCGGTGGGATGCATCGTGGAGACCGACCGCAACGGTCCCGTCCGGCGGCTCTATGCCGACAACGGCTTTACCCGCGAGGAAGAGCTATGGCGGCGGGCGCTGGAGCGGCCAGGCGGTTAGGACGGAGATGCAACTCCTCTCCCCGCTGCGCAGGGAAGCAGAAGGGGGCCGGATCAGCGCTGCGCTTGAGAGGCCATGGCGGCCAGGCCGGGCATCAGGCCGGACGCCTCGCCATCTCCGCCTGCACAGGCCGGCGCGACGTGGTCGGAGGGCAGGGCTTCGCCCCAGCGGGGGGCGCAAGCCCCCTGGCCGCCCTTGGAGGCGTCGATGTTCAGGCTGATCCCGAGCGACTTGTATTCCCCGCCGCCGTAGCCGTGGTGGCTGGGCAGCTTGGTGTCGGACACCGCTACGCCGAGATCGCTGCGGTCGCCGATCGGGATGTCGGCGGCCACATAGGCGTCCCGATAGCCGCTGGAGCCGATGCTGACCCCGGCTTCCCCGTGGATGGCGCGGGGCGGCGGCGCGCCCTGGCCCGACGGGCCGCCCTGGGACGGTCCGGCG
>JBARAK010000131.1:0-9535 GCA_049791955.1 Caulobacteraceae bacterium
CCTGCGCGAGGCGCTCGCCAGGGGGCGTACGCGCGACGCCGCCGCGGGGCGCGCGCTGACCGGCGTTCACCGCGCCGACCTGTCGGTGATCCACGTCGAGAAGGATCGCCCTGCGGCGGAGTGTTCCACCGGTGAGCAGAAGGCTTTGATCCTTAATCTGGTGCTGGCGCAGGCGGCGCGATTGTCCCGTGCAGAATCAGCGCCAAACCCTATATTGCTATTGGACGAGGTGGCTGCGCATCTGGACGTGAAGCGTCGCGCCGCCCTGTTCGAGGAGATCACGGCGCTGGGCTTGCAAGCCTTTCTCACCGGAACCGACCGGGCGCTGTTCGAGGACCTGACGGTCTGGGGGCAGGGGGTGCGCGTGGACGCCTCCGCTCTCGAGCCGGTGGAAGACTGAAGGACTAGATGAGCGAACAACTTCCCGGCGCCCCCGAAACTGCGGGGCCGGAAACGACGGGGAATGGCGAGTACGGTGCGGATTCCATCCGCGTGCTGAAGGGCCTGGACGCGGTCCGCAAGCGTCCCGGCATGTACATCGGCGACACCGACGACGGCTCGGGTCTGCACCACATGGTCTACGAGGTGGTGGACAACGCCATCGACGAAGCGCTGGCCGATTACGCCACCCACGTCGAGATCATCCTGAACGCCGACGGTTCCTGCACGGTCATCGACGACGGTCGCGGCATCCCCACCGACATCCATACGGAAGAAGGGGTCTCGGCGGCCGAGGTCATCATGACCCAGCTCCACGCCGGCGGTAAGTTCGACCAGAACAGCTACAAGGTCTCCGGCGGCCTGCACGGCGTGGGCGTGTCGGTGGTCAACGCGCTGTCCGACTTCCTCGAGTTGAAGATCTGGCGCGATGGCAAGGTGCACCAGATGCGCTTCGAGCGGGGCGATGCGGTCGCCCCGTTGAAGGTCACGGGCGAAGCGCCCCGGCGCGAGAATGGCGCATACCTGACCGGCACCAGCGTCACCTTCCTGCCGTCGCTGCGGACCGGCACGGGCGAATCGGACGGCACCTTCCTGGCCATCGAGTTCGACCGTAAGACGCTTGAGCATCGCCTGCGGGAACTGGCGTTCCTGAATTCCGGCGTGGTGATCCGCTTCCGCGACCTGCGCGACGCCGAGCCGTTCGAAGAGGTGATGAACTACGAGGGCGGTGTCGAGGCTTTCGTGCGCCACCTCGACAAGTCCAAGGCCGCCATCCTGAAGACCCCGATCGCCGTGCGGGGACGCCGCGACCGGGTCGAGATCGACTTGGCGCTGTGGTGGAACGACAGCTACCACGAGCAGATGCTCTGCTTCACCAACAACATCCCCCAGCGCGACGGGGGCACGCACCTGGCCGCTTTCCGTGCGGCCCTGACGCGGGTGGTGGGCGGCTACATCGAGGGCTCCGGCGCCGCCAAGCGCGACAAGGTCAGCGTGTCGGGCGAGGACGCTCGCGAAGGCCTGACCTGCGTACTGTCGGTGAAGATCCCCGATCCCAAGTTCTCGTCGCAGACCAAGGACAAGCTGGTTTCGTCAGAAGTGCGCCCGGCCGTGGAAGGCCTGGTCAGCGAGGCGCTCGGCCAGTGGTTCGAGGAGCACCCCAACGAAGCCAAGATAGTCGTCACCAAGATCGTCGAGGCCGCCTCGGCGCGCGAGGCCGCCCGCAAGGCGCGTGAACTGACCCGCCGCAAGTCGGCGCTCGACATCACCTCGCTGCCCGGCAAGCTGGCGGACTGCCAGGAACGCGATCCGGCCAAGTCGGAACTGTTCATCGTCGAAGGCGACAGCGCCGGCGGCTCGGCCAAGCAGGGTCGTAACCGCGAGAACCAGGCCATCCTGCCGCTGCGCGGCAAGGTGCTGAACGTCGAGCGCGCGCGCTTCGACAAGATGCTGTCGTCCGAGCAGATCGGCACCCTGATCACCGCGCTCGGCGCCGGCATCGGGCGGGACGACTTCGATATCGCCAAGATCCGCTACCACAAGATCGTCATCATGACCGACGCCGACGTGGACGGGGCGCACATCCGCACCCTGCTGCTGACGTTCTTCTACCGGCAGATGCCCCAGGTGATCGAGCAGGGCTACCTCTACATCGCCCAGCCACCGCTCTACAAAGCCGCCAAGGGCAAGTCCTCGCGCTACCTGAAGGACGACCTGGAGATGGCCGCCTTCCTGTTCGACGAAGGCGTGGATGGCGCCAGCCTGGACCTGGCGGGCGGCGAGCGGCGCACCGGCGCCGATCTTGGCCAGCTGGTGCGCGACGCCCAGGCGGCCAAGCAACTGATCGATCGCCTGGCGGCGCGCGCTCCGGCCTTCGCCATCGAGCAGGCAGTGCTCGCCGGCCTGTTCGGCGAGGGTGGCGATGTGGCCAAGGCGGCGGTGCGACTGAACCTCTACGCCGAGGAAGGCGATGGCGAATGGGTCGGCGAGCCGGCCCTGGCCGAAGGCGGCCACGGCTTCGGGCCGGGCGGCTATGTCTTCTCGCGCATGCGGCGCGGGGTATCTGAACGCATCGTGCTGGACGACCTGCTGATCCACTCCGCCGACGCCCGGCGGCTGGCCGAGCGTTCGGCCCTCCTGGCCCCCAGCTTCGCCGAGCCCGCCACCTTCCTCCGCAAGGACCAGACCCGCGCTGTGCGAGGCCCGCTGGACCTGGTGGCGGCGGTGATGGACGCGGGACGCAAGGGGCTCAGCATCCAGCGCTACAAAGGGCTGGGCGAGATGAACGCCGACCAGCTGTGGGAAACCACCCTGGACGCGAACGCCCGCACCCTGCTGCAGGTGAGGGTCACCCACGCCGACGATGCGGACGACATGTTCTCCAGGCTGATGGGCGATCTGGTCGAGCCTCGGCGGGAGTTCATCCAGGAGAACGCGCTCGACGCCGAGGTGGACGTCTAAACCGGGGAGTTCATGAGCAAGTCCGTCTCTCGCCTGGCGGTCGCCCATGTCTTCAAGATCGTGGACACGCCGCTCGGCGCCCTGAAGCTGGTAGGTTCAGACGCCGGGCTGGCTGCGGTCCTGTGGGAGAACGATGATCCCAGGCGGGTGCGCTTGAACGTCGTCGGCGAGGACGCCGATCACCCCGTCCTGGTCGAAACCGAACGTCAGCTGCGCGAATATTTCGCCGCTGAGCGCAAGGTTTTCGATCTTGAGCTCGCTTTCGTTGGGACCGAGTTCCAGAAGCGGGTCTGGGCGGAACTGCTCAAGATCCCGTTCGGCCAAACCAGGAGCTATGGCCAGATCGCGCGCGATCTCGGCAATCCGAACGCCATGCGCGCGGTGGGCGCGGCCAATGGCAAGAACCCCATCTCCATCGTGGCGCCCTGCCACCGGGTGATCGGCGCATCGGGCGCCCTTACCGGCTTCGCCGGGGGGCTTGAAGCCAAGGCCTACCTGCTTGCGCTGGAATCGCCGGAACTCACCCTGGCGCTATAGCCCGTCCACACAGGGCCCCGTCGAGCGGCCCATACTGCCCGGTTCTCCGTCAGGCAGCGTCCCCGGCGCCGGAAAATCGGAACCTGTCGGCCTGGAATTGCCTGAAACGCCCTGGCGATGTTGACGCGCACCGCCCGGCTTCCCGCACATCAGCGGCGAAGCTGGAAAATCGGGGGCGTTGCGCACATGGAGCCGGGCGTTCAAAGGACCACGCGTCGTCAGTTGCTGTCGGCGATCGGGTTGGTCGGCGGTTCGGCCGCGCTCTACAACGCCATGGCCTCCCTCGGCCACGCCGCCGAAAGCCAGTTCAGCGGACCGCCCCAGCTCAGCGGAGGGGCCAAGGGCCAGTCGGTCATCGTGCTGGGCGCCGGCCTGGCGGGGATGCTGGCAGCCTATGAACTGGACAAGGCGGGCTACAAGGTCCGCATCCTGGAGTACCAGAACCGCGCCGGCGGCCGGAACTGGTCGTTGCGAGGAGGCGACACCTACACCGAGCTTGGCGGTGCGACCCAGAAGGTCGGCTTTACCCAGGGCAACTATCTCAACCCCGGTCCCTGGCGGATACCGCACCACCACCGCACCCTGCTGCACTACTGCAAGCAGTTCGGGGTCTCGCTGGAACCCTTCATCCAGTTCAACCACAACGCCTATATCCACAGCACCGACGCCTTCGGCGGCAAGCCGAAGCGCTACCGCGAGGTGGCCGCCGACTTCGAGGGCAATATCGCCGAGCTGCTCGGCAAGGCCATCAACCAGAAGGCCCTGGACGCGGAGCTAACCGCCGAGGACCGTGAGCGGCTGATCGAGGCCCTGCAAGGCTGGGGCATGCTCGACAAGGACCTGCGTTATGTCACAGGCCTGAAGAGCTCAGGCCATCGCGGCTACGATCGGCCTCCGGGCGGCGGGGTGAACGGCGCGCCGATCCCGTCGCAGCTGACCAACAGTTTCCACGACCTGCTCGATCCGCAGGTGTGGGCAAACATGGCCTTCTTCATGAACCATGAGATGCAGACCACCATGTTCCAGCCGGTCGGCGGCATGGACATGATCGGCAGGGGCTTCGCCCGCCAGGTTCAGCAGCTCATCGCCTACAACGCCAAGGTCACGAAGATCGCCCAGGACGCCTCCGGGGTGGCGGTCACCTACCAGGATACCGCAGCCGGCGCGGTGAATGTGGCGAAGGCGGACTGGTGTGTCTGCACCATCCCGCTCTCGATCCTGAGCCAGGTCGACACCCAGGTGTCGCCGCAGATGAAGGCGGCCATCCGCGCGGTCCCCTACACGGGCCAGGTGAAGATCGGCCTCGAATTCCGCCGCCGCTTCTGGGAGGAGGACGACGCCATCTATGGCGGCCACAGCTTCACCAACCAGGAGATCGGCCTGGTCTCCTATCCCAACTACGACTTCTTCAAGGATGGCCCTGCGATCATGCTGGGCGCCTTCGCCCGGGACATGGGCGGCTATCACCTGGCGGGCATGACGCCGGAGCAGCGGATCGAGACGGCGCTGGCCCAGGGATCGGTGTTCCACCCCGAGCAGTACCGCAAGGAATTCATGAGCGGCGCCTCGGTGGCCTGGAGCCGCGTTCCCTGGACGCTGGGCTGCTGCGCCCGCTGGAACGAGGACACCCGCGCCGAGCACTACCAGACGCTCGTCGCCATGGACCGGCGTATCGTCCTGGCGGGCGAGCACGCCTCCTACATCGGCTGCTGGATGGAAGGCGCCCTGCTGTCCTCGATCGACGCCATCACCCGGCTCCACAAGCGCGCGCAGGAGGCGTGAGCATGATGCGTCATACGAACCTTCGCGCCTTCGCGGCGGCCGTCCTTCTCACGGCCGGGGCGGTCTCGACAGCCTGGGGCCAGGAACCGCGCGGGGACAGTCCGGGCGGCGGCGGGACCAAGGCGCCGGTCCCGGTCACCGGCGAGCAGGTCTATCGCCAGGTCTGCCAGGCCTGCCACATGGCGGATGGACGGGGCGGGTCGGGCGCGGCCGCCATTCCGGCCCTGGCCGGGAACCCGCGGCTGGGTGTCGCCGCCTATCCCATCACCATCGTGCTGAAAGGGAAGGGGGCCATGCCCTGGCTGGGCGATATCCTGTCCCCCGCGCAGATCGCCAATGTGGTGGGCTATGTGCGCACGCACTTTGGCAACGCCTATCCCGAGCCGGTGACCGAGGCTGAGGTCTCCCGTCTCGCCGCCGCGATCGCCTCCGCCTCACCGGGAACCAAGCCGGCCCCAGGACGCTGACAATAGCTAAGGTCCTGAGGAGGTTCTGCGTGAAGATCCAAGTAATGGCGGCGGTCGCCGCCCTGACGCTGACGGCGCTCCCCGTGACCTCGGCCTTCGCTTCGCCCGCGTCGGTGGTTCCCGACACCCTGCACAAGATCGGGCGTGGCGCGGGCCAGGTGGTGAACGGAACCTACCATGGCGTCGCCCACCAGGCCGGCAACGTCGGCCATGCCGCCAGGTCGACCGGCCGCAGCATCGGTCACGGCGTTCACAGGATCACCCACCCCCGCTCACGCCGTCACTACTCCCACCACTACTCCAAGTAATCGCCATCCCTGCCGGCTCCGTCGGAACCGGAGCCGCTCGCGTGCTTTTACTCGCTGGCGAATGCTCGGAAGGGGCGATGATCATGCTTAAGACAGTGCTGGCCACGGTCGCTATCGGTGCGGCGATGCTGGCGGTGAATACGCCGGCTCAGGCGCAAGGTGGCGTCAAGGTGGGGACGCTCACCTGCCATGTGGCCCCGGGTTGGGGTTTCATCGTCGGATCGTCCCGGCGGCTGAAGTGCGTGTTCGAGCCGACCGCGTTCCATCGGGAGCGCTATGTTGGCTCGATCTCGAAGTTCGGCGTGGATATCGGCTACAAGAACCACGCGACCTTGATCTGGGCGGTGTTAAATCCGACTACCCAGCTCGAGCCCGGCTCCCTGCAGGGCCACTACGGCGGGTTGACCGCGAGCGCGACCGTGGGCGTGGGCATCGGCGCCAACGCCTTGATCGGCGGTTCCCACCGCACCGTGACGCTCCAGCCCCTCAGCATCGAGGGCAATACCGGGGTGAACGTGGCCGCCGGCATTGGTACGCTGGACCTGCGGTTCGAGCCTCATCGTCATAGATAGGCGCGCTTGGCGGTGCTTGCGCCGCCATTGCTGCTGAGACGCGAGCCGTCCCATCGTCTATGATCCTGGCGAGTACGGCCAAGCGCCGTGAACAAGGGAGATGGCGGTGGGACTCTTCGATAATCTTGGTGGCCTGGTCCAGGGCGCGCTCGGTCAGCAGGGCGAGGGCGAGCAGGCTCAAGGAGCCATGGGCATCGTCGGCAGCCTGCTGCAGCAGGGCGGCGGTCAGGGCCAGAGCAGCAATATCGTGGGCGCTCTCCTCGGCGGCCAAGGTGGAGCGGGCCAGGGCGGCGCGGGCGGTGGCATGGCCGGCATGCTCGAGGCCCTGGCGGCCAACGGCCTGGCAGATCATGTCGGCTCCTGGCTCGGCGGCGCGAATAACCTGCCGGTCTCGCCGCAGCAGATCCACGACGCGCTGGGCAGCGACCAGGTCCAGCAGATGGCCAGCGCCTCCGGTCTTCCGGTCGGCGACTTCCTGAAGCACCTGGCCGATCACCTGCCGCAGGCCGCCTCCGAGGCGTCCGGGACCGCGGACGGCTCGGGCGACAGCGACGACAATAGCTGATCCAACAGAGTCTCCTCTGGCGAATTTGGCCGCCGCCATTGATTTGGCGGCGGTTCACCGCTAGAAGGCTCGGCTCTCCGGAACCGCCTGGCCTTTGGCATGCCATGGCGGTTCGTCATGCTTGTTAGAAGGGCGGTCCGAAAGGGCCGCATGCAAAATGCCGAAGTTGAAGACCAAGTCGGGCGCGAAGAAGCGCTTCAAGATCACCGCCTCGGGTCTGGTGAAGGCCGGCGTCGCCGGCAAGCGCCACCGTCTGATCAGCCACAACGCCAAGTACATCCGCACCAATCGCGGAACCAAGGTGATGGCGGCTTCGGACACGCCGAAGATCAAGTCGTTCATGCCTTACGGCTGATCGACCCCGCATTCGGCTTTCCAATTCAGACACAGGTGAGATGATATGGCCCGCGTGAAGAGGGGCGTGACCGCCCACGCCCGGCACAAGAAAGTTCTCGAACAGGCGAAGGGCTTCTACGGCCGTCGCAAGAATACCATCCGCGCCGCCAAGGCCGCGGTGGACCGCGCCGGGCAGTACGCCTACCGCGACCGCAAGGTGAACAAGCGCAATTTCCGCGCGCTGTGGATCCAGCGGATCAACGCGGCGGCGCGCCTGGAAGGCTTCACCTATTCCCAGTTCATCCACGGCCTGAACCTCGCGGGCGTGGAAATGGACCGCAAGATCCTGGCCGATATCGCCGGCAGCGATCCGGCGGCCTTCAAGAACATCGCCGAGAAGGTGCGGACCGCCCTGGCGGCCTAAACCTGCGGCGACGTCGCTGACTATGCTGAGGCGCGCCCTGAAAGGGGCGCGCCTTTTGCTTTTTCAATAGCGGTAGGTGATCTCCGCCACGACCGTGCGCTGCGGGAAGGGGTGGAACTCGTAATAGCTGCGGTCGGTCGCGTTATCGACGCCCACCTCGCCGGTCAGGTGCTGGTCGATCCGGTATTGGGCGTGCAGGTCCATCACGAAATAGGCTCCGAAACCCGTGAAGGTGTTGGCCACATGGTCGGAGTTGTCGATGGTCGCAAACGACCGGTCGCTGTAGCGGCCGGACGCGGTGAAGCTCAGCTTCTGCGAGGGCCGCCAGGTCGCCGTCGCCGCGCCGCGCAGCCTGGGCAGTTGGGGGATCTGCTTGCCGACCGCGGTGGGAAATCCGTTGTCCGCCTGGATCTGTGAATCGACGTAGGTCATCCAGCCCGACAGCTCCACGCCGGGCAGCAGGATGTCCTTTTCCTCGCCGGTCAGCTCCACGCCCTGGGCGCGGGTGCGGCCGACGTTCTGCACGAAGCTGAACAGGCCGCTCTGGCCCGGCAGGGTTCCGCTCTGCGAGAGCAGGGCGTTGTCCACGTGCTCCTGGAACAGAGACAGGCGCAGCATCGCCTTGCTCCAGGTCCGCTGGACGGCCAGCTCCTCCGACACCGCGTCCTCGGGCTTGAGGTTGGGATTGGGGATGCTGATCAGGGGGCCCGTTGCGATGGCTTGGTACAGTTCCTCCACGGTGGGGAAGCGGTAGGCCCGCCCGATCGAGGCGGTGAACCGCCAGGCCGGCTGCGGCGCGTAGGCCAGCACCGCCTTTGGCGAGAAGGTGTCGTGCGATAGGCCCGGCTGCTTGACGCTCTGGTTGGAGGCGAGGTTGGCGTTCAGCCCGTCATAGGCGTCGAAATGCTCGTAGCGCCCGCCGGTCGTCAGGGTCAGGGGCGGCAGCAGGCGCGCCTCGTCCTGCGCCCATACCGCGTTGGTCTGGGTCTTGCCTTTGCCGAAGGTGGCGGTCGAGCCGGCGCCTCCGTTGATCCAGTCGGAAGTGTTGTACTTGGGGTTCTCCAGCTGGAACCGGTCCTCGTGCGCGCCGAAGCTGATCTGGTGCGCGCCGAGCAGGCCGCCCTGGGGCCGCCAGATCCCTTGGGCGTCCAGGGTGTACCAGCCCGTCCCGTCCAGCGAGGTGATGGTCCCCGCGCCGCCGCTGTCCGCTCCCGGTAACGCCACGCTGGGCATGCGCTGGCGATCCTTCAGGTAGTCGTAGGTGCTCGCCGTCAAGCTCCAGTCGAATACCCCGTCGGTGTGGGAGGAGAACGACAGGCTCTGCGCCAGGTGATCCTCCTCCAGGTGGTAGCGATCGTTGGAGAACACGCTGGGCCCCACCGTGACCGGGACGCCGCCGATGTTCAGGGCGCCGGCGAACACCTGGGCGCCGGCGGCGTTGCGCAGGTAGCTCTGGTCGGTGGCGTCATCGAGGTTGCGGAAGAAGCCCAGGGCATAGGCGGCGCTGATGCTGGAAGAGATGTCATAGCCGAGCTTGAGGTTCAGGTTGTCCTCAGTCTGGTGCTCCAGGCCGCCCACGCCCAGCAGGGCCACCGGGGCGTTGGTGCGGTTGACGGTCGCGATCGCGCCCGAGACCGCCGTTC
>JBARAK010000132.1:0-2158 GCA_049791955.1 Caulobacteraceae bacterium
ATGCCGATGAGCGCGATGACGTCGAGGTCGACGTGGAAGAGAAGAAGCGCGAGGATGGCGCCTACGCCGGCGGAGGGAAGCGTGGAGAGGATGGTGATGGGGTGGATGTAGCTCTCGTAGAGGACGCCGAGGACGATGTAGACGACGATGAGGGCGGCGAGGATGAGGAGGGGCTCGTTGGCGATGGAGGCCTGGAAGGCGCGGGCTGAGCCCTGGAACTCGGCGTTGACGCTGGCGGGGAGGTTGAGCTCGGCTTTGGCTTTGTTGACTGCGGCTACGGCGTCGCCGATGGACTTGCCGGGCGCGAGATTGAAGGAGATGGTGACGGCGGGGAACTGGCCCTGGTGGTTGATGGCGAGGGTGGTGCGCTTCTCTTCAAAGTGGGTGAAGGTGGAGAGCGGGACCTGGGTGCCGTTGGAGCTTTTGACGTAGATGTTGTCGAGCGAGGTGGGGTTCTTCTGGAATCTGGGGGCGACCTCGAGGACGACGTGGTACTGGTTCTGCTGGGTGTAGATGGTGGAGACCTGGCGCTGGGCGAAGGCGTCGTCGAGGGTGTCGTCGATGTTCTGTGGGGTGATGCCGAGGCGGGAGGCAGTGTCGCGATCGATGACGAGGCTGGCCTCGAGTCCGCTGAGCTGCTGGTCGCTGGCTACGTCGCTGAGGATGGGGATTTCTTTCAGCTTCGCGACCATCTTGTCTGTCCAGAGGGCGAGCTCTTCGGGATTGGCGTCTTCGAGGGAGTAGTGATACTGGGTGCGGCTGACGCGGTCTTCGACGGTGAGGTCCTGGAGGGGCTGGAGGAAGCACTGGATGCCGTCGACCTTTGCGACTTTGGGGTCAAGGCGGCGGATGACGTCGAGCGCGGAGGAGCTGCGCTTGTCGCGGTCTTTCAGGTTGATCTGAATGCGTCCGCTGTTGAGGGTTGAGTTGGTGCCATCGATGCCGATGAAGGAAGAGATGCTTTCGACGTCAGGGTCCTGCAGGATGGTTTTGGCGAGGGCCTGCTGGCGCTGGGCCATCTCGTTGAAGCTGATGGTCTGGGGGGCTTCGGTGATGCCGAGGAGGACGCCGGTGTCCTGTACGGGGAAGAAGCCTTTGGGGACGATGAGGAAGAGATAGACGGTGAGGGCGAAGGTGGCGAGGGTGACGAGGAGGGTCAGGGTCTGGTGGCGCAGGACGAAGCGCACGCCGACGGAATATTTCTTGATGACGTACTCGAAGAACTCTTCGCTCTTGCGATAGAAGAGATTCTGCTCGTTGGCCGGGGTGTGGCGGAGGAGCTTAGCGGCCATCATGGGCGTGAGGGTGAGGGAGACGAAGGCCGAGACGAGAATTGTAACTGCGAGAGTTACAGCAAATTCGCGGAAGAGACGGCCTACGATATCGCCCATAAACAACAGGGGAATGAGCACGGCGATGAGCGAGACGGTGAGCGAGACGATGGTGAAGCCGATCTGCTCGGAGCCCTTGAGGGCGGCCTCCATGGGCGACTCGCCCTCTTCGAGGTAGCGGGAGATGTTTTCGATCATGACGATGGCGTCGTCGACGACGAAGCCGGTGGAGATGGTGAGGGCCATGAGGGAGAGGTTGTTGAGGCTGTATCCGAGGAGATACATGACGCCGAAGGTGCCTACGATCGAGAGCGGTACGGCGACGGAGGGGATGACGGTCGCGGCGATGGAGCGGAGGAAGAGGAAGATCACCATGACGACGAGGGCGATGGTGAGGACGAGGGAGAACTGGACGTCTTTGACGGAGGCGCGGATGGTGTTGGTGCGGTCGGTGAGGATGGCGACTTTGACGGTGGCGGGGAGGGTGGCCTGGAGCTGCGGGAGGAGTTTCTGTACTTCGTCGACTACGCCGATGATGTTTGCGCCGGGCTGGCGCTGGATGTTGATGATGACGGCGGGGGTGAGGGTTGCGGGACGGGCGGGCTGGCCTTTTTCGGCGAGGCGCATGGAGGTGCCGGTCCAGGCGGCCTGGAAGAGGTTTTCGGCGCTGTCGACGGAGTCGGCGACGTCGGAGAGGCGGACGGGGGAGCCGTTGCGGTAGGCGATGATGACGTGGCTGTAGTCGCCGCTGGACAGGAGCTGATCGTTGGCGCCGATGGTGTAGGTCTGGTGGGCTCCGTTGAGGTTGCCCTTGGCCTGGTCGACGT
>JBARAK010000133.1:0-3135 GCA_049791955.1 Caulobacteraceae bacterium
CCGGCTTCGCGGTGCGCCTCTGCCCCTTCCTGGCCAGTCCGAGCGCGCGCTGGAGCGGCGGCCGCCAGGGCGTTCCCGGCTATTCGGCTCAGGCCAACACGACGCGCATCGCCAGTGCGGCCACGGCGATCTGGCTGACCCGGGGGCGTGGGGCGAACCCCTTCCGCGCTGGAGACGGCATGCTGTTCGGCCTGGACGAACCCGCGCGGCTGGAGTGGTACGCCGAAGGTCGGGCGGCGACGTCGGCCGAGGTGCGCGACGCCATCGCGCTCGGCCTGCCCACGCTCAGGCGCAAGGCCGAGACCGAGGGGCGACGCGCCGAGTTCGAGCAGCGCCTGCGATGGCTGGAGCGGTGGATTCCGGCGGGCTGAGCACGGCGGCGCCCCCGAACCTCACGCCGCTGCTTCTTGGTCCGCCTTCTCGTTCTGCGCCGCCTGGAGGGCCAGGCCGGCGCTGATGGCTTCGAACAGGGCGGGGGCGGTGAAGGGCTTGGCCAGGTGCAGGTCGGCGCCGGCGCCAATGGCGAGGTTGATGTGCTCGGGCAGGGCGTTGGCGGTCAGCATCACCACCGGGGTGCGCTGAAGCTTGCACGACAGCTCCATCCGGCGAATCTCGTAGATGGCGGAGAGCCCGTCCATCACCGGCATCTGCATGTCCATCAGGATCAGGTCGAACTGGTAGCGGCGGAACATGTCCAGCGCCTGGCGGCCGTCCTCGACGCAGGTCAGGTCGGCCACGCCGCCGTCCAGCATCAGTTCCACCACCCGGCGGTTGGTGGGGTGGTCGTCGGCCAGCAGGATGCGCAGCGGCGGACCTTCGGCCTGGGGCGCGGTCAGCTCCGCCTCGGGCTCGACCTGTTGGGTGGTCGGCTCCAGCGGCAGCTCGATCCAGAAGCGCGAGCCCACGCCCGCTTCGCTCTCGCAATCCAGCGTCCCGCCCATCAGCATGATCAGGTCGCGGCAGATCGACAGGCCCAGGCCCGAGCCGCCGAACCGGCGGGTGATGGAGCTGTCGGCCTGCTCGAAGCGGCCGAGCACCTTGGCCTTGTCGGCCATGTCGAAGCCCACCCCGGTGTCGGCCACGGTGAAGCGCGCCAGCCCGCCGGCGGTGCGCTGGACGCTGAGGCGCACCTCGCCCCGCTCGGTGAACTTGACCGCGTTGCTGAGCAGGTTGACGACCACCTGGCGCACCCGCACCTGGTCGCCCATCACCATGTGGTCGATCTCCGGCGCCACCTCGACCACCAGCCGCACGCCCTTCTCGTCGCACCTGGGCTGGGAGGGGGCGGCGGTGGAGCGGACCATGGCGCCGACGTGGAAAGGCGTGGCCTCGATGGTCAGCTTGCCGGACTCGATGCGCGCCACGTCCAGGATGTCGGACAGCAGGCGCTGCAGGGTGTCGCCGGAGGCGCGGATGATCTGCGCCATCTCCCGCTCCTTGGCGGGCAGCTCCGACCGCGCGAGCAGGTCGGCCATGGCCAGCACGCCGTTCAGGGGGGTGCGGATCTCGTGGCTCATGTTGGCGAGGAATTCGCTCTTGGCGCGGTTGGCCGCCTCGGCCGCCTCCAGCGCGCGGGCCAGCTCGGCCTCGCGGCGGTGCACGATGTCCAGGGCGTCGAGTTCGGAGCGGCGGGTCCGGCTGGTGTTGAACCACAGCCGCACCCCGGTGATGCACATGGCGGCGGCGGCCACGCCCACGGTGCCCAGCGCCGAGACGTCGCGTTGGGCCCCCCCGGCCAGCACGGTGGTCGCGGCCAGGAAGCCGAAGAACGGCACGGCGGAGACCAGGAAAGCCGGCTTGCAGCCGCGCGTCATCAGCACCGAATTGAGCACCGCGCCGCAGATCAGGTAGGCGGCGCAGACCAGTCCCAGCGGCCCGCCGTAGGCGCCCCAGAGGCAGGAGGGGACGCCGAAGGCGATGCTGCTGAGACCGAAGGTGGCCAGCGCAACCCGGTCTGCGATCCGGGCCCCGACGAGGTCGTAGAGCCGGTGGAGGCCGAGGTTCTCCCAGGCCTGGACGGCGAAGTAGCCGCCGGCGGCGCCGAACATCGGCCAGAAGTGGCCGTAGCGGGAGAAGAACACCAGCATCACGGCCATCAGGCCGAGGCGGAGCGGGGCCTGGGTCTGCCGTCGGCCCACGGTGTCGCGGATGGATTCCCGCGATTGCAAACCGACCCCATCCGATGCCGTGGCAGCGCCCATTTCGTCCTGACCTGTCCAGAGGGCGTTCCTACTAGTGGAGGTTGATTAAGCTGAGCTGAAGGAAACGGTCGCCCGACAAGTCCGAGAGGCAGGAAAAGTGGTGAACGCTCGACTCATCATTTCCTGGCGATTAATCGAATGCATTCGGGAATAAATCCGCTGTCCTGACGATCTAGTCGGTCCAGACTGTCCAGGACCCGAGAGCGATCCATCGCCAGATGAATGACCGCCGCGCCAGATTCGAAGCCCAGGCCCTGCCGCACCTGGATGCGGCCTACAACCTCGCCCGCTGGCTGTCGCGCTCGCCCACCGATGCGGACGACATCGTGCAGGAGGCCATGCTGCGCGCCTTCCGCGCCTTCGACGGGGTGCGGGGCGACACCGTGCGGCCCTGGCTGCTGGCCATCGTGCGCAACTGCTTCCACGACCACGCCGGCCGTGCGGCCCGGCTGCAGCCGCTGGACGACCACGGGGTGGAGCGGATGCGCGACGAAGCTCCCGACCCGGAGGATCAGGCGGCGTGGTCGAGCGAGCGGCGTCGGCTGGACCTGATGCTGGCCAGGCTGCCGGACGACTATCGCGAGGCGCTGATCCTGCGGGAGATGGAGGACATGAGCTATCGCCAGATCGCCGAAGCGACCGGCGCGCCGATCGGCACGGTGATGTCGCGCCTGGCCCGGGCTCGGGCCTTGCTCAAGGACCAGATGCGGGCGCAGGAGGACGGCGATGAGCTGCGCTGAATACGAACGCACCTCCGCCTACCTCGACGGCGAGCTGGACGCCGGGGCGAGCGCGGAGGCCGAGGGCCACATCGCCGACTGCGCGGACTGCCAGGCCTTCGTGGCCGCCGCCGCCGAGGTCAGCGAAGCGATGCGCGCGCCGGGTGTGCGGTTGGCCGCGCCGGCGGCGCTCCGCGCCCGGATCGGACGCAGCC
>JBARAK010000134.1:0-2382 GCA_049791955.1 Caulobacteraceae bacterium
ATGCGGTCGAGGAAGACGCGGGCGAAGGCGATCACCTTGGCGCCGCGCTCGGCGTTGTACGGGCCGGGCGGCAGCGGCGGCTCCAGCGCGTCGGTGCCGTAGAGCGCGTCGTACAGGCTGCCCCAGCGGGCGTTGGCCGCGTTCAGGGCGTAGCGGGCGTTGGACAGCGGCACCACCAGCTGCGGACCGGCGGTGATGGCGATCTCGGGGTCCACGCCGTCGGTGGCGATGGTGAAGTCCGGCGCGTCCGGCAGCAGGTAGCTGATCTCGCGCAGGAAGGCGGCCTCCTCATGCACGTCGATCGGCTTGCCCCGGCGCTCGCCCAACCAGGCGTCGATCCTGGCCTGCAGCTCGTCGCGCCGCGCGAGCAGCGCGGTGTTGCGGGGCGTGAAGTCGGCCAGGATACATTCCAGGGCGGCCCAGAAATCCTTGGCGTCCACGCCGGTCCCGGGCAGCACCTCGGTCTCGACGAAGCCCTGGAGGACGTCCTCGACGGAAAGCCTGTCGCTGATCTTCATGCGCCGCTACGTCCTTCCACCCGTTGTCCGTTCGAGCGGGTCGCGGGCCGGCTGGGACCGGGGCGCACCCCGAGGCAGCAGGCGGCGCGCCGGTCGGCGGTTTGATTTCTGGTAGGTCCCCGCCCCGCCCTTGTCAAAATGGGCATCGCTCACGAGGGCGTTACGGCCTGGCCCGCGGAGGATGACGCTCCGCCGCCGAGCCACTAGACTTGCGGTGGTACGCAACCTCGGCGGGCCTCGTGCGTCGAGATCGGGGAGCGGACAAACCCAGGAAACGCCATGCTGAAGATGCCTGCGCCTGACCCGGCCGTGATGGCGCGACGATCGGAGATCGTGGCGGCGCTGCGGCGGATCGTACCCGGCGAGGCGATCATCGAGTCCGAGCGCGAGCGGCGCGCCTATGAATGCGACGGCCTGACCGCCTATCGCCAGTTGCCCATGGTGGTGGCTCTGCCAAGCACCACGGACCAGGTGGTGGCGATCCTGCGCTACTGCGCGACCAACGCGATCAAGGTGGTCCCGCGCGGGGCCGGCACCTCGCTATCCGGCGGCGCCCTGCCGCTGGAGGACGGGGTGCTGCTGAGCATGGCCCGGTTCAACCGCATCCTGGAGGTCGACCCCGCCAACCGCTGCGCGGTGGTGCAGCCCGGGGTCACCAACCTGGGCGTCACCCACGCGGTGCAGGACCAGGGCTTCTATTACGCCCCCGACCCCTCCAGCCAGATCGCCTGCAGCATCGGCGGCAACGTGGCCGAGAACTCCGGCGGCGTGCACTGCCTGAAGTACGGCCTGACCACCAACAACGTCATCGGGGTCGAGTTGGTCACCATGGACGGCGAGGTGCTGCGCCTGGGCGGCAAGCACTTCGACGCCGGGGGCTACGACCTGCTGGGCGTGGTGGTGGGCTCGGAAGGCATGCTCGGCGTGGTGACCGAGGTGACGGTGCGCATCCTGCCCAAGCCGCCCGGCGCGCGGGCGCTGATGATCGGCTTCTCCAGCGTCGAGGGCGCGGGCGACTGCGTGGCGGCGGTGATCGGGGCCGGGATCATCCCCGGCGGCATGGAGATGATGGACCGGCTGGCGGTGGAGGCGGCGGAAGCCTTCGTGCACGCCGGCTATCCGCTGGATTGCGAGGCCCTGCTGATCGTGGAGCTCGACGGCTGCGAGGCGGAGGTCGACCACCTGGTCTCGGCGGTGGAGGCCATCGCCTATCGGCACGGGGCCACCCGTTGCCGCGCCAGCCAGTCGGAGGAGGAGCGGCTGCTGTTCTGGGCCGGTCGCAAGGCCGCCTTCCCCGCGGTCGGCCGCATCTCGCCCGACTACTACTGCATGGACGGCACCATCCCGCGCGCGCGGATCAGCGACGTGCTGCGCCGCATCCAGCAGATGGAAGCGAGCTATGGCCTGCGCGTGGCCAACGTCTTCCACGCCGGCGACGGCAACCTGCATCCCCTGGTGCTGTACGACGCCAACATCCCCGGCGAACTGGACCGGGCCGAGGCGTTCGGCGCCGACATCCTGCGGCTGTGCGTGGAGGTGGGCGGGGTGCTGACCGGCGAACACGGCGTGGGGGTGGAGAAGCGCGACCTGATGGGCGCCATGTTCAACCAGACCGACCTGGACCAGCAGCTTCGGCTCAAATGCGCCTTCGACCCGGACGGGCTGCTGAACCCCGGCAAGGTGTTCCCCCAGCTCTGCCGCTGCGCGGAGCTGGGGCGGGTGCACGTGCGGGGCGGCCAGGTCCGCTTCCCAGACCTGCCCCGCTTCTGACCGCGCGCCCATGACCGTTTTCACCCCCGCCGACGCGGCGGATATCGAGGCGCTGGTCGCCGACGCGGCGACCGGGGCGCGCCCGCTGGAGATC
>JBARAK010000135.1:0-8768 GCA_049791955.1 Caulobacteraceae bacterium
CTCGCGGCCCTGCGCGGCCATGTCGGCGGCTGAGATCAGGATCGCGCCCATCAAATGCGGATCGTGCGCCGCGGTCAGCGCCGTCACCCAGCCGCCCATGCTGTGGCCGGCGATGGCGATGCGGGCGGGGTCGATCTGCAGCCGCGCGGCGTTTGCGGGCGCGCGCACAAAGGCGAGGACGGCCCTGGCGTCCTCCAGGGTTCCGCGGAAGCGGAACACGCCCGGACTGCCCCACGAGCCGCGGTAGTTCAGGGTGACCACGTTCCAGCCGGCCCGCCGCACCGCCTGGGCCAGGTCGAGGTTCTTCTCGTTGCCCGGAAGGCCATGGAACAGCACCAGCGTCGGATGCGGCCCGGCTCCGGCGGCGATGTAGACCAGCCCGTTCACCTCCACCCCGCCGGTCGGGATGTGGATCACCTCCGACCGCGCCGCGTGGGCCGCGTCGTGGGGCGGATCGGTGAAGATGGCGGCGGGCGGCGCGGCGAGCGCCGGCGCGGCGGAGAGCAGGGCGGCCCCCAGGGCGGCGGCGAACAGGCGCGTCATCATCATCCCCCCGAATTGCGCCCTCAACCTGAGGGGCGCATCCAAGGTCCGCAAGTTACATTTGTCGGTCGAGGTCGCTCAGGTCGACGCCGCCGGTGAGCGGCCGGTTGGCGACGATCCGGTCGAAGCGGCGCCTGGGCGGGTTTCCCGCAGCAGGATGGTGCGCCGGATGACGATATCGCCGCCATCCGGCGCACCAGCATGAAGTGCAAGGAAGTGGGTTCGCGGATGTCAGCGAGCCTCGCGGGCGGCCTGCTCGATCACGTCCGCCACGGCGCGGGGATGGGACAGGAAGACGGCGTGGCTGGAGCCCTTCACCTCGGTCACCTTGGCGTGGGCGCGCTTGTAGAGCGAGCGCTCCAGATCGGGGTTGAGGATCCGATCCGCCGTCGGCACGACGCCGAAGCTCGGCTTGTCATGCCAGGCGGCGGCGGTCACCGGCGCGGTGAACGCCGCCCCCGAGACGAGAACCTGCGAGTTGGCCATGAACTTCGCCTCGGAAGCGGGTACGTCCGCCGCGAAATCCGCGGGGAACCTGGCGGGGTCCAGTATCAGGAAGCCGTCGGGGGTTGGGTGGATGTCATTGCTCGCCGCCGGGATGGATGTTGCCAGCTTGGCCGTGCTCTCGCCGACGTCTGGAACGACGGCGGCGACATAGACGAGCGCCTTGACCTTGGGGTTTGCGCCGGCCTGGGTGATCACCGCGCCGCCATAGCTGTGACCCACCAGGATCGTGGGCCCGTTCTGCTGGTTGATGACGCGCTGGGTCGCCGCCACGTCCTCGGCGAGCGTCGTCTGCGGATCCTGCACGATGGTGACCTTGTACCCATCGTGGGTGAGGATGTCGGAGACAGCTTTCCAGCCCGAGCCGTCGGCGAGCGCGCCATGGACTATAACCACGTTCCTGGTCGAGGAGGCCGGCTGAGCTGACGCTGCGCCTGCGCTCAGCAGCGTCAAGGCCGCGGCTGCGAGGCGGATACGGGCATTTATCATCGTGTGGGCTCCAGGTGTTGACGACGCTGCGGTGTCGACCTCCGACGCCGTCTGCGATGAGCCCAGTGCTACATTCGCCTGGGTGGCGCTGAGTATCGGGTGAACGCCCGAGGGTGCGCCAACCCATCGCGTGCGATAACTCGCGTACGTCCCGCCTTGTAGGATCAGCTGTTGACCACACCGATAGATGTCCCGTCGCTGCAGGCCCTGGGCTGTCTGGCGTTCGCAGCCGACCTCAGCATGGGACAGCCCATCGACCACTCCCCACGTACGGCCCTGCTCGCATCGCGCCTGGCCGAGGTAGTGGCCGGGGGAGAGGCGGTTCCGGCTTGCGCGTCGGCATTGGGTTTAATTCGCTGGGCGGGTTGCACCGCCAACGCGCAAGGCTTCGCCGATCTGTTTGGCGACGATATCGCCGGTCGGGCCAGGCTGATCGAGGGACAGAACCCTTTCCTCGATCGTCCCGCGCTTTCCGAGCCCCTGGAAGCCTATATCCGCCCGCTCGCCCAGGCGCATTGCGAGGCGACCATCGAGATGGCGCGCCAGCTGGGACTGGCGTCCGCGGTCGCCACGGGCGCGCTGGACCTGTTTGAAAGTTGGGACGGCCATGGAATTCCTTCCGGCCGCCGCGGGGAAGAGATCGATCTTCTCGCCCAGATCGTGGCCCTTTGCGGCGACCTCGAGATCTACTCGCGGGTCTTCGGCCTTTCCAAAGGTCTGCACCTCGTCGAGGGGCGGGCCGGCCGGCGGTACGATCCGGTGCTCACGCGGCTCGCGCTCAAGCACGCGCCGGCGTGGTTGGCGGAAATCGCTGGGCAGGACGCCTGGCCGGTCGCCGCGGCTAAAGCAAGCGGCGCGCTTTCGGAAGCGGGGGGCGACGTCAATGCTTTCGCCGAACTGCTTGCCGACTACGGCGACCTGAAACTGCCGGGTGATTTCCTCAGTTCGCGCAGAGTCGCCGAGGTCGCCGCGCTCACAGGCTCGATCCTGGGTCTTGAGCCCCATGCCGAGGCGCGCCTGGTCCGGGCGGCTCTGCTTCACGGCCTGGGTCGGGTTGCGGTTCCAAACGCGACCCTTGAGCGTCGATGGCCGCTGAGCGAGGCCGACGAAGAGCACGTCCGGCTGGTCCCGCATTGGACGGAGCGCATTCTCAAGCGCGCGCCCATGTTCGAAGGCGAGGCGGCGCTCGCCTGTCGGGCCTTCGAGCGGCTCGACGGCAGCGGGTATCCGCGCGGGCTTTGCGCGCCGGACCTGAATGAGGCGGCCCGAGCCCTTCAGGCCTGCGTGTTCGCGATAACCGCATCAAGACTGGCGGGCGCTGGACAGGACATGCCCGCCGCTTCGGAGCAAATCGCCCGGGAAGTCGCGTCGGGGCGGTTGGACGCCGACGCCGTGAATGCGGTCATGACCGCATGCGGGATGCCGCAGCGGTCACGTCCTTCCCAGGCGCCGGCGCCCTCGCCACAGATCACCCAGCGCGAACGAGAGGTTCTCGCGCATCTCGCAAGGGGCAGCTCCAACAAGGAGATCGCCCGGATACTCGGGATTTCTCCCAGCACGGCGGGAACGCACGTGGAGAACCTCTACCGAAAGCTCGGTGTCGGCACGCGCGCCGCCGCCGCCCTGGTAGCCTCCAGGAAAGGCCTGGTGAACTGAGCTAGGGCCCCCCGGGAGCCTGCAAGCTACATCCGTCAGTAGCGGTAGCTCAGGTCGACGCCGGCCGTGAGCGGCTGGTTGGTGACGATCCGGTTGAAGGCGGCGCTGGGCAGGGTCTCTTGCAGCAGGCTTTCAAGCTGAGCGCGCTGGTTGAACACGTTGTTGACGAACAGGCTGACGCCCCAGCCGTCGCGGGACTGGATACCCGCCCGAAGATTGGTCAGGTCGTAGGACGGCAGGGCGATGTATTCGCCGTTGGTTGAGAAGCCGAACGGGAAGGCGAGCGAGAAGCGCTTGCCAACGTAGGCGTTCTCCAGCTCGGCGTTGAAGCGGTAGGCGTCGGTGATGTCCTTGCTGTAGCTGAGGATCAGGCTCGCGTTCACCGGCGCCACGTCGGAAAGCTTGTGTAGCGGGGTGATCAACCAGTGCGGGCCGGGGTCAACCGAGGCGTCGGTGTAGCTGCCCGAGACTGACAGGTTGAAGCCGCCGCCGAGCACGGCCTGGGTCTCGATCTCGCCGCCATAGATGGTGGCGTGATTGCCGTTGATGTTCAGTGGCCAGTCGCCGGGCAGGGCTTCGAGCTGGATGTTGCTCCAGTCCTCGTAATAGACGCTGGCGTCCACCGTCAGCCGCCGGTCGAAGAACCGCGCCTTCTGGCCCGCCTCGTAGCTCCACACCGAGTCCGACTTGTAGCTGGAGGGCCACTTGTTGCCGCTGAAGTTGTACGGGGCGAACACCGCGCTCCAGTACGGGCCGGTGGTCGGATAGGCGGCGTTGCCGCCGCCCGGGCGGAAGCCCTTGGCGATGGTGCCGTAGACCATCAGGTCGCGGGTGAGGTCGTAGGACAGGTTGAACTTCGGGTTGAAGCCGTTCTGGTCCTGCTTGATCTGCCCTGAGTTCGACGGCGCCGCGGCTCCCAGCGCCGAACCCCAGCCGCTGATCACCGAGGAATAGGTGTAGTCGTAGCTGTACCAGCGCAGGCCGAAGGTGGCCTTGAACTTCGGGGTGATCGCATAGCTGCCCTCGCCGAACACCGCGTACTGGGTGATGGTGGTGGGCGAGTTGGCGTCGAACCAGTTGGGGGTGGTGGCCGGCAGCGAGGTGCCGATGTCCGAGAACGCCGACGGATTCTGGGTGGTCCCGGCGAAGGTCCATCTGGAGGCGAAGCTGCTGTAGAACAGTCCGCCGAGCCAATTGAACCGACCGTCGCCCTTGGAGGCGAAGCGCAGTTCTTCGCTGAACTGCTGGGAGGGGTCGTTCTCGCGCCCAGACACCTCGCCGCTGCCGTTGGGGCCGTAGTAGCCGGGGTTGGGTAGGCCGTTGTTGGAGGCGAAGGTGACTTCGGTCTGCGGATTGTTGAAGTCTTCGCTGCCGTCCTCGACCTGGATCGAGCGGCGATACCACTGGGCGGTGCTTGAAGTGATGTCGAAGTCGTCGAAGCTGTAGTTCACGTTCAGGCTGAACACAGTGATGGTGTCGCTTGAGGGCTCGGCGACGTCGAAGGGCTGGTAGTGCGCCTGGGTCCCAGGCGTGCTGTCATAGGCGCTGATGCCGTCCTGATGGTCGGTCTGGTAGAACACCGCGGGTGTGATCGACAGGCGCGGGATCGGCTTCCACAACAGCGTGGCGCGGGCACTGTAGATCTGATCGGCGTTGGAGCCGGGATACTGCTTCTGGACCGGGGCGTCCTGCACGTCGCCGCGCGTGGCCCCGTTGTTGGTGACCAGCGGGAAGGGGTTGGCCACGATCCGGTCGATCCAGCCGCTGGTGTAGCCTTCGCTTCCTACGATCCGCAGGGCGAGCTTGTCTTCGACCAACGGGATGTTGATCATGAAGTTGTCGCCGTGGTTGAAGCCGCCGCCCTCGGTGCCGGACAGGATGCTTTCGGCCGAGGCGTGGAAACCGGTCAGGTCGGGCTGGTTGGTGAGCAGGCGGACCGTGCCGCCCATCGAGCCCGAGCCGTACAGCGTGCCCTGGGGCCCGCGCAGCACCTCGACCCGGCTCAGGTCGTACAGGGTGGGATTGATCACCACCTTGCCGTTCTGCGCGCCGGCGGGGGCGGTCATGGGGACGTCGTCGAGATAGAAGCCCACGGTGGACGAGTTGCCGCCGCTCGACGTCATGCCGCGCAGTTCGATCTCGGTCTGGCCTGGGCCTTCGCTCTTCAGCGATACGCCCGGCACGGACTGGGCCAGGGTGGTGAAGTTGGTCATGCCACGCGCCTGCAGGTCCGCGCCGCTGATCGCGGTGATGCTGAGCGGGGTGGTCTGGACGGTGGAGGTGCGCTTCTGCGCGGTCACGACGACTTCGGCGACCGAGCCGACGTTGCTGGCGTCGGCGGGTGTCTCAGCTTGCGCCTTCAAAGCAAATGTCAGCGCCGTGCTGCTCAACAACGCGGCCGTCGCGATCTTCCTGGCAGAGTTCACCTTAGTCCCCTTTGATCATCCCCATTTTCCCGCCTATGGATCGGCCGGCGCAGGACCGGCGCCGAAGCGTCGGGTCCACGGGAACGAAGTTCCCGCGTGCGATGACCTTGTTGGTTTTTCCCAGCTCAGGGCTGCGTTAGGACGCGGCGATAACAGCTTGGCGCATCAAGCTTCGATGCGAGCCGGGGGTAATTGACATAAAGGCGGCATAAAATACTTGCCGTCATCCCCACCTGTTGCCTGGACAGACTGTCTGAATCTCAAGGTGATTCTGTTGAACTAGTCCATTACTTGCGCAATTTTTGTGCACGCCCCTGCATTGGCGGCGCCCTGAGCGTTGGCGTGGCGTGCGGGCCGCGCGGAATTCCGGGCTGGTTTTGCATTTGAGTTGACTCGTTCGGAGCCTTCTGCACCTGCGGGCGCTCGCCTTCCGGCGCGCCGTTTGTCTCCCCGCCAGGGGTCGGTTAAACCGCAGGTCGCACTGGGGGGAATGACGTGAAGAAGTTCGAGGGGCTCAGCCTCACCGTGGCGCTCGCGGTGGCGGGGGCGGTGAGCGGATGTGACCAGCACAAGGACTGGCAGGCTTCGGCCGGGCCGGTGCGGGTCTGTGTCGACCAGCAGGGCCGCCGCGTGCCCGAAGCCGATTGTCCGCAGACGCACACCACGGGGGCCCATATCAGCCCCTTCCTCTGGTACTATCTGGGCGCGCTCAGCCGCGGCGGGTCCGTCCCGGCCTATGGCGGCCTGGCCACCGGCGGCTCGTTCCAGCCGAGACCCGGCGTGGCCTATGGTCCGGTTCCCGCCGGCGGTATCGCGCGGGGCGGCTTCGGGGGGACGGCCCACAGCTTCGGCGGCCTGGGCGGGTTCGGGGAATAGCCATGCAGCGCCGCACGCTCACCCCCCGATCCGACTGGCGGGCCAAGGTCGAGGGCCTGGGGCTGGTCTGGCACACCGCGAACGGTGCGCCTTACTGGAACGAGAGCGCCTGCTACACCTTCACCCTGGCCGAGATCGAGATGATCGAGCAGGCCACGGCGGACCTCTACGCCATGTTCCTGAACGCGGGGGAATATGTGGTCGAGCAGCGGCTGTTCGCCCGCTTCGGCATCCCCGACTGGTGCGAGCCCCTGATCGTCGAGGCCTGGCGCGCCGAGCCGCCCGCCCTGAACTACGGCCGCTTCGACCTGGGCTATGACGGCAAGGGGCCGCCCAAGCTGTTCGAGTTCAACTGCGACACGCCCACCTCGCTGCTGGAGGCGGCGGTGGTGCAGTGGCAGTGGAAGGAGGACTGCTTCCCGCGGCTGGACCAGTTCAACAGCCTGCACGACAAGCTGGTCGCCAAGTGGCGCGACATCGCTCCCTATCTGGCGAACCCGGTGGTGCACTTCACCCACGCCCTGGAGAGCAGCGGCGAGGACGCGGTCACCACCGCCTACCTGCTGGACACCGCGCGCGAGGCGGGATTGGACGGCGAGATCCTGCTGACCTCCGACATCGGCTGGGCCGGCGACAGGTTCTACGACCTGCAGGAACGCGAGATCCGCACCCTCTACCACCTCTATCCGTGGGAGTGGCTGGTCAACGAGCCGTTCGGGCGCAACCTGGTCGAGAACCGGGGGCGCACCGTCTGGATCGAACCGATCTGGAAGATGATCTGGAGCAACAAGGCCATCCTGCCGATCCTGTGGGACCTCTATCCGCGCCATCCCAACCTGCTCTGGGCGTCGCGGGACGCGCCCGCCTCGAACAGCTACGTGCGCAAGCCGGTGCTGGGGCGCGAGGGCGCCAACATCAGCGTGGTCAAGGACGGCCGCCAGCTCGCCGCCAGCGACGGCGCCTACAGCGGCGCCGGCCTGATCTATCAGGGGCTGTTCGACCTGCCGGACTTCGGAGGCGCCCACCCGGTGCTGGGCAGCTGGATCGTGGACGGCGCCCCCGCTGGCCTGGGCGTGCGCGAGGACGGCCTGATCACCGGCAACCTCTCCCGCTTCACCCCGCACGTGATCGAGGGATAAGAGGCTCCCAGCCGGGCCCTATTTCGCTGGACACCGGCAGGGGCGCCTGCACTTATGCCGCCGGCTGAGTCAGGAGCAGGTTATGCGGTCATTGGTTCTCGCCGCCTGCGGGCCGCTCCTGGTCCTCGCGGCGGTCGCGGCGCACGCCCAGACACCATCTGGCAAGGCGCCATCCGGCAAGACGCCGCCCGCGCAAGCGTCGGCTGTCCAGGCCCCTTCCGGCCCGAGCGCCGACCAGGACTTCCGCGAACTCTGCTTCTCCCATAAGGCCGAGCGGAAGGCGACGCTGGCCGCCGCCGATGCGGCGGGCTGGCGCAAGGAGGCCAAGCCGCCCGAGGGGCCGACCTCGCTCGGCTTCATGACCGTGAAGACCTACGAAACCCGCGTGCGCACCCTGGACCCCGCGTCCCGCAAGCTGGTGGTGGGTGAGGGCGATCTGCTGGTCGGTGCGGGGACGAGCGCCCCGGCCAGGGCGTGCATGATCGTCGATCCCACCGAGGGCGCCGCCAGCCTCGCCGGCGAAAAGGCCGCGCTGAACGGCCCCGCCCTCATGCAGAACAATGTCGGATCGATGTATCTGGTGGATTCGCATACCGGCGCGACCCTGCCCAAGGACGTGGGTCCCGAAAAGCTGAAGGGGGGCGACGTGGCCCTGGTGATGCTGGTCGGCCGACCCCAGAGCGCGGCTTTCGCCTATGTGATCGGGCAGCCCAAGCCGAACTAGATCGCGGCGCAGGGAGGCGGGGCGGCTCACCCGGACGGATTTTCGCCTTCGACCCGCGCTGGCAATATTGGTGAAACCAACCCTGTGAATTCACTGTGCATCCGGCAGGCCCGATCGGGGGCGTGCGCCTGTGCAGTATGATCGAGCCCCAATGTCTGCGCCCCCCACCGAAACCGCCGGCTCCGTTTCCGACGTCGAGATGCGGCTGGCCGCGGCCCTGGAGCATCACCAGGCCGGCCGTCGCGAGCAGGCCGAGCAAATCTATGCCGAGGTCCTGGCGGGCGAGCCCGACGAGCCGACCGCGCTGTATCTCTCCGGCCTGCTGGCGTTCGAGACCGGCCGGCCGGTCGAGGCGGTGACCCGGTTGCAGCGGGTGACGCAGCTCAAGCCGCAGCAGCCGCAGGGCTGGGC
>JBARAK010000136.1:0-6573 GCA_049791955.1 Caulobacteraceae bacterium
GACGGGGCGAGGCCCCGTCGCGACCGATAGATCAGCTTACGGCTGGCTGCCGACGGGATCTTCCGTTTCGATCCCGAAGGGGCCCTCGGTGATTTCGGAGGCTTCGCCGAGATCGATCATCTCGGCGTCCGGCTCGAAGTCCACTTGGTCGTTCTTGGTCATCGCAGACGCTCCATCAGAGATGGGCTATTGATGCGCCGCTCGGCGATGTCCTCATGATGCGCGGATGAGGTCCGGAGTCAAAATATATTTCAACTAAATCAAATGGTTGTGGTGTGCCCCATGCGTCATCGCGTCATCGCGTCATGGCCGGAGCCTTGACGTGGCGCGCCGAGGGCGCAGTGCGACCGTGAAAAGACCCGGGCCGGAGGCTAGGCTCTGGTCGGCGGCGCTCCTTTGGGGGAAAGCGTGGTGTGGAACTCTTGCGGTCATCCGCCGACCACCACGCCCTGGCCCCCGGGGCCGCGGGACACCGCGCCGGGCTGCAGGACGGAGGACGGGTCGGTACGCGTCATCAGCGTGGGGCTCATGGCCGCGTCTCGATGCCTCGCCCGTGCATTCGTCAAGGAAAATATTTCTAGTTGATTGAGCGACCATCACCTCGGCCAGACCGCCGTAACCGCGCTAGTGCAGCGTCGACTTGGGTTGGGGCAGGCCGCCGCAACCGATGATGCTGATGGTCGGCTCGGCCGGCAGCTCGCGCATTCGGTGGGCGAGCAAGGCGGCCTGTTTGTCGCTGAGACCATCGACGTCCAGCACGATGTGGGTGTCGTCCTCGTCGCACGCCACCTTCAGCGACGCCAGGGCGCCGCCGACCATACTCGTCCAGATCAGCAGGCGGAGAACGTGCGCGATATTTCCGTGGACGGTTATGTCGAAGCGACGCCGCGCCGGGAGCGGTTAGCCATGAGGGCGCTCCCCTGGTTCGTCGGAGGGGAGGGGCCCGACACATAGGTCCTGCGCATGAGCAGGCGTTGATCAGCATCGAAGGCCTTGAGGTGGATGCCAAGAACGGCCATCGATCCGTCGCCATCCTGGATGTCGAAGAGGACGTCCTGCACGGTGGTGAACGGCGTCCAACGCTCCAGGCCCTCCACCAGGCGATGGACCGGCCCCATGGGGGCCGTCGTGAGCAAGGTCGTCTCCAAGCGATCCGCGTATTCAAGCAGGCCTTCCGCGGCCAGGGATCTGGACGAAATGGCGCGCGGCCTGCCGGATCGGTGACACCGATTGGATCGGCTGCGCCACGGCTGCGTGGTTCATCGGGTGGTCCTCCTGAGCGGGACCGGGCGAACAAAAAACCCCGCGCCGGTGGGGAGCGGGGTTTCAAGATCCTGCGATCCGATCGGCGGTCTCACGACGCGTCCGACGCCCCCAGTGTGGACTGGCCGTGGGGGCTGGGCGCGGGCCTCGAAGTTTTGATGCGAGCCCTGGCGTAAGCCCACGACCAATCCCGCGTGGCCGACGCGGAATTGGTCAATGCAGCGATATTCGAGCCGCTGGGCATGTCGGCGACGTCTCCCAGGCAATCAACCAGGAAGCCGTCCTGGGCTACGTCGCCTGGCTAGCACATCGTCGGGCGGCCGGGTTTTCCGCACCTGGCGCACACATTTGTCAGGGACGGGGATGCGCGTGGGATCGTCGTCCCGCGACCAGCGCTGCGATCGGGGGCGCCACAGCAAGCGCTGCGCTCCGAGGCGTCACGCCGTCGACGGCGGTCAAGTCGGCGATCAGCCCCTGCACAGCGCTTTGTCCAGCTTCAGATGAATGACGCCAGCCGCCACGTCTCCACCAACCCCCTCAACGTTGGCATCTCCGCATGCCCAAGGTACGGGATCGGATCCCGGATCGCCCTCTCACCCACCGGCGTTTGCGCCATAAACGCAGGACCTGCCCTGAACATGCACGACCACGCGTCTGCGCCGGATCGCCGCCCTGAGCCGCTCCAGGCCTTCACGCCGCGCCAGGTGAGCGCCGCGATCGGGCTGGGCGTGATCTCGCTGATGATGTCGGGGCTGATGCCGATCTTCGTCGGAGCGCTGGCGAGCGAGCACCGGCTGTCGGCCGCCGGCATCGGCCGGGTCGCCACGCTCGAACTGCTCTGCACCGCGCTGACCACCGGGATAGCCGGAGCCGCCTTGAAACTGCGGCGTCTGAAGGTGGTCGGCGTCCTTGCCGCCCTGGCGCTCGCCGGCGCCAACCTGGTCACGGTAGGAGCGGCGGGCGTCCCCCTGATGGCGGCGCGCGCCCTGGCCGGCGTTCCGGAAGGCCTGCTGCTGTGGATGGTGATCGGACTGATCGCGCGCAGCCCCACGCCCGAGCGGCGAGCGGGTCTGCTGTTCACCGCCATGGCGGCGTCGCAGCTCCTGGTCGCGGTGATTCTGGCGCTCGCCGTGCTGCCGAGGTTCGGGGTGGACGGGGGCTATCTCTTCATCGCGGGCCTCAGCCTGCTGGGGATGCCCATCGCCTTGCTGCTGCCCAGCGCCCACGGACCCCTGCCCGAGGGGACGGAGGGCGGCATGCCGCCACCCAGGGGGTGGATTGCGCTGTTCGCCGTCTTCGTCTTCCAGGCCTCGGTCGCCGGTGCGAGCGTCTATATCGTGCCGCTGGCGCTGCAGGCGGGGTTCAGTCCTCGCGTCGCCCACACCGCTATCGCCATGGCGCTCGCGCTCGAGGTGGCCGGCGGCGCCTTCGCCACGGCGATTTCTGGCCGGGCCAACTTCCTGGATGTGCTGTTGGTGAGCGCGCTGGTGATGCTGGGCGCATTCGGCGTCTATGTGGCCAGGCCCGCCGACTGGGCCTTCGTCACCGCCAGCGCCGCGATTGGCTTCTGCGCCCTGCTGATCATGCCTTTCATCGTGCCCATGACGATCAAGGCCGATCCATCGCGCCGGACGGCCGTCCAGATCGGCGGGGCTCAGTTGATGGGCGGCGCCGTGGGCCCGGTGTTGAGTTCGATGGTGGTCACGGCGCGCAACGCGCACGGAGCGGTCTATCTCAGCGCCGCCCTGCTGGTGACCAGCCTGTGCGCTATCTACGGCCTGAACCGGCAGACGCGCTCGAACGAGATCTAGGCGACGGCGAGCTGGCGTTTCGCGCGGGCCCGCGCCGGCGCCCTGACGCGGCGTGACGGCTGGATCCGCCCGGCCATCCGCCGCACGAAGGCGGCGGTGGTCTCAGGCTGGGTGACGAGCAACATGTGTCCGCCTGGCACGACGTCCAATTCGAGGTTTGCGATCAGATCGGTCAAGGCGACGCCATGAACATGGTGATCGAGCACCCGATCGTCGGAGCCGTACAGCACCCCCACCGGCAGTTTGAGCTGCGTGTAGCGGGCGACCATACCTGGCAGGTCGTCGTTGGCGGCGGTCAGGTCGGTGGAGCTGGTGTAGAAGCTCTTGGGCCGCAGCGACAGGGGCTGGCCGCCCTTGTCGGCGTAGTCGGCCGGCGCATGCTCGGGCCCGAAGATGTTGTCCATCATGGTGTGGGAGCAGGCCATCGACAGCGGCACCGCCAGGGTGTGGGCGAACAGCTTGCGTAGGGCCGGCGAGCGGATGGCCAGCGGCTTGAAGATCTTGGGGATGCGGATCTCGGGACAGGTCAGCGGCGCCACCAGCGCCAGCGCGCCCACGCGCTCTGGATAGTCTAGCGCTAACGACAAGGCCACGGCGCCGCCGAACGAATGGCCGACCACCAACGGCGCCTCCAGCTCCAGCGCGGCGATGAAGTCCGCCACGGTGTGGGCTTGCTCGTGGATGCTCGCCAGCGTGTCCGCCGGCTGGGTGGAGTGTCCCGAGCCAGGCCGCTCCAGCACGATCACCCGGTGGTCGTTCGCCAACCGCTCGACCAGCGAATAGGTGAAATCGCCCGCCTGGCCGTCCAGCCCGTGGATCATCAGGATGGGCGACCCGGAGCCGACGTCGATGTAATGCAGGTCCGCGTTCCGGACTCGAAGGAACCGTCCGCTGGGGGGATAGGCCCGCTCGATCCTGCGCGCCGTCCAGTCCGAGAAGAGCGCCAAGCCCCCCGCCAGCCCCGTCGCTGCACCGGCGGCGAGCAATGGCCAAGCGCTCGCAAGAAGGCCGCCGAGATCAGGCCGCTGTCCCATCTTAGGCTTGGTGGAGCGGGCCGATTGATCTACGGGTTCCATGGCCAGCGAAACCCCCCGATTTAAGGCGGGTTCCCAGGTTGTAGGTCTCCGCGCGTGGGCTCAGGTCCAGCTTCAGACACGCGCACGTCGTGGCGGAAGCTCCGAACAACAGGCGGCCACAGACGCTTTAGGGCTCCGAGCGCGTGGGGAAACAAAGTCGCCGCGTCTGGTCGTCGGGCGATTCGATGTGAACCGCGCGTCGCGCCGAATCCGGCTTTTATCCGAGCCTTGGGCCGACGCTGAGGGCGTGCCGGTGGTCAGAAGGTCGCCTGGCGGCGGCGTCATGTGAGCTGAGACGTAGGCGAGCATCTTGTTGATCGAGAAGGCATGTCGCTGGTGTTGTCCCGCTGCTCGACATAGCCGTTCAGCTTGGTCCAGACGTCGGGCTTCATCCCATCGACGCCGGTGACGAGAGATGGCCCGATCGGGTGTAGCCTGGCCGCGGCTCGGCGCGCACCAGATGCTGCTGGTCTTGCTCATCGACCTGAATGGCGCAGTCGGGGAGGTCGTTCAGGCAGACATATCTGAAGATGTGGCTGGGGCCTCGGCGGCGGTGATGTCGCTGGCCCGACGTCCGAGAACGATCGCCAGTTCGGCTTCCCCGTCCAGCTTCACGCCGGGATTGGGGCCGCGCGAGATCGGACCATATTGAAGTCGTTACGCGGCGATGCAGGGCGCGGTGTTCGAAGTCTGGTCGAGACCCGCGACTTCGTCGACGGACGGAGATGCGGATCGCCAACGGCGGATGGCGACAAAAACCACGGGGAGGAAAATGAGGCGAGAAATTCCGTCGACCAGAAAGAGACTGGTGGCGCCGCCTACCTTGTAGGCATGGCCGTCCAACAGCGTCATGCCCGTCTGGCTGATGTAGAAGGCGGTTGAGAACAGACTGAGCTGGGTGGTCGCGAATGGGCTTTCCTTCACGAGCACCCAAGTCAATGCATAATAGATCGAAAATTGAATCCCCATCATCAGATCATAGAGGCAGGTGCTGGCGACGTAGGAGGCCGGCCCGCGGGGGAAAATACCGGTGGCGACGGAAATGGATGCGAGCGCCAAGCCTGAGATTAGATACAGGTACGGCAGCTTATTTCGCCATTTGCCCACGATGCGGCCGCCGAGCAGTCCGCCTATGGAGCCGATGACCGCTGAGCCCCCTGCGGTCCCCCAGATGAGGATCCAGTCCGGGGTCCGGAAATCCTTGCCCATGCCGTCGAGCAGGTTGGAGGCGGCGGCGGTACCGATCGGCGAGATGAAAAGTAGGAAGCCTGTGAGGTACTCCGGCGTGCGCGCCGCGCGCCAGACCCCCGGCAAGATACCTTGCACGATCTGGCTGAAGCGGAAATCCGGGCGCGCAGCCTTTGGAAAGCGCAGCATAGGGATGACGATCGACAGCCCTAGAACGCCCACGAGCGCGGCGACCACCGGCCGTGGAACGGCCCAGTCGACGATTGCGGCCATGCAGAGGGCGCTCAATATGGTGTTGACCAGTTGGTTGATCGCCGTGGCCCAACCGCTGAGGGCGCCGAAGTCCTTCTTATTGGTGAACTTCGCAATCCAGGCGGCTGCGGCGCCATCGAACAGCCGGCAGAAAAGACAGGCCAGTAGCAAGGTCCATTCCGCGACGCCGCGCGAGGCTGGCGTCAAGGTGAGCAAGCCTATCGGTACAAAGACCGACACCAGGAGAAGACAGACCAAGGCGTAGGTGCGCTTGGAAAACCCGGCGTCGATCAAAGGCATGATCAATACGCCCATCGTCGTGGGAAGCGTGATGAACGACATGATCTGGGCGATATGGTCCACCGATACCCCCTGCTTGGAGAGCAGGAACGGCACGATCGTGAAGCAGGCGGCCAGCAGTCCCCAGGGCAGGGAGGTGACAAATGCTCGCTGATATAAAGGGGGCGCAGTTCTGGATGGTGGCTCGACAGTTTCCACGTAGTTCACCCCCGCAAGCGCATATGTAAGAAAAGCGGACCGAACGAAAACGTAAGGTTACTTACGAGACTGGTCCAAATTCCTTATTCCATTTTCGATATGCGTGGGCTTTGGCGCAATTGGAACCGCGCTGACTTTCAATATTTCATTTGCAACTCGAAACCTCGTGGCGGCGGCCCTCTCGCGCCGTTACAGCAAATGGATGCGACGCCCTCCATAGGGAGATGCAGTGGGCTGTGATTGGCTTCGTTGGCCTGCGGCTTAAGGCTGCTTTTGGGACGCGGCTTGACGCGGCTGAGTGAGAGCCTCCTCCCCGCAGCGGCGATCTTGGGCGATTCCGCGCGGACCTAACACTCGGATCGTCGAGATTTGATCAGGGCCAGGTCCGCTATCGGCGCGCGCTGCGTACTGGGAACTGATGCGCTGTCGGACAGGGGGCTTTCCTCACTGGCCCCGGCTTGTCCGGCGGCCGGCTGTCGCGGGGG
>JBARAK010000137.1:0-16863 GCA_049791955.1 Caulobacteraceae bacterium
GGCCATGCGCGCGGCGCCAAGCGCGATGCGAGCCCGGACCAGATCGATGGCCCCGTTCAGCAGGTGCGGCCCGGGCACGAGCACCATGCAGGGGCAGACGGCGATCAGGCGCTGCAGGCTGCTGAGCTGGAGCTGGGCGGTCGCCGCGCCCAGCAGGCCGGCCAGCAGGGCGGCCGAGAATGGCTGGAGGAACGGATTGCGGCTGAACCGGCCCAGCGCCCGCCGCAGCCAACCGCCCAGCCCGGCGCTGATCCCGATCAGCGCGAGGCTCAGCAGGTGGACCGCGCCGAAGATCACCCCGAGCGCCATCGCCCCCGCCGCGGCCATGATCGCGAAGCGGATAGTGGAGGTGGGAGGAGCGTGCTTCACCTGGTCCAGGGCGGCGGCTGCAGCCTCCGCCCCCAGGCGTCCGTCGCATAGCTGCTCGATCAGGGCCAGGACGATGGCGACCTTGCCCATGTCCACGCCGGTGGGCGCGGAGGCGAGGCTGAGCGAGCGGCTTTGTACGCCTTCGCCGATCTCCAGGGTCAACACATCCCAGCGCGGCAGGAGGGTGACGGAAACGCCGAGCGCGCGGCCCAGTCGCTCCACCGCCTGGACCGTCCGTTCGGTGGTCTGGCCGTTGGCGAACAGCAGGGCGGCGGCGCATCCGATCAGCTCGACCGCCCGCCGTCGCGCCTCCAGGTCCGCGGTCAGGGCTCCGCCGTCGCCGCGAGGGGGCAAGATCGGTTCGCTACCGGGATCGAGGGTCAGTGATATCCCCCGGCGCTGGAAACCTTGCCCCTGAACACGCGGTAGACCGTGGCGGTGTAGAGCAGGATCAGCGGCAGCACGACCACCCCCGCGCCCCAGAACATGAAGGCCAGGCTGGACGGCGGCGCGGCGGCCTCGGCGATGGTGAGCTCGTAGGGGATCATGTAGGGCCAGAACGACACGCCAAGGGTCCCGAACGCCGCCAGGAAGATCAGGGCCGTGGCCGGGAAGGGCAGGTTGTCGATGCGCCGCCGGACGCCGACGAGAAGGCCGACCGCGGCCACGGCCCCCAGCGCCGGAAACGCCAGCAGGTACGGGCGCTCCAGCCAGCGGTGCATGATCGGCAGGTTCTCCGCCAGGGCGTAGACGAACACCACGGCCAGGAAGGCGAACACGCTCGCCATCAGCACGGGCAACTGGCGGTAGGCGCGGTTGCGCAGATCCCCCTCGGACTTGCCCGCCAGCCAGGCCGCGCCCAGCAGCGCATAGCCAAGGCAAAGGCCGACGCCACACAGGCACGAGAACGGCGTGAGCCAGGTGAAGGCTCCCCCGGCGTAATGGCCGTTGGCGAACGGAAGGCCCTGCACCAGCGCGCCGACGGTCATGCCCTGGATGAAGGCGGCCAAGGTGGAGCCGCCAACGAACCCCAGGTCCCAGAGCCAGCGCAGCCGGTTGGTCTTATAGCGGAACTCGAACGCCACCCCGCGCAGGATCAGGGCGCCCAGCAAGAAGATCATCGGCAGGTAGAAGGCGCTGAGCAGGGTGGCGTAGGCGCGGGGAAAGGCGCCGAACATGGTCGCGGCGGTCAGCACCAGCCAGGTCTCGTTCCCGTCCCAGACCGGAGAGATAGAGGCCAGCATGCGACGCCGCTCCGTCTCGTCGCGGGTGAGGCCGAACATGATGCCGACCCCCAGGTCGAAGCCGTCCAGCAGCACATAGAGCAGGACCGACAGGGCGAGCGCGCCCGTCCAAAGCAGGATCATGGCGTGCTCTCCTGCGAGAGGGGCTGGCCGGCGGCGGTGGACAGGCCCAGCGGCCGGTTCGCGCCAGGGGTGTCGGCGGGGGCGATCTCGGCCTCGACCGGCCCCGTCCGGATCAGGCGATAGATGTAGAAGGCGCCGAACGTGAAGATCAGGGTGTGGATGCAGACGAACATCGCCAGCGAGAGGATCGTCTCATGCACGGTCAGGGTCGGGGTGACCGCGTCGGCGGTGCGCATCAGCCCGAACACCGTCCAGGGCTGGCGGCCGACCTCCGCGGTGAACCAGCCCGTCAGCGTGGCGACGAAGGGCAGGGGGAAGCTGAAGAAGACCCCCCAGAGCAGCAGGCGGCTCCGTTCCAGCGTGCCGAGCATGGTCAGCAGGGTCCCGATCCAGGCGATCGCCATCATCAGCAGGCCGCAGCCGACCATGATGCGGAACGAGAAGAAGGGGATGTCGACAGGCGGCCGGTCGCGCCGGGGGAAGTCGGTCAGCCCGACTTCCTTGGAGTTCAGCGTCGACGTGGCGATCAGGCTGCCGAGCACCGGCACCTTGAGCTCGAAGTGATTGGTCTCGCGCCGGGCGTCCGGCAGGGCGATCAGCACCTCCGCGGCCGGCTGCTCGTCATGCCAGCGGGCCTCGATGGCGGCGAACTTGGTTGGCTGCCGGTCGTGGACGTAGTCCCCGTTCAGGTGACCGAGGAACAGCTGCGCGGGGATCAGCAGGGACGCCAGGATCAGGCCCGCCCGGAGCATGGCCTTGCCCTCGACGGCGTAGGTCTCCCTCAGCCGGTACCAGGCGCCGGTGGCGGCGACGCAGAACGCGCCGGTGAGATAGGAGGCGAGCAGCATGTGCGGGAAGCGGACCCACATCACCGGGCTGAAGACGATCTTGCCCCAGTCGTTGGGGACATAGACGCCGTTCACCACGACGTAGCCGGTCGGCGCCTGCATCCAGCTGTTGTTGGCCATGATCCAGAAGGCGCTGAGCGTGGTGCCGAGCGCCACCATGGCCGCCGCGAAGAAGTAGAACAGCTTCGACACCCGCTCCCGGCCGAAGATCAGCACGCCGAAGAACGACGCCTCCAGCGCGAAGGCGGTGAAGCTCTCGTAGGCGAGCAGCGGTCCCTGGATCGGGCCGGTCGCCTCCGACATCCGGCTCCAGTTGGTGCCGAACTCGAAGGCCATGACCACGCCGGAGACGACGCCGAGCCCGAAGGCCACCCCGAAGATCTTGAGCCAGAAGCTGAACAGCCGCTGGTAGACCGGACGCCCGGTCGCCAGGTGCAGTCCTTCCAGCAGCATCAGCCAGGCGGCCAGCCCGATGGTGAAAGAGGGAAAGATGATATGATAGGAGATCGTGAAAGCGAACTGCAGGCGGGATAAAAGCAGGGGCGTAAGACCCATCACACCATCTCCCTCTTTATGTAACGGTCAGGTTCAGCGTATCCAGTTGACCTTGGCAAGGTCGATCAGTTCCTTCGCCCTGCCGTCCATCACCGCCCTCATCATGAACAGGCTGAAGCTGTGGGCCTCCGCCAGGGTGGTCTGGGGCGGCATGACCAGTTCCTGGCGGGCGCTGACCACGTCCACCAGCGCCGGACCATCATGGGCGAAGGCCGCGGTCAGGGCGCCCTTGAGGTCCTGTGGCTGCTCCACCCGGAAACCCTTGACCCCCACCGCATCGGCCATGGCGGCGAAGTTGGGGTTCTTGAGGTCGACGCCGGTGTCGATGAAGCCGGCCGCCTTCATCTCCAGTTCGACGAAGCCGAGGGTGCCGTTGTTCAGCACCACGATCTTCACCGGCAGGCCGATCTGGCCGAGGGTCAGGAAGTCGCCCATCATCATGGCGAAGCCGCCGTCGCCCGACATCGACACCACCTGCCGCCCCGGAAACGCCGCCTGGGCGCCGATCGCCTGCAGCATGGCGTTGGCCATGGAGCCGTGGTTGAACGACCCGATCAGCCGGCGCTTGCCGTTCATGTGCAGATAGCGCGCCGCCCAGGCGGTAGGCGTGCCCACGTCGCAGGTGAACACCGCGTCCTCGGCGGCTGTCTCGCTGACCATGCGGGTGACGTACTGCGGGTGGATGATGCCGCTGCCGGGATTGCTCTCGGCCAGGGCGTCCAGATCCTTGCGGGCCTTCTTGTAGTCGGCCAGCGCATCGTCGAGGTGGCTGGTGTCGGTGTGCTGCGTCAGCTTGGGCAGCAGCGCCTCGAGGGTCGCCTTGACGTCGCCGACCAGTCCCAGGTCCAGCGGGCAGCGGTTGCCCAGAGCCTCGGGCCGCAGGTCGACCTGGGCGATCTTGGCCTGTTCCGGATAGAACTGGCGGTAGGGGAAGTCGGTCCCCAGCATCAGCAGGGTGTCGCAGTTCTTCATCGCCAGGTAGCCGGAGGCGAAGCCGATCAGGCCGGTCATGCCGACGTCGAAAGGATTATCGTACTCGACGTGCTCCTTGCCGCGCAGGGGATGCACGATCGGCGACTTCAGCTTCTCGGCCAGGGCGATCACCTGGTCGTGGGCGCCCGCGCAGCCGGCGCCGCAGAGCAGGGTGACCCGGCGGCCGCCGTTGAGCAGCTTGGCCAGCCGGTCCAGATCGGGCTCGCTCGGCCGCACCACCGGCGGCGTAGGGATGAGCCAGGCCGGCGGCTTGGCGGCGCAGGGCTTGAGCGCCACGTCGCCCGGAATGACCACCACGGCGACGCCCCTGCGCGCCACCGCCGTCCGTATGGCCCGCTCCAGGATCTGGGGGGCCTGCTCCGGGCTGGAGATCAGTTCGACGTAGTGGCTGCACTCCTTGAACAGGCTCTCCGGATGGGTGGCCTGGAAGTAGTCGATGCCGATCTCGGTGCTGGGGATGTGGGCGGCGATGGCCAGTACCGGCACGCGCGAACGGTGGCAGTCGAACAGCCCGTTGATCAGGTGGAGATTGCCGGGGCCGCAGCTGCCGGCGCACACGGCCAGTTCGCCGGTCACGTGGGCTTCCGCCCCGGCGGCGAAGGCGCCGGCCTCCTCGTTGCGCATGTGGATCCACTCCACCGTGTCCTGGCGGCGCAGCGAGTCGGTGAAGCCGTTGAGCGAGTCGCCCACCACGCCGTACACCCGCTTGACGCCGGCCTGTTTCAGCGTCTCCGCCATGAAGTCCGCAACTGTCCTGGCCATGTCGACATCTCCAAAGATTGGGGAAGGGGGCGGTCGATGAACCGGTGCGCGCCTCAGCCTTGCGCAGCGACGTAAGGCTTGACCATCTTGGCGGGGTCGACGACGCGGTCGAACTCGGCCTCGCTGACGAAACCCAGTTCCAGCGCGGCCTCGCGCAGGGTCAGGTCGTGGTCCATGGCGTGATGGGCGATCTGGGACGCCTTGTCGTAGCCGATCACCGGGGCCAGCGCCGTCACCAGCATCAGCGAGCGGTCGACGTATTCCTTGATCTTCTTCCGGTTGGGCTCGGTCCCCTCGACCAGGAAGGTGCGGAAGTTGGTGCAGCCGTCGGTGATCAGGGTGATCGACTGGGCGATGTTGGCGATGATCAGCGGCTTGTAGACATTCATCTCCAGATAACCGGAGGCGCCGCCGAAGCCGACCGCCACGTCGTTGGCCATCACCTGCACCGACAGCATGGTCAGGGCCTCGGCCTGGGTGGGGTTGACCTTGCCGGGCATGATCGAGGAGCCGGGCTCGTTGGAGGGGATCGAGAGCTCGGCGAAGCCCGCGCGCGGGCCGCAGGACATCAGGCGGATGTCGTTGCCGATCTTGTAGAGCGACACCGCCACGGTCCGCAGGGTTCCGGACAGCTGGACCAGGGCGTCGTGGGCGCCTTGTACGGTGAACTTGTTGGGGGCGGTGACGAAGGGCAGGCCGGTCAGCCTGGCGATCTCGGCCGCCGCCGCCTCGGCGAACCCCGGCGCCGCATTGATGCCCGTGCCCACCGCGGTGCCTCCGAGCGCCAGGCGATAGACGCCTTTCAAGGCGTCCCCGATCCGCTCCAGGTCATCGGCCAGCATGCCGGCGTAGCCCGACCACTCCTGCCCGAGCGTCAGGGGCGTGGCGTCCTGCATGTGGGTGCGGCCGATCTTGACCACATCGTCCCAGGCGGCGGCCTTGGCGGCGATGGCGTCGTGCAGCGCCTTCACCGCGGGGATCAGCCGCCGGTTCACGTTGACCGCGGCGGCGATGTACATGGCCGAGGGGAAGCTGTCGTTGGACGACTGGGACATGTTGACGTGGTCGTTAGGGTGGACCGGCGCCTTGCTCCCGAGCTCCGTGCCGGCGAGCTGGCAACAGCGGTTCGAGATCACCTCGTTGACGTTCATGTTGAACTGGGTGCCGCTGCCGGTCATCCAGACGTGCAGCGGGAACATGTCCTGGTGCTGGCCGGCCAGGATCTCGTCGCACACATGGACGATCAGGCGGTAGGCCTGGTCGGGGAGGCGCCCGCCGGTGTGGTTCGCGTTCGCCGCGGCCTTCTTGAGGGTGGCGTAGGCGGCGATCATCTCACGCGGGATCAGGTCCTGGCCGATGCTGAAGTGCTCGAGCGACCGCTGGGTCTGGGCGCCCCAGAGCTTGTCTGCGGGAACCGCGACCTCGCCGAGGCTGTCGCTCTCCATGCGGACGACGCTCATCGTGTGTCTCCCTGACGCGTTGAGATGTTGAGAGTGGTCCCGGGTAATGCTCGCGAGAAAGATGGACTTTGGTATGAAGCCGCTCTGGCCGGTTTCGGCTATTCCGCCCTGCGATGATTGTAGGGGCCCGCCGAGGCTTGGACCCTACCGGCTACAGTGGGCGAACGGTATCATCGGTTTTATGGATTCCAGGCGGCGGGCGACCCGCTCCGGCTGGGGCGGGCCGCGTGAGGCGAACCTCAGTCGACCTTGCGATACGGCCGGTAGTGCGGTTCCCAGACATAGGCCTTGATGCGGGCGTCCAGCTCGTCCGGATCGCAGATGCTGGCCACCCCGTCCACCTGGGCCTGGCGGGCGACGACCTTGGCGATCTCGACGGAAACCTCCCGTAGCGCGCTGATCGGCGGTAGCAGCCGGGGCTGGCCGTCGTCGCCCACCGACGCCATGCCGGACAGGGTGGTGGCCGCGACCATGAACATCTGGTCGGTCACCCGCGTGGCCCCGGCCGCCAGGATGCCCAGGCCCATGCCTGGGAAGATGTAGGAGTTGTTGGTCTGGGCGATCTTGTGGGTCTTGCCCTTCCAGGTCACCGGGAAGAACGGGCTGCCCGAGCCGATCAGCGCCCGCCCGTCGGTCCAGGCCACGAGTTGTTCGGCCGTGGCTTCGCTGCGCGAGGTGGGGTTGGACAGGGGGAAGATGATCGGCTGCTCGACGTGCTGGGCCATGGCCCGCACCACCGGCTCGCTGAAGGCGCCGGCCTGGCCGGAGACGCCGATCAGCACCGTCGGCCGGGCGTTGATCGCCACGTCCAGCAGGCTGATCTCGCCGGGCTTCTGCAACGTCCAGCCTTCCACCGCGCTCTTGGCCTGCACGAACGGCTTCTGGGCTTCGGTGATGTCGGCCATGCCTTCGACCAACAGGCCGTAGCGGTCCACCGCATAGAAGTTGCGGCGCGCGGCCTGTTCGTCGAGCCCGGCGTCGATCATCGCCTTGAGGATCAGGGTGGCGATGCCGCACCCGGCCGATCCCGCGCCCAGCAGGGCGACGCGCTGTTCGGTCAGGGGGGCGCCGGTGACCTTGACGGCGGCCATCAGGGTGGCGGCGGCCACCGCTGCGGTGCTCTGGATGTCGTCGTTGAAGGTGCAGAGCCGGTCGCGGTAGCGCTCCAGCAAGCGTCCTGCGTTGTAGCCGGCGAAGTCCTCCCACTGCAGCAGGACGTCGGGCCAGCGTTCGTGCACGGCGGAGACGAACTCTTCGACGAAGGCGTCGTAGTCCGCGCCGGTGACCCGCTCGTGCCGCCAGCCCATGTAGATCGGGTCGTTCAGGCGCTCCTGGTTGTTGGTGCCGACGTCGAGCAGGACCGGCAAGGTTTCCTCGGGGTGGATGCCGCCGCAGCCGGTGTAGAGCGCCAGCTTGCCGATCGGGATGCCCATACCGCCGGCCCCTTGGTCGCCCAGGCCCAGGATGCGCTCTCCATCGCTGACCACGATGACGCGGACCTTGTCGAAGCGGCAGTCGGCCAGGATCTCCCGGATCTTGTCCTTGTTGGGATAGCTGAGGAACACGCCCCGCGGCTTGCGCCAGATCTCGCTGAAGCGCTGGCAGCCCTCGCCCACCGTGGGGGTGTAGACCAGGGGCAGCACCTCCTCGATGTTGCGGGTCGCCAGGGCGTAGAACAGCGTCTCGTTGGCGTCCTGCAGGTCGCGCAGGAAGGCGTAGCGCTCGAAATCGGTGGCGAAGGCCCGCAGCACCTTCAGCCGGCGCGCCACCTGCTCGTCGAGCGAGCCGACGTGGGGCGGTAGCAGGCCATGCAGGCGGAAGGTGTCCCGCTCCTCGGCGTTGAAGGCGGTGCCCTTGTTCAGCATCGGGTTGTTGAGCAGGTCGTAACCGGTGAGGTCGGTTTCGATCGGACTGTCCCAGCTGGGAATGGACGCCATGGTGCGACTCCTGTGTTTCAGCCTTGATCGAGCTGGAGCCTGGCCGCGTCGGGCCGGTCCACGCCTTGCGACGTCCAGGGCTGGGCTGAGGGCGTCGCGGGGGTGGAACGGTTTATAGACCTGATCGGCTTGGCTGGGAGGGTCTTCTTCCCCCCAAAAACACCGCTATTGGCGTATGAACAGGCCGATGGTCAGGACCACCCCCAGCAGGACCACGAAGCCGCGGATCAGCCGCTCGTCGATGCGCTTGAGCAGCAACGCGCCGCCATAGCCGCCCACGATCGAGCCGACGCACAGCACCAGCACGCTCATCCAGGGGATGTGCGGGGTGAACATGAACACCGCCACCGCCGAGGCGTTCATCACCCCCGCCAGCACGTTCTTGGTGGCCCCGGCGTTGCGGACCGTCAGCCCCGTCGCGGTCAGGGCGGCCAGCATCAGGAAGCCGATCCCGCCGCCGAAGTAGCCGCCGTAGATCGCGATCAGGAACTGGAGGACGGCCGCCACCCTGGGCCCGACATGGGCGCCCCCGGCCCCGGGCTTACGGATGAAGCTGCCGTAGGCGAACAGGACGGTGGCGAACAGCACCAGCCACGGCACCAGCTTGGCGAAGAAGCTCGACGGCGTGAGCAGCAGCAGGGCGGCGCCCACCACTCCGCCGGCCAGGCTGATCAGGACCAGGGTGCGGAAGCTCAACCCATTGGTCCCGCTGACCATCTTGCGGCCGACCCAGCCGGTGGTCACCTGGCCGGGGAACAGCGCCAGGGTGGAGGCGATATTGGCCGCCCGCGCGTCCAGTCCGCCGAGGATCAGGGCGGGCAGGGTGACGAACGAGCCGCCGCCCGCCAGCGCGTTCTGCACGCCGGCCCAGATTCCCACGACGAATAATAAAGGGAGCATAAAACGGCCGTAACGCCCCAGCTTGGAACCGGCAAGGCGCTTTGCGTTTCAGCTGCCGATAACCCGAAGCGAAAGACCTAGAGATTGTTGTCGGCGAAGTAGACGGACTTGCGGTTTTTGCGGTCGATCTTCACCGCCAAGCTCTTTCCGACCATCGACGCCGGGGCGTTCAGGCGGACGACGTTCTTGATCGCGGCCTTGTACGGAACGCCGTCGGCGGGGGTGACGATGCAGTCGAAGCGGATGATGGGCTGGGAGTTGGAATAGGTCCCGGTGATGGAGACCTTTTCGATCCGCGCCATGCCGTCCATGCCGGTGGCGACCGCGCGGCCGCGACGCCACATCTGGTGGAAGAAGAGCAACAGGATCGCGGCGAAGGCGATCATCACCATCTTGTCGGCGCTCAGCCACGCGCCCCAGGCCGGAACGTGGGTGGCGGCGAAGGCCGTCGGCGCCGCCGCCAGCCATGCGGCCAGGGCGAGGGCGCTGGTCGGGCGGATCCAGTCCCGAACGGGCCTGCGCTTAGCCATCCTGGCGATACCCCTGCGGACGCAACTCAAAAATGTGTCCGCTGAGATTACCTCGCTGGTCCAGGATTGAAAGTCGACCCCGATCCGCTTCAGCTGTTTGCGGCCATGGGCAGGAAGTCCAGGTCCACCGCCAGTTCCGGCGCGGGCCGGTTGTCCCAGCCGCCACTCCAGGCCGCGAGCGTCACGGGGATGGACTTGGAGGTCGGGGTGTTGCTGCGCAGGGCGCGCCGCTTGAGCGGCACCAGCGGGTTGGTCTCCGGATAGTAGGCCGCGCAACAGCCTTCGGGGATGTTGTAGTCCACCAGCCGGAAGCCGCCGACCTTGCGCTCCATGCCGTCGTCGACGGCGGTGATCATGGCCACCATGGCGCCGGGCTTGAAGCCCAGCCGCTCGCGGTCGGCCGGGTTGATGAACACCACCATGCGCTGGCCGAACACCCCGCGATAGCGGTCGTCCATGCCGTAGATGGTGGTGTTGTACTGGTCGTGGCTGCGGAGCGTGGTCAACTGCAGCACGTCGGGGCGGCCCTCAGGCATCTCGTTCTCGGCCAGGCCCTCGTGGACCAGGAAGTTGGCCTTGCCAGTGGGGGTGCGCCACTCGCGGTGGTCGACCGGCGAATAGAGGCGGAAGCCGCCAGGCTGGCGGATCTTCAGATTATAGTCCTGGAACAGCTCCGGCATGGTCGCCTCGATGGCGTCGCGGATGCGGTCGTAGTTGGCGACATAGTGGTCCCAGTCGATGCCGTAGCGGTCGCTGAGCGTGGCCTTGGCCATGGCGCAGACGATGGCGACTTCCGACAGCAGGGCGTCGGACGCCGGCTTGTTGAGCCCGGCCGAGGCGTGGACGCAGGACATGGCGTCCTCGACTGTCACCGACTGGCGCCCGCTAGTCTGCACGTCGATCTCGGTGCGGCCGAGGCAGGGCAGCAGCAGGGTGGTCTTGCCGTGGACCAGGTGGCCGCGATTGAGCTTGGTGGCGATGTGCACCGCCAGGTCCAGCCTGCGCATGGCGCGGGCGGTGACCACCGTGTCCGGGGCGGCCAGCAGCAGGTTGCCGCCGAGCCCGATGAAGGCCTTGGCGTGGCCCTCGTCCATGGCCTCGATGGCCTCCACGACGTCATGGCCCCATTCGCGCGGCGGCTCGAAGCCGAACGCCCGCTTCAGCCCGTCCAGGAACGGCGCCTTGGGCTTCTCGTAGATGCCCACCGTGCGGTCGCCCTGGACGTTGGAATGGCCGCGCACGGGGCAGGCGCCCGCGCCCGGACGGCCCAGGTTCCCCCGCAGCATCAGGAGGTTGATGATCTGCTGGATATTGGCCACCCCGGTGCGGTGCTGGGTGATCCCCATGCCCCAGACCGCGATGACCCGCTCCGACTCCATATAGACCGAGGCCGCCTGCTCGATCTGGTGGCGCGACAGGCCCGACTCCCGCTCCAGCTCGGCCCAGTCCAGCGCACGGATATGCTCGGCCAGGGCCTGGAAGCCGTGGGTGTGCTGGGCGATGAAGCTCAGGTCCAGAACCCGGCGGCCATTGGTCTGGCTTGCCGCGTCGTCGGCGGCGATCACCGCCTTCATCATGCCCTTGACCGCGGCCATGTCGCCGCCCACCCGCACCTGGTAGTAATGGGTGCTGATCGGGATCGGCTTCAGCATGTCGGTGACGTGCTGGGGCGAGGCGAAGCGCTCCAGCGACCGCTCGCGCAGCGGGTTGAAGGCTACGATCCGCGCCCCCCGCAGCGAGGCGGCGCGCAGGTCGTTCAGCATCCGCGGGCTGTTGGTGCCCGGGTTCTGGCCGAAGATGAAGATGGCGTCGGCCTTGGAGAAGTCGTCCAGGGTGACGGTGCCCTTGGCCACCCCGATACTGTCGGGCAGGGCCACACTGGTGGATTCGTGGCACATGTTGGAGCAGTCGGGGAAGTTGTTGGTCCCGAACGCCCGGGCGAACAGCTGGAACATGAAGGCCGCCTCGTTGGAGGCGCGGCCGGAGACGTAGAACTCCGCCTGGTTGGGATGGTCCAGCCTGCGCATCTCGCGCCCGATCACCTCGAACGCCTCGCTCCAGCCGATCGGGACATAGCGGTCCTGCGCCGGGTCGTAGATCATCGGCTCGGTCAGCCGGCCTTCGTTCTCCAGCGCGAAGTCGCTCCAGCGCAGCAGCTCGCTGACGGTGTGGCGGGCGAACAGCTCGGGGGTGACGCGCTTCTTGGTCGACTCCCAGGCCACCGCCTTGGCGCCGTTCTCGCAGTATTCGAACGAGCTGGTGTGCTGGGGGTCTGGCCAGCCGCAGCCGGGGCAGTCGAAGCCCTCGGGCTGGTTCATCGACAGCAGGGCGCGGTTGCCGCTGACGAACACCTTCTGCCGGCACAGGTGACGCTCGACCGCATCCAGCGCGCCGACGCCCCCGGCCGGTCCGTGATAGTCGGCGATCTTGGGCTTGCCCGACATTGCATTCCTCTCCGCCGGCTTCGTTGCAGCGGGGCCGTTCCGGCGTGGGGGGAGCGGTCCTGTGAGGGCGTCACCGGTGCGCGCGGCGGCGTGGCTGATGACTGATATCGCCCTGGCGCGCGAGGCTTAGCGCTAGGTTGGAGAGCGAGATAGCGCGCCTGCCGGGAATGATTTTTGCCCCCAGGACAACAATCTCGGAAGCGGCGATCCAACGGAGGCGAGGTGGATCTTCTCAACGCGATGCGGGTGTTCGTCCGCGTGGTGGAGCTCGGCAGCTTCTCCGCGGCGGCGGCGGACCTGGGGGTGCGCACCTCGGCGGCCTCGCGGGCGGTGGCGTCGCTGGAGGCGGACCTGGGCGCGGCCCTGTTCCATCGCACCACCCGCCGTGTGCACCTGACCGAGCCCGGAGCCGGCTTCTACGAGCAGGCCCGCAAGGTGCTGCGCGACGTGGAGGACGCCCGTCGCACCGCGCTGGGCATGGACCTCAAACCCCAGGGCACGCTGCGGGTGCAGGCGCCGGCCGCGTTCGGGCGCCTGCATGTGGCGCCGCATATCCCCGACTTCCTGGCAGCCTATCCGGACATCCGCCTGGACATCGCCTTCACCGACGTGCGGGTGGACCTGATCTCGGTGGGCGCCGACGTGGCGATCCGGATCGGCCCCATGCTCGATTCCTCGCTGATCGCCCGCAAGCTGGCCCCGCACCGGCGGGTGGTCTGCGCCAGCCCGGCCTATCTGGAGCGCCAGCCGGCCATCCGCGCGCCCCAGGACCTCGCCGAGCACGACTGCCTGATCTATTCGCTGCAGCCCACCCCCGCCTGGTTCTTCGAGCCGGCCAAGGGCGGCGAGCGCCAGGCCATCACCGTCTGCGGCGCGATCCGGGCGGACGATTCCGAGCCATTGCGCGACCTGGCCGTGGCGGGCCTGGGGGTGGTGCTGCTGCCGACCTGGCTGGTGGGCGACGACATCCGCGCCGGGCGGCTGGTGCGGGTGCTGCCGGAATGGACCTCGATGATCGCCACCCAGCCCAGCGGCATATTCGGCCTCTACCCGCCGCCCCACCACGCTCCGACCCAGAAGGTGAAGGCGTTCCTGGACTTCCTCCACGCCCGCTTCGGCAGGCAGCCGTACTGGGAGGTCGAGGGATAGGGGCCGGGGCTCAGTGCAGCTTCAGACGCCCTGACACCCGCTGCTGCAGCAGGCGGGCCAGGGCCAGCACGCCGGTGCGCACCGTGCCCAGGATGGCCTGGTGGTGCATGATGTGCAGCGACATGTACATCCACTTCGCCACCAGCCCCTCGACGAAGAAGTTACGGCCGCCGAGCCCGCCCATCAGCGTGCCCACGCCGCGGCCTTCGCCCAGGGATACCAGCGAGCCGAAGTCCTTGTAGACGAAGGGCTTGTCCACACGCCCCTCGCGCAGCCGGGCCAGCAGCACCTTGGCGAGGTAGCTGGCCTGCTGGTGGGCGGCCTGGGCGCGGGCGGGGATCAGCCGGCCATTCTCCCACGGGCAGGCGGCGCAGTCGCCCAGCGCGTAGATGTCGGGCGCCGACGCCTGCAGCCGGTCGTCCACCATGATCTGGTTGGAGGCGGTGGTGTCCAGGCCGAGACCGGCGTTGCCCTGGGCGGCCTTCACGCCGGCGGCCCATACCACCAGCTGGGCCGGGATGCGCCCGGCGCTGGTCTCCAGGCCGTCTTCGTCGACGCTGACCACCTTGGCGTCGGTGAGCACGCGCACGCCCTTGCGCTCCAGCGCCGTGGTCGCCTGGCGCGAGATCTTCTCCGGCAGGCCGCCCAGGATGCGTGGGGCGGCCTCGATCACGGCGATGTCCAGGCGGAACCGCTGCTCGGCGACGAACCCCTCCTGGTATTCGGAATGGGCTTCGAGCAGTTCCGCCGACAGCTCCACGCCGGTGGCGCCGCCGCCGACGATGGCCACGCTCAGGGCGTGGCTGGGCGAGAACGAGGCGCGGGTGAAGGCGTCCAGCAGCACGTGGTGGAACAGCTCCGCATCGTCCGTGCGCTCCAGCACATAGGCCCGCTCGGCGCCGGGGGTGTTGAACAGGTTCGAACCCGAGCCCACCGCCAGCACGCAGAAGCCGAAGGTCACCGACCGTTCCGGTGCGATGGTCCGGCCCAGGGGATCGCGCCGCTCGCCCAGGGTCAGGGTCTTTCCCGCCGGGTCCAGGCCGGTCATCTCGCCCAGCAGGAAGCTGAAGTGGTTGCGCGCGGCCAGGATCGGGTAGGACAGCGCCTCCTGGTGCAGGTCCAGGGTGCCCGCCGCGATCTCGTGCAGGGTCGGCTTCCAGATGTGGATGATGGTGCGGTCGATCAGGGCGACCCGTTCGCGCCCCCGCCGACGGCCGAGGGCGCGTCCCAGCCGGGCCGCCAGTTCCAGGCCGCCCGCGCCGCCGCCGACGACCACGATATCGTAGTGCATCGCGTCTTTCCCCATCCAGCGCAGGTCGGATGACTGCACGATTCAGGATCTACGTCTATTCGTGACCATTAACGGCCGAGCGGGATAGTAATTTCAGCTATCGCGCATGCCAAAAGCAGGAAAAGAGGCGGCCGTCGCAGCCGCCGCCTCCGTCCTGGCCGGGCCGTCAGCCGCCCATGCGGCGGCTGATCGAGGCGAACACCGTGCGCGGATCGCCCACCAGGCCGCCCACTGCATTGGTGGACACGAAGTAGGTGGTGTCGGCAATGTTGCGGATCCCCACCGTGGCCGTCCAGTTCCGGTGCAGATAGGCCATCTCGATATCGCCGATCACATAGCTCGGGACCCGGTCGGTGTTCAGGACGTCGGCGAACATGCGGTCGCGATAGTCGACGCCGCCGCTCACCCGCAGGCCGTCCTCGCCCCGCACCGGGAAGGTGTAGCTGGTCCAGATGTTGGCCAGGTGCTCGGGCACGCCGATCGGGATCTTGCCATTCGAGCCGGGGGTGGACGGGTCGTTGGTCAGCACCGCGTGCTGCGCGGTCATGTTGGCGGTGACCAGCCAGCGGGTGGTGACCTGGACGCTCAGGTCCGCCTCGCCGCCCCAGGTGGCCTGGTTGTCGAAGGTCGGGACGTCGTTGACCAGGTTGAAGACGTTGTCCCGCTTCACGTCGAAGCCCGCGACATTGAGGCTGGCGCGTCCGCCCAGGGCCACGACCTTCACCCCGCCTTCGTACTGCAGGGCGGATTCCGGCGCCGCCAGGCCGTTCTGGGTCGCTTCGGAACTGAACACCGCCAGATGGCTCTTGGACACGCCGATGAAGGGCGAGATGTTGGGCGTCAGCTTGTAGATCGTGCCCACGTTCCAGCTGAACGGGGTGTCGTGGCGGGTCGGGTTGTTCCCGGGCTCCAGCAGTCCGCCGCCGCCTGACGGGTCGAGACGGCCGGGGACGAACACCTCCGGGTCCAGTTGGGTGTTCCAGAAGTCTTCGCGTACACCCGCCCGGAACTTCCAGCGCTCGGTCAGGTCCACCTGGTCTGTGGCGTAGAGCGAGTAATAGTCGGCGTACAGCCGGTCGATGCTGCCCGAGTGGGTGGCGTCGCGCAGGAAGTCGAGGCTGCCCTCCGACACCTCCGGGATCACCGGGTCGAAGATGTTGGTGATGTTGGGCAGGCTCGCGGTGGCGCGGTCGGTGTGCAACTGCTGGTGCTGGTATTCGAAGCCGGTCAGCAGGGTGTGGCCGATCCCGGCGGTGCGGAAGGTCCAGACCGGCTCCAGCTCGTAGTCGTAGTCGTTGATCAGGTCGTGCTGCTTGCGCAACAGGCGGCCGGTCAGCTCGTCGCCCACCACCGCGCCGCTGTCGCCGTTCCGCAGGATCGAGAGGTCGCGGTACATGTAGGAGAAGCGGTTGTTGATGGTCAGGAACGGCGCGATCGTCCACGCGTCCGAGCCGATGATCCGCAGCAGGCCCTGGTCGCCGAAGCCGAACGGGGTGGAGTAGTTGGTGGTGCGCGAGACGCCGGTGATCGGCTTGCCGTTGACGTAGATCAGGCCAGCCGGGTCCGGCGTGCCGGCGAGGTAGCGGATGTCGGCGCTCAGGTTGACCACGTGGCCGTCCCCGGTCCAGGTCAGTTCCGGTCGGATCTCGTCATCGTCGCTGCCCAGGCCGCGGAAGCCGTCGGAGTGCTGCACCAGCCCGTCGACGCGCGCGTTCAGCCCCTCGATCCCGGTCGCCCCGGTGGCGAACAGGTTGGCCGATATCGAACCGTAGGAGCCGCCCTGCAGCGTCCCGCCCCAGTCCGGCGTGGCGGTGGCGGGGTAGTGGACGATGTTGATGGCGCCGCCCGGTGGGCCGCTGCCGAACAGGGCCGAGCCGGGCCCCTTCAGGATCTCGACCTGCTCCACCCCGTTCATCGAGTGGGGGATGCCATTGCGCTGGTCGCCGTCGTCGAAGCCCTCGTCGAAGATGCGCGCGTCCAGGCCCCGGATCAGGAAGCGGTCGTAGAAGCCATAGCCGTCCTGGCCGCCGCGGCTGATGCCGCTGGCGTTGCGGATCGCGTCGTTGAGCGAGATGCCGCCCTGCTGGTTGACCAGGTCGCGGTTGATCACCTGCACGCTGCTGGGCAGGTCCTCCAGCCTGGTGCCGGTCTTGTCCACGTCGGCGGGCAGCTCCAGGCTGTTACGCTGGCCGTGCACCACCACTTCCGACACCGTCCCCTCCGGCCCATCGGTGGCGATGGGGGCGTCGGCTGAGGCG
>JBARAK010000138.1:0-6538 GCA_049791955.1 Caulobacteraceae bacterium
CTGCCGAGCAGGGCGCCCGCGCCCGCGCCCAGGATGGCGCCTTCGGCCGTGCTGGCGTGGTTGGAACGCACGCAGTTCGGATCTGGCGGCTGAGCCAGGGCCGCTCCGGGCAGCAGGGCCGCCAGCACGCCCGCTACGATAAGTTTCCTATTCATTCTTGCCTCCATCGCCGCTCCGGCTCCTGTTTGGGGGCGGGCGGTCAGTGCGTTCGTTGTAGGGACGCTAAGCTGAACACAAGCTGACGAGGGGTTTAAACCCACTGTCAGGCTCGGCGGTGGCGGAGACGACGTTCCTCATGCCCAACCTGCGCCGAACACGGCGACGGTAGCGGGAACGTATATATTTCTCACCTGAAATCTTCGACCGGCCGGAGCGCGTGGCGCAGAGCTTGCCGTTCCGGTCGAAGAATCCCGTGATTTCCGGAGGTTCAGAGCACCCGGTCGACCAGCATGGCCTTGATCGAGGCGATGGCCTTGGCCGGATTCAACCCCTTCGGGCAGACCTGGGCGCAGTTCATGATGGTGTGGCAGCGATAGAGCTTGAACGGGTCTTCCAGGTAGTCGAGCCGCTCGCCGGTCGCCTCGTCGCGGCTGTCGGCCAGCCAGCGATAGGCCTGCAGCAGCGCCGCCGGTCCCAGATACTTCTCCTGGTTCCACCAATAGCTCGGGCAGGAGGTCGAGCAGCAGGCGCACAGGATGCACTCGTACAGGCCGTCCAGTTTCTGGCGGTCTTCCGGCGCCTGCACCCACTCCTTCTGCGGGGTGGGGGTGTCGGTGTGCAGCCAGGGCTCGATCGACTCGTACTGGGCGTAGAACAGGGTCAGGTCCGCCACCAGGTCCTTCACCACCGGCATGTGCGGCAGCGGCGAGATGGAGATTTGATTGCCCGGGATGTCGGCCCAGGCGTGGGTGCAGGCCAGGGTGTTGCGCCCGCCGATGTTGAAGGCGCAGGACCCGCAGACGCCTTCGCGGCAGGAGCGGCGGAAGGCCAGGGTAGGGTCCATGGTGTTCTTGATGTGCAGGACCGCGTCCAGCACCATCGGCCCGCACTGGTCCACCGCTACGTCATAGGTGTCCCAGCGGGGGTTCTCGTCGGTCTCGGGGTCGTAGCGATAGACCTTGAAGGTCTTGACCTTCTTGGCGCCCTCGGGGGCGGGGTGGTGCTTGCCCTTGGTGATCTTGGAGTTCTTGGGCAGGGCGAATTCGACCATCGAACAGGTCCTTCAGAGACGGGGCGCTGGTGCGGCCAAGCGGCCGCGCGGCGGTTCGGGCAGGATGGGCGTCACGCCTCAGTACACCCGCTTCTTGGGCGGGATGTAAGCGACGTCGTTGGTCATGGTGTAGGAGTGCACCGGACGGTAGTCGATGTTCACCTTGCCGCTGGTCGGGTCCAGCCAGGCCAGGGTGTGCTTCATCCAGTTGGCGTCGTCGCGATCCGGATAGTCGTCGCGGGCGTGGGCGCCGCGGCTTTCGGTGCGGTTCACCGCCGAGTTCACCGTCACCGCCGCCTGGCCGATCAGGTTGTCGAACTCCAGCGTCTCCATCAGGTCGGTGTTCCAGATCATCCCGCGGTCGGAGACCTTCACGTCGGAGACCTTGGAATAGACGTCGGCGATGCGCTTGACGCCCTGCTCCAGGCTTTCCTGGATGCGGAACACCGCCACGTCCTCCTGCATCGCCCGCTGCATATCGTTGCGCAGCTCGGCGGTGGGGGTGGAGCCGCAGGCGTTGCGGAAGCGGTCGAAGCGCTCCAGGTGCTGTTCGGTCAGCGCCTTGCCGATCTCGCGCCTGCCTTCGCCCGGCTTGACGATCTCGGCGGCGCGCAGGCCGGCGGCGCGGCCGAACACCACCAGGTCGGTCAGCGAGTTGGAGCCCAGGCGGTTGGCGCCGTGGATCGACACGCAGGCGGCCTCGCCGACGGCCATCAGCCCCGGCACCACCTTGTCGTTGTTCTCGCCTTCCTTGGTCAGCACCTCGCCGTGGTAGTTCGCCGGGATGCCGCCCATGTTGTAGTGGACGGTCGGGAGCACCGGGATCGGCTCCTTGGTCACGTCCACGCCCGCGAAGATGCGCGCCGATTCCGAGATGCCTGGCAGGCGCTCGTGGATCACCTTGGGATCGAGGTGGTCGAGGTGCAGGAAGATGTGGTCCTTGTTCGGACCCACGCCGCGGCCTTCCTTGATCTCCACGGTCATCGAGCGGCTGACCACGTCGCGCGAGGCCAGGTCCTTGGCCGAGGGGGCGTAGCGCTCCATGAAGCGCTCGCCCTGCGAATTGGTCAGATAGCCGCCTTCGCCGCGGACGCCTTCGGTGATCAGCACGCCCGCGCCGTAGATGCCGGTCGGGTGGAACTGCACGAACTCCATGTCCTGCAGCGGCAGGCCGGCGCGCAGCACCATGGCGTTGCCGTCGCCGGTGCAGGTGTGGGCGCTGGTGCACGACAGATAGGCCCGGCCGTAACCGCCGGTGGCCAGGATCACCATCTGGGCCGAGAAGCGGTGCAGGGTGCCGTCGTCCAGCTTCCAGGCGGTGACGCCGCGGCAGACGCCGTCTTCCATGATCAGGTCGAGGGCGAAGAACTCCACGAAGAACTCCACCTGGCGGCGGAGCGACTGGCCGTAGAGCGTGTGCAGGATGGCGTGGCCGGTGCGGTCGGCGGCGGCGCAGGTGCGCTGGATCGGCCCCTCGCCGAAGTTCTTGGTCATGCCGCCGAAGGCGCGCTGGTAGATCTTGCCCTCGTCGGTGCGCGAGAACGGCACGCCCCAGTGCTCCAGCTCGTAGACGGCGGCGGGGGCGTTGCGGGTCAGGTACTCGATGGCGTCCTGGTCGCCCAGCCAGTCCGACCCCTTGACGGTGTCGTACATGTGCCAGCGCCAGTCGTCCTGGCCCATGTTGCCGAGCGCGGCCGAGATGCCGCCCTGGGCCGCGACGGTGTGCGAGCGGGTGGGGAACACCTTGGTCACGCAGGCCGTCTTCAGCCCGGCCTGGGCGCAGCCCAGTGCGGCGCGCAGGCCCGAACCGCCCGCGCCCACCACCACGACGTCGTAGGTGTGGTCGACGAACTCGTAGGCGGCCATGGTCAGTGCGCTCCCACGCCCAGCAGGGCGACTTTCAGGACGGAGAAGGCGCCGAGGGCGGCGGCGAGCCAGCAGACGGCGGAGTTGAGCAGAAGGGCCGGGATCTTGCTGGCGGGTTGGTGCAGGTAATCCTCGATGATCACCTGCATGCCCATCTTCATGTGCAGGGCGGTGACCACGATGGTCAGCACCGCCAGCACCGCGTTGACCGGGGACTGCAGGAAGGCGACCGCGCCGGCGTAGCCGGTGTGGCCGACCGCCAGCGCGCCGTAGACGGCCCACAGCGACAGGGGAACCAGGGCGACCGAGGTGGCGCGCTCGCTGATGAAGCGGCCGACGCCGTTGTGCGCGCTGCCCAGGCCGCGGGCGCGGGAGAGGGGCGTGCGATAGGAGGAGACGCTCATCGGTCAGCCCTTGATCAGGAAGCCGGCGGCGAACACGGCCACGGCGGCGACGATACCGAAGGCGAAAGAGGCCCAGGCGGTGGCGTTGGCGGTGGCCGGCAGGAAGCCCTTGCCGGAGTCGAAGGCCAGGTGCCGCAGGCCCGCGGCCAGGTGGTAGAAGATCGACACGGTCAGGCCGAACAGCACCAGCAGGCCGATCGGGGAGCCGAGCAGGGCCATGTAGCCCGCGTAGGCGTTCGGTCCGAGCGCCAGGGCCAGGGCCCAGCCGGCGATGATCAGCAACCCGACATACAGCGCCACGCCGGTCGCCCGGGTGGCGATCGAGGCGGCCATCGTGATGTGCCAGCGCCAGATCTGCAGGTGGGGGGACATAGGCCGCTCCCGGGGAGCTCCCGTCGGCCCTTTCGTGTCAGCCCTAGCCTGACTCATACCCGCCCCTTCGCGTCTGTAACAACGGCTCGGGCTATTTAAACCTACGCCCGGTGCTGTCAACGAAAGTGGCGGGATTAGGTTACGGCGGGCCGCTTCGCTTTTTCACCGCCGCCTGAACGCCTTCCCGGATGGGTCCCGTCGAAAGGTGTCTGGAATCGTTCGCAAATTCACAAACCTGGCGATCGGCGGCCGCCTGGGCGGTGCGAAAGGGGAGGGTGGCCGGCGTCAAGGATGAAAATGGTCGACCGTCCTACAAGGCGCGCAGGGCGGCCAGACGTCCGAGCGCCAGGGTGAGCGCCTTGCGGCGCGCGGCGGCCAGCGGAATCAGCGGGCTTTCGGCCAGGACCGCGCCGCCGAATCCGTCGGCCACGATCAGTCCGAGGCCCTCGGGCAGGACCTCGCGGGGGAATTCCGGGGCGACGGCGAAATAGAAGGCGTCGCAGTAGGGCGCGTACTCGGTCCACTTCTGGTCGGTGCGGAAGTCCTCGATCGAGGACTTCACCTCCACGATGACGATCTCGCCCTTGGGGCCGAGCGCCATCAGGTCCGCGCGCCGTCCGTTCGGCAGCGGCGCCTCCGGCACCGGAGCGTAGCCGAGCTGCACCAGCAGGCGCGCCGCGCCGCGGGTCACCGCGCCGGTGGTTTCAGGACGGGAGATTGACAGGGTGACGAGGCTCACCCCGCCAGGATGTTCCCTCTTCGTTCGGAGTCAACCCCGCCCGGCGAAGGCTCGGCCCTCGGCCGCGGATCAGGCGCCCTTGTTGTAGATCAGCTTGTTGATGTCGTAGCCGAGCGCCTTGGCCTTGGCGACCAGGGCGGCCTTGTCGACCTGGAGATTGGGGCTGCGGCTGAACAGCCAGAGATACCTGCCGGTCGGTTCGCCCAGCACCACCCAGCTGTGGTCGGTCGCATAGTCCAGCACCCAGTAGTCCTTGTAGACGAAGGGGAAGAAGGTCAGCCGGAACTTGGCGTTCATGCCGGGGTCCAGGATCTTCATGTCGGCCCGGAAGTCCTTGCTCTTCCCGTTGGCGTGCATGCAGGTCTGGGTGACCGTGTAGCCGCCGTCGGGACGGGGCGCGTAGAGGGCCTCGGCGTTGGTGCAGGCTTCTTCCAGCAGGTTGTGCAGGCGCGCCACCTCGTACCAGCGGCCGGCGTAGCGTTGCAGGTCGACCTGCTTCTGCGGCTCGGGCGCTGCGGCGGCCAGCAGCAGGAAGGCGGGGAGTAGGGCGATCAGGTTGCGAAGGCGCATCAACTCTTGCCGTTACTGTTCTCGAACACGTCAATTCCGGAAGGCGACGGCCGGACGCCGGGAGTCGACACCGGCCGCCGCCCTTCGTTCTCGAAGCCCTGGAAGGATGGGCGGACGCAGATGAACCGGGCATGACGGCGCGGTGTTCCCACCGCAGCCGCCCGGTTCAAGCCTTTCAGGCCACGCCGTTGGCGCGGAAGAAGGCCAGCATCCGTCGCCAACCGTCCTCGGCGTCCTTCTGGTTATAGCTTTCGCGGTAATCGGCGTGGAAGCCGTGGCCGGCGTCCGGATAGACCACGATCTCGTCGTTCACCCCGGCCTTGGACAGGGCCTCGCGCATGGCGGCGATGTGATCGGCGGTGATGCCCTGGTCCTTGGCGCCGTAGAAGCCGAGAACCGGGCACTTCAGCTTGCCCACCACGTCGATCGGATAGTCGCGTCCGGCCTCGCCCTTGCCTTCCGGCGGGTGGGCGACCGGGCCGTACCAGGCCACGGCGGCCTTCAGCTGCGGGAAGCGCGAGGCGGACATCCAGGTGGTCCCGCCGCCCCAGCAGAAGCCGGTCACCGCCAGCTTGTGCGGATCGACGAACGGCTGGGCCTGCAGCCAGCTCAGGGTGGCGCCCACATCGCCCATCACCTGCTCCAGGTGGGCGGTCGCCACGATCTTCCCGATGGTGGGGAAGTCGGTGATGGTGGGCAGCTTGTCCCCATCCGGGGCGCGGAAGAAGAAGGCCGGCGCGACCGCGACGTAGCCCAGCTTGGCCAGCCTGCGGCAGATGTCCTGGATGTAGGCGTGGACGCCGAACACTTCCGAGCAGACCAGCACCGCCGGATGGCGGCCGTGTCCCTTGGGCCGGGCGATGTAGGCCGGAAGCTGTTCCCCCCCTTCCGGGATGGCGATGGTGGCGGTCTCCAGGCCTTCGCTGTCGGTGGTGATCGGGGCGGCTTCGGCGGCCAGGGCGGCGGCGGCGTAGCCCGCGAAGATCATGCCGCCGAGCGCGCGGCGCGAGAAATGGAGGTCTTCCGGCTCGGGACCTTCGGCGCGGGTGAGACGCAGCATGCGGGGGCTCCTGTCGCGATCGACGGCGGAGATTGCTCAAGCTTTGGCGATGCTGTCAAAGCCCCGCTTGGCGGGAAAGCCGCGGCGGGAGGGGAGACCGCAAGCCCGGTCAGGCGGCGGCTTCGTCCCGGCGCGCATCCACCCGCAGCCACGCTGACGGTTTGGTGGCGCAGGCCTCGCCGATGATCTCGGCCAGCACCGAGACCGCCACCTCGAACGGGGCCTTGCCGCCGAGATCCAGTCCGATCGGTGCATGCAGGCGGGCGAGCGCGGCGTCGTCCATCCCGTGGGCGCGCAGGCGCGCCAGCCGTTCGGGC
>JBARAK010000139.1:0-9109 GCA_049791955.1 Caulobacteraceae bacterium
GCGGCGGTCCGAAGACCGCCGCCCCCTTAGGTGTCTGTCTGTAGCTCGATTTAGAAGTCGGCGGTGAGGCCGAACGAGAAGGTCCTGCCCAGCAGGTCGTAGTTGGAGAAGCTGTTCGGGCCGCCCGAAGAGACCACGTTGCTCGAGAAGATCGGGGGATCCTGGTCGAACACGTTGTTCACCGAAGCCCGCAGCGTCAGGCCTTCCTTGATCTGCCAGCTGGCCGACAGGTCGACGTAGCTGATACCGCTGCGCTGAGAGTCGAACGGCGAGACCGCTTCGCCCGCCGACAGCAGCGGGTTGGAGGCCAGGCCTTCGTACTTCTGGCCACCGATGTAGCGCCACTGGATCGACGCCAGCCAGTTGTACGGCGACTGGTAGGTCATCCGCAGCTTGTTGGTGAAGTGCGGGTTGGCGCCGCCCGCATTGCCGCCGGTGGCGCCGCTGCAGGTCAGGCCGTAGTAGCCGGCGCAGTCGAAGCTGCCGCCGCCGGGCACGGACTCGATGATGTAGTGCGCGGTGTAGTTGCCGTTGTAGCTGAAGTTCAGCGCACCGATGTTGCCGTAGTTGGTCAGGTAGGGCAGGTCGTTAAGGCGGACACGGTAGTTGCCTTCGAAGTCGATGCCGCTGGTCTTCAGGTAACCGGTGTTGAGGTTGGTCTCGTTGACGAAGCCCGCGGTCGTCGGCGAGGCGTCGCCGAACAGCAGGCCAGTCGGCGAGCGCTGGATCAGGTTACAGAAGAACGGCGAGCCGCTGCTCAGGCACTGCTGCAACGTCGTGCCACCCGGGATGGTCCCGATCAGGTTCTTAACGGTGATGTTGTAGTAGTCGACGCTGAAGCTGAGGCCCGGCACCCAACGCGGGGTGAACACGCCGCCGAACGACACGGTGTCGGAGGTTTCCGGACCCAGCTTGGTGTTGCCGCCGACCAGGGCGCCGCACTGGGCGGCCGGGCACTGGCTGATGGTATTCGTGCCCTTCTCGCCGCTCGGGGTCGTCGTGCTCGGCGCGTAGCCGTTGCCGTACTGGGCTGCGGTCACGTGGGTGTTCAGGCACTGGGCCAGAGTCGCCGTGGCCATGCTGTTGGGCGAGCCGATGGCCGCGCAGGGATCGACGCCGAGGTCACCGGCCTGGGTGGCGGTGGCCGAGGTGAACAGTTCGTTCACGTTCGGCGCGCGCAGGGCCCGCTGGAACGACCCGCGGAAGCGGATGTCCCGGGTCGGGGCGTATTCCAGCGACACCTTGTAGCTCTCGGTATTGCCGACCGAGCTGTAGTCGGAGAAGCGGTAGCCGCCGTCGAAGCTCAGGTCCTTGATCCAGGGCTGGTTGCTGGCGATCGGCACGATGACTTCGCCGAACACTTCATAGACGTCGAAGTTGCCGTTGACGGGCAGCTGGCTGCCGCTGCCGCCGGCCAGGTCGTTGCCCTGCAGGGTCTCGTCCGGCGACACCCCCAGCTGCTCGCGGCGATACTCGGTGCCGACGTTGATGCCGACGCCACGATCGGCGAACGGCGACTTGACCCCATACTTCTCAAGCTGGCCGGTGATGTCGAAGTGGGCGACCTGCTCCTGGGTGAAGCCCTGCTCCTGGCCGGACAAGGTCAGGTAGTTCAGGGCCGCCTGGGTGACGCCGCCGTCCTGGAAGATGTTGTAGGGCACGCAGCCCTGCGACACCGCCGTCGCGCTGGCGCACTGCGGGCCGTTGGGACCGTTGACCACGTCCACGGCGTTGGACATGCGGCTGTTGCTGAGATAGCCGCCTTGGATCGAGGAGAAGTTCACGCGGCTATACTGGGCGTAGCCGTCATAGTGCCAGGCGTCGTCCAGGTCGCCGCGCAAGCCGATCACGTCGCGGAAGCTTTCGTGCTCGGACTGGGTGAAGCGCCCGCCGCCCTCGACGTTGCGGCGCCCGACCAGCAGCGACGCGGTGTCGTTGGGACCCAAGCCGTCCTGGGTGCAGATCGCGTTGACCTGCTGGGCGCTCAGCAGCGGATTGTTACAATTCACGCTGAGCGCGCCGTTGGGGTTGCCCGCCGTGGTGGTGCTGCCGAAGAAGGCGCCGCTGGGGGCGATGAACGAGCTGGTGCGGTCGTCCATGAAGTCGAAGTCGTTGTAGACCTCGACCTTCGAGTTGATCTGGTAGTGGGCGAAGGCCGCCGCCTGGTAGCGCTCGTCCTGGCGCTGCAGGTACTCATAAGGCGAGCTGTTGAACAGCGCCCCCGGGGTCGTGCCCGGCGTGCCATACGGGACGAAATTGTGGCCCAGGACGGAATAGTCCGTGCCCTGGTTCGCCGCGCCGGGGTTCTGGTCCTCGAACAGGTTCGAGTTGGCCGAACCGCTGCAGCTCGGAACGTTCGTCTTGCTCGCCGCCAGCAGGCAGCCCGAGAAGTCGCGCGAACCTTCGGTCACCGGGTCGAGATGGTGATAGGAGACGAAGCCCTCGACGTTGCCCTTGCCGTCCGCGGTGTTGGCGCCGAAGATCGCCGAAGCGCTCCAGGCCTGCCCGTCGACGACGCTGCCGTTCGGTGAGTTGAAGCCCGCCTGGCTCTCAAGACCCTGCATCAGGGAATTGTGGTTGTCGTGCTGGTCGAAGCCGCCCTGCACGTTGAACTGCACGCCCTGGAAGTCGTGCTTCATGACGAAGTTGACCACGCCGGCGACGGCATCTGAACCGTAGGCCGCCGAGGCGCCGCCGGTCACCACTTCCACGCGGTCGATCAGCTCGACCGGGACCTGGTCGATGTCCGACGCGCCGCCGATGTTCGGGTCGCCGGGGCCCAGGCGCTTGCCATCCTGCAGCACCAGGGTGCGCGAGGCGCCGAGGCCGCGCAGGTTGACGGTGGCGATGCCGCTTTCGCTGCTCAGCGGGTTGGGCTGGTTGCCGAAGTTGCCGTTGGTCTGGGGCAACTGGTTCAGCAGGTCGATGGTGTCGGTGACGCCTTCGAGCTTGATCTCCTGGTCATTGACCACGGTCAGCGGGCTGGTGGAGGTCAGGCCCGGCTGCGGGATGCGCGAACCGGTGACCACGACTTCCTTGACAGCCGTCGTCGCGGCGGCCGCCGGGGTGGCGTCGGTCCCGCCGGTCGGTGCGGACGGTTGAGGGCCACCGGTTTGCGGTGCGGTTTGGACGGCCTGTGCAGCAGCCTGCCCCGCCGTCGCAAAGGCGAAAGCGCAGACGATGACCGTCGACGCAAGCAGACGTTCGCGCATGGATCTGATTTTCAACTTCTTCCCCTCCGGAGCGGCCGGGCGTTCGCCTCCAGCCAACTCACGATATGAAAACGTCCCCGCACGGGTCCCCGCCGGTTGATGGCAACTAGAAGACACGTGGAGGGAAACGGTCAATCGGGGTTACGTAGTCGTAATCCGATCGACGCGGCGCTGTCGCATCTTGGTCACAGGGCCGCCACACACGGCGCACGAATGTGGCGCCGCTGACAATTGGCCGGCACATTAAACGGTATTTCGTATACCATACACTCCTTGGGCTGGTCGAGAGGGGCGATGTTCTCGTTTCGGTCCATCTGGACCGCCCCCTCCCCCGAAGCACAGGAAATTCGATATCAAGTAAATCCGACGCAGTCCAAGTTATGATTTGGTAAAATTGAATCAATTTAAAAATTGACTTCATATTTATCTACATTTTCCCGCACATATAAAAATACATCCTATCACGCCATAAAAAATCCCAACTGATTTCATGTTCGGCAACATGCATTTCATGCCGGCAATTTCAAATTCGAATGCGGCGCGGCTTATTCTTATGAACGCGAACCTCGACGCTCCATCGACCCTCAAGCCTTCTCGAGGGCAGACCACCGCGTGTCTTCCCGCCGCTTCACCAAAATAACCCCGCTCAGAAGGTCGCGGATCTAGATTCGGCTGCTGGGAGTAGCGACGGCCGCCTTGGCGTCACTGAACGCCCTGATCGGTGGGCCCTCCCGGCGTAACGCACAAAGCCCCCTCGCATAAGCGTGTCGTCGCGAGCGCAAGGGATAAAGAACAACTTCGCTATTTGCTGAGAGTGTTGCGCGAAGCTGAGCCGAAGCCTCATATCGCAGCGGCTGGCTAGGCGTCGGCGCCATTCACCAAGGGTATAGAGAATATGACGGGGATCAGGTCCAAGACCCTCCTGGCGGCTTTCCTGCTGGCGGCGCCCGCGATGGCGCATGCCCAGCGTGGAGTCGATCCCGGCCGCGCCGCCGTGGTGCAGGCGATCTCCGACTGCCGCAAGCAGACCGACGACGCCGCCCGGCTGGCCTGTTATGACAAGGCCGCGAACAATTTCGAACAAGCCCAGAACAAGGGCGACGTGGTCGTGGTGGACCGCGAGCAGGTGCGCCAGGTCAATCGTCAGTCCTTCGGCTTCAATCTGCCATCCATCAGCATCTTCTCCCATGGGACCAAAGAAGCGCCCCCCGAGAATATCTCCGTCGAGATCGGCTCCGCCCAGCAGCAGGCCGATGGCAAGTGGCTGCTGACCACCAGCGAGGACGCCGTCTGGCGCCAGATCGACACCGCGCAGCTCGTCGACACGCCAAGGCGTGGCGACAAGCTTGTGGTTCGCCGCGCCATGCTGGGCAGTTTCTTCTGCAAGGTCGGGAAAGAGCCCTCTATTCGCTGCGTCCGCGAGCGCTGACGATCACGGGGGCGGCTTCAGCCTGACAGGAGCCGCGCCCCGATCGCGAGGATAAGTGCGGGCGGCATGACGAGCGCCCCGAATTTCAGGAAACGCCAGAAGCCGACGTGCTCGCCTTCTCGCCGGATCACCGCCAGCCATAGGATTGTGGCGAGCGACCCTGTGATCGAAAGGTTCGGGCCAAGATCCACGCCGATCAACAGGGAGTCGACCGCCGCCTGAGGCGGATGGACCTGTGCGATGACGGAGCTAGCGACCAGTCCGGCAGGAAGGTTGTTGGTCAGGTTGCCAATGAACGCGACAAGCAGACCCGCACCGCCGGCCGCAGCGGGCGCGGACCAAGCGGTCGCCGCGCTCAGAAGTCCGCCAAGCCAATGAGGGACCCCTGCGCGATCGAGGGCCTCCACCAACACGAACAGACCCCCCACCAACAACAGAACCGACCAGGACACGCCCCGGATCAGGGGCCAGGGGCCCTCCCGCCTGCTGATCAACACACCCACGGCCGTCAAAGCGCCGGTGACGAAAGTCGGCGCGCCGAGGGGAAGACCAAAGGCCGAAACCGCCAGCAGAACCACCACCGTCAGGCTCAGCCCGCCCAAGGCGACGTGACCGCTGCGCGATAGCATCGGACTCGCCGTCGGCTGAGCGCAGACCTCCGGAAGGTGCGACCGCATCGCCCAGCGCAAGATAACGTAGGTGGCGCCGATCGAGAGGACTGAAGGCAGAAAGAACCGGCCCAACCAAGCCACCAGCGTCGGCATGTGGCCCCCGTAGAGCACCAGGTTGGCCGGATTGGAAATCGGCAGGACAAAGCTCGCCGCGTTGGCGACAAAAGCGCAGACGAACAGGAAAGGTAGCGGTTCGCAGCGCGCGGTGCGGGCGACGGCGTACACCGCCGGCGTCAGCACCACCGCAGTGGCGTCGTTGGACAGCAGGACCGTCGTCGCCACGCCCACTCCATATATGAGTGGGAACAGCCGGCGGGGCGATCCGCGAGCGAAGCTCGCCGCCCGGGCCGCGGCCCAGTCGAACACGCCCTCGCGACGAGCGGTCTCGGACAGCAGCATCATGCCGGTCAGGAACAGATAGACGTCGCTCCCGCGGGCGACGGCCCGCAGGGCGTCCTGCCACGGGAGCCAGCCCAGCCCCACCACGCAAGCCGCACCTGCGGCGGCCCAAACGACCTCGGGAATACGGAAGGGGCGCACGACCACGCCTGCCGCAGCAAGGGCCGAAACCACCAGGATCGGCATATCCGGACTATAGGTCGGCTTCAGATTCGAGGCTCCGTCCCGGTAACGCCAGGAAAGAGCGCCTCAATCCAAGAACGGACATGGCCGGCTGGCGGGGTCTAGCCTGTACCTACGTCTGGCGGAGCGTCAATCACACCTGGACGGGTTGCGGGAACAGTTCGGGAGCGGGACGGACTGGGGCGGTGACAGCTGCGCCGCGGCCCTGGCGTGCAGCCGCCCAGTCAATCAGTTCCAGCCGACCGTCATGGTGCTCCACCACAGCCGTACAGCTTTCGACCCAGTCGCCATCGTTGACGTACAGAACGCCATGAATCTCGCGCATTTCGGCATGGTGGATATGGCCACAGATCACACCATCCACGCCGCGCCGCCGCGCCTCGTCGGAAACCGCTCGCTCGAAATCGTCGATGAACTGGACCGCGTTCTTCACCTTCAGCTTCACGTAGGCCGAAAGGCTCCAGTAGCCGAGACCGAGCCGTCGGCGCAGGCCGTTCCAGCGGGTGTTGAGCGACAGCAGCGCCCGATAGGCGTAGTCGCCCAGGAAGGCGAGCCACTTGGCGTGGCTGACGATCCCGTCGAACTCGTCTCCGTGAGTGACCAGATAACGCTTGCCGTCCGCCGCTTCGTGCACGGCGTCGCGCGCTACCACCACTCCGCCGAAGTGCACGCCGCAGAAGTCGCGGACCCGGTCATCGTGGTTACCTGGTACGTAAATCACCTCGACCCCGCTGCGGGCCATGCGGAGAATCTTCTGCACCACGTCGGTGTGCGCCTGGGGCCAGCGCCATCCGCTCTTGAGTTTCCAACCGTCGACGATATCGCCGACCAAGTACAGGGCGTCGCATTGGACCTGGTTCAGGAAATCGAGCAGCAATTCGGCCTGACACCCACGGGTGCCAAGATGAACATCCGAGATGAATACGGTGCGACAGCCCAATGCCATGACGCCCTCCGCGGCCGCTCGGACCGACAGCCTGATTGGGCAGGCTGCTAATCTGATTCCGTGACGTCTGCGTGAAATATTCGCACATGACGGAATTATGAAATGCTTGGGCGCCTTCATCCTTGTGCGGATGAATGGCAAAATGCCTGCATTAATTGTTGCTTCAACTGACTGCGGTAGGTCCCCGCCAGCGATCGGGGTTAGTGGTGAAAATGCAGTCCTTGTTCGATCTGGCGGAGCATTCCGAGCCGCTTGCGCCGGACACCCCAGGTCAGGCGGTGCTGGATCGGTTCAATGCGGAACCCGACACTCTGGCGATCGCCGTCGTGGACGAGAACGAGGCGCCCGTCGGCCTGGTCGAACGCAACGCTTTCACCCTGAAGATCGGCTCGCAGTATGGCCGTTCGCTCTATATGGCCCGTCCGATCGCGCTGGTGATGAACGAGCACCCTCTGGTGGTCGAGGGCGCCGCCTCGCCGGCCGACCTGATCCGCGACACCCTGTCCAGCCAGGGCGCCGACCTGCTCAAGGGCTTCATCGTGGTGCACGAGGGCCGCTACGTGGGCGTGGGAAGCGCCCTGGGCCTACTCCAGGCGTCCAACGCCGACAACCACCGCCATGCCGCCGAGATGACCGAACTGGCGCGCAAACTCGAAGCCGCCAAGACCGAAGCTCAGTCCAGGGAAGAATCCTCGCGCCTGCTGTTCCAGGAAAGCCCGGTGGCCATGTGCGTATGGGACAGCCGCACCCTGCGCGTCCTGGCGGTGAACGACGCCGCGCTGCGCCAGTACGGCTATTCAGTCGAACAGGTGGTGGGCATGAACATCCTCAACGCGCTGGACGCCGACCAGCATCAGGATTTCCTGAAGAGTCAGGCGGCGGTTCCGGGAGACGCCCAGACGGTGCAACAGACTTGGCGCCATCGTCGCGCCGACGGACAGGTCATCGAGGTCCAGCCGTTCATCCGCCGGACCACCTACGAAGGCCGGCCAGCTCGCCTCGCGGCCCTGGTCGATGTGACCGCCCGCAAGCGCAACGCCGAGCTCCTGGCCCAGGCCCGCGACGCCGCCGAGACCGCAAATCGGGCCAAAAGCGAATTCCTAGCCAACATGAGCCACGAAATCCGCACGCCCCTGAATGGCGTGCTTGGGATCACCGGCGTGCTGGCGCGGACCCAGCTCGAGCCGCGCCAACGCGAAATGGTCTCGATCATCGAGAACTCGACCATCGCCCTGAACCACCTGCTGTCGGACATCCTGGATATCGCCCGGGTGGAATCCGGCCGGCTGTCGATCCATCCTGAAGCCTTCGGCCTTGCCGATCTTGCGCGCGAAGCGGCGGCCCTGTTCGTTTCCGCGGCCCTGGAGAAGCGGGTGGCGCTCGAACTGGAAATCGATCCGGCGGCGGAGCGCCAGGTGGTCGGCGACCCAGTCCGCACCAAACAGATCCTCGTCAACCTGCTGAGCAACGCGGTGAAGTTCACCGCTGAAGGCGCGGTGGTGCTGCGGGTGCAGCTGGAGGACCCTTCCCAGCGCACCTACCGCATGGAAGTGCGCGACACCGGTGTCGGCTTCGACCCTTCACGCAAGAACGCCCTGTTCGGCCGCTTCGTGCAGGCGGACGGCTCCATCACCCGCCGCTTCGGCGGCTCTGGCCTGGGGCTGGCGATCTCGCGCGATCTGGCCGAGTTGATGGGCGGCGGCCTCGATGCGGACTCCACGCCGGGCCAGGGCGCAGTCTTCGCCCTTACGCTTCCCCTGCCGGATGCCGAGCACGCCGCCAATCGCGTGCAGACCCCGAACCCGGTCCTCCTCGTCCCGGTCGAGCCGGCTGAAGTGGCCGCGCGCATCCTGTTGGCCGACGATCACGCGACCAACCGGCGGGTGGTCGAGTTGATCATGGATCAGGCCGGCGTTCAGCTCACCTGCGTGGAGAACGGGCTGGAGGCGGTGGAGGCGTTCAAAGCCGCCCGCTTCGACCTGGTGTTGATGGATCTGCAGATGCCGGTCATGGACGGCCTGAGCGCCATAGCCGCGATCCGCGACCACGAGGACGTCGGCGGGCTCGACCGCACGCCGATCCTGGTGCTCAGCGCCAACGCCATGCCCGAACATCTGCGCGCCTGTACTGAAGCGGGCGCGGACGGCCACATCGCCAAGCCGATCACCGCGGGCGACCTGCTGGCCGGCGTAGCCAACGCCCTGGACGGCCCGCCTGCCGAGGACATCTCCGCCGCCGCCTGACGGCTCCGGTCGCGGCGGTTCAGCGC
>JBARAK010000140.1:0-5586 GCA_049791955.1 Caulobacteraceae bacterium
GCCTGGGGGCTGGTCGAGGTGCGCATGCGCCCGCCGGACCAGGCCGTCACGTCGTCGACGTGATAGCGGACGTAGCGGCCGTGCTTGCGGAACGGCGGCCCGTCGCCGCGCCGGCGCATCTTCTCGATGCTCTGGGGAGCGAGGCCGAGAAAACGGGCGACCTGGACGGTCGAGAGATAGGGGCTGCCGCGTTTCGCGTCGGCGGCGCGGGCGATGTCGTCTTCCATGGGAGGCCTCCAGAGCCGTTTGCGGCGGCGCAAGGCCGCGACCCAGGGAGCTTGGCCACTGAGGCGACTCGGTCGGGAGGGTCGGATTTTGGAGGGGGGCGAAAACGACCCCCCCCAAAAAAAAAGGATCGACCGCAAGAGCGGCGCGGCGGAGGGGGCCGAACCGGCGGACACCCACCCCCGGCGAGGCCGGGGGCGGGCGCCGAGGTTCAGTCGGCGGGGTTCCAGATCAGGGCGAGCACCCCATCCTCGTCCTGGCCGGCGGCGCGGCCGAGGTTGGCGTAGAGGGTGCGGGGCCCGAACTCAGGGGCGGCGAGGCTGAGGGAGACGTACTCCCGGCCGGAGACCTCGCCGACGCGCTTCCAGCCGGCGCCGATCTCGTAGCCCTTGGTGAAGACCCGGAAGTCGGGCTGGCTGTCGCTGCGCCGCGAGGTGTTGGGGACGATCTCGATCTCGGCGCGGATGTTGAGGGTCCTGAGCTGGCCCTTGAAGCCGCCGTCCGTTTGCTGGGTGACGTAGCCGATTGCGGGCATGGGGGTTCTCCTTGATGTCGCCGGGACCGTCCCTGCGATGGCGGACCGCGATGGCCGCGGGGCCGCGGACGAACCCGAAGGGCCGAAGCCGGGCGGAGGACCCGAGCAAGGGGCTTTTTGCAGCGAAGCGGTCGCGAGGAGCCCGAAGGGCGGGGAAAAAGGCCGGCGCGAGGGTTTGCGGCCGCGAACACCGGTCATAGGTCCAGCGCCTCAAGCAGGACGAAGCCGGCGGCGCGAGTGAACGCCTTAGCCGCCAAGGATCGCCGCTAGCGGTTCGGCGGGAGCGGGGGCCGGCCCTGTCCGTCCCTCAGCTCTGTTTGATCTGTTCGCCCCGTTACGCCGGGGCGTCGGACGGCCGTTCCGTGTCCGCGGCTTCGGGGCAGGCGACAGGCCGGCGAAACCCGGTAGAGCGCCTGTTCCGGCGCCGGGCGCGAAGGGAGGGGGCGGTCGAGACGACCGCCAGGGGGCCAGGCCGCCTTACCCCACCAGTTCCGGCCAGCTCCGCTTCAGGATGAGAATCCCGTCCACGACAAAGCTGCTGGCCAGGAAATAGCCGGCGCCGAACATCGCCAGATAGGTGGTGGATAGCAGACCGGTTAGCGACAGGATTCCGGCGGGATCGGATTTGAAGGCTTCTTCGAACAGCGGCTGCGCGCCGGCGAAAACAGCGCCATAGAGTCCAAGCAAGAGAAGGCCGCCGCCTAAAAGAAGAAGAAAGATCGGCAGGTCACGCCGCGTAATAAATGTCGGCGTTCCAGGACCTAAAAGCCAATCTATCGGTCTATTCAGGATCGCGAAGCGCTTCGTCAGAGGTTTTGGCCACGAATAAACTATGTCCTTCGGGCGTCTGGTCCCGAGTCTCGCAATGACACCCTGTGCGGCGCCCCCAATTGCAGCTAATGCAATAGAGCTGAGGTGTAGCAGCCCATCCTCCAGAAATTCCGGAAGGGATCATCGCGAGTCATTTGTGAGTCGAAGATTAATTCGAGCTAAATTTCCACTTAAGCAGAAGGCTACGGCGCGGCCGTCGGTTTCTTGCCATGTCTAGTTGCCGGGCCGCGCTCCGTGCGGCCCGCCGGCATGGCTATCCAAGCAGTCGCCTATAGCCGCCGCGAGACAGGCTTTCGCCCAGACGGATCAATCGCTGGACGCGGGTCCGCAGATAGTCGGACATGCCGTTCCATTCGGCCTCGACGCGGCGTTCGCCAAACAGGACCGTAGCGATTTCCCGGTGACTGGCGCCAGCGTTTCGGGCGTCACGCGCGCGCAGCGCCGTCGCCCAACGGCGGCCGCGAGGATCGGGCCGATAAGGGCGGCGAGGCATCCGACCCAGCCGCGCCAGGGCGACGAGGCGCTGCAGCGTCTCCAGCTTGGGTTCAAGACCGACCCGCCCTGCGAGCCCATAGCTCAAGGCGACCGGGCCTTGCAGCACGGTCCCCAACCGGACATCGAGCCTGATCTGAATCCGGGCGTCGCCGATCACGAGATGCTCGCCCGATGGGCCTTTGACTACGACACCCGGGCACGGCAGGCGCGCCAGATCGAACACGTCCGCGGGATCGGCCGCGCCCGCGGCGACTTCGCATGGCACGACAGCGGGATCGACCTCGGCGCGCCATAACGCCAGGCCGCCAAGGGGCTGGCCAGGCGGAAGGGCGAAAGTGCAACCCCCAGGGCAGGAAGTCCAAGGCTGTCGCCTCGGGGATCACAAGCAGCAGCGGGGAGGCGCGGATCACGTAGGCTTGCGGGTCCACCGCGCCCGTGCGCGCCGTGGCGAAGTCTTTATTACGACTCAGGCCGGCCCAGGCGAGGGCGCGGCGATCCCACAGGCCCATGGCGTCGTAGTGGGGGCGGTCGCGCCAGGTTGCGGCGCCCGAGGCGTCGGAAGCGCTGCTGGCGGGCTGATCCTCCACGCCTGGCGCTTCCCGGTCCATCGGGCTCATGGCGGATCGAGCCATCCAAGTTCGAGCGCACGGGCGACCGCCTGGACCCGGGTGCGCACGCCGAAGACACGGCACGCGTTACGGACGTGCTCGTCGACGGTTCTCGGCGAGAGGCCGAGGATGTGACCGATATCGACCGAGCTCTTGCCTTGGGCGACCCAGCCAAGGCACTCGCGCATACGCGGGCGCAGCGACGGCGCGTCGGCGGGGGCGACGGCCTCCTTCGCGCGCCCGGAGGCGGGCATCACGTGTCCTCCAGCGCCATGTTCGCCATCAGCGCCTCGACGTCGGGGTGGTAGACGATCGCTTCGGCAAGGCGAGCGACCCGGTCGCTGAAGGCCCGGCGGTCGGTGTCCGGCGCGGCCAGCACGACGCTGGTGGCGCGCTCGATCGCCAGGACGTCGACGTTGGAGGGCAGCCACTCCGGCGCGATGAAGAGCTGACGGTGACGGATCTGGAGCACGGTTTGGGCATGCGCGAGATCGTTGGCGCAAACGCCGATCTCGAAGGCGATGGTCACGCCGCCCTCGTCGTAGGCGGCGGGCAGGCCGATGGGGCGAAGCCGCAGGCCGCTGAAGCGGCGCAGGTGGGTCATGAGGTCCAGGTCCACCAGGCCGAGCAGACGGCGACCGTTCAGGTGCCGGACGGTCTCGATCAGGGCGATATGCAGCCGTGAGCGAGCCTCGAACCCGCGCAGGCCGCGATGATGGCCGGTGGTGAAGTAGCGGGTGCACTCGTAGGCGCCCGCCGCGCGGATCGGCTGTTCGGCCTCCAGCACGAGATGAGGGAACACGTCGGCGATGACGCCTCCGGACAGCGTCGGGCGGATGCGCGCGCTGACGCTGATCTGGCCGCCGCTGTCGAAGCCGATGAGGTAGACGGCGTCGGCATCGTCGAATTGGTCGTATTCGCCGCCGTCGCGGACCGGCAGGTTCCAGCCGCGGCCATCCACGAACTGGCGCTTGCGCTCGGCGTGCATGGCTTGGAGCTGAGGTTCATAGAGATGGCGGTTGGCCGCCGTGACGAGATGGATCATGGGCGCTCCCAAGGGTTGAGGCGCTGATCTTCACAATCGTCAGGAGGCGGAGGAAATAACCTGTTCAGGCTAGTCCAGCCAGCCCGCGCACCAGGCCCGGAACGCCGCCACGCTGCGCTTGGAGGATCCCAGCAGCTGTTTGGCGTGCTCGATGTGGATGTGGGCGGTGTGGCGTGAAATGCCGAGGATCACGGCGATCTCATCGTCGGTCTTGCCCGCGTGCGCCCACCTCAGGCAGTCGAGCTGACGCTGGGTGAGCGGGCAGTCGGGTTCGAAGCCGACGCCGTTGACCAGGTCGCGGCCGCGGGTGACGTAATAGAGGCCGATCAGGTGCAGGGTCGCGCGGGCTTCGGGATCGGTTTCCAGGCGCGGGCCGCTGAAGGCGGCGGTCAGCAGGGCGCCATCGCGTTCGCGTACGGGCACCACAAGGCCTTCGCCGCAGCCGGTGAAGTCCAGGCAATCACGGATGACCTGCGCACCTTCCGGCGAACGGTAGCGGTCGCGCGCCTCGCTCCAGGTGAAGGGCATGGCCATATGGCGCAGCATCCGCAACGCCGGATCGACCTCGTGGTAGCGACGACAGCCATAGTGGCGCGACCAGGCTTGCCATTGGTGGCCGAACAGGATGCCCGGCCGGACGACACGACTGGGCGTGGAGATCAGGTTGGCGGAGAAGCAGGTCACGCCAAAATCCGAGAGGATGCATTCCGCCGCGGCGTTGAGATCCTCGATGGTGTGCAGGTCCCTGGACCGTTCGGCGAAAGCCAGGGCCTCGTGCGGATCAGGCGTCATGACGCTCGCCTTCCTTGGGGGACGCTTACTTGGTCCCCCGCAAACTTACGGGTGGTGCAGGCCATTCGCCAACACCACCCTTGTGGGTTGAAGCCGTGGAGTGGGGACGGGACGCGCGAATGGCCGAGGCCTGCCCGCCCGCGCCAGCGCCGATAGAGCGAGCCATGATCAGGGACGAGGAGGAGGACATCCCCGCGGACTCCTTGGGGGAGCGGGTCTATCAGGGCGTGAAGGCCTATGTGATGTCGACGGCCCGGCCCGGCCGGCGGCTCGATGTCCCGATGCTGGCCGAGGTCCAGAAGGCGAGCCTGACGCCCGTCCGCGCGGCCCTGCACCGCCTGGCCGGCGAGGGATTGATCGAAGCGACGCCCAGCGAGGGCTTCCGCACGCCGCACCTGACCCTGCGCGGGTTGCGCGATCTCTATGAGTGGAATCGCCGCCTGCTGGTTCAGGCCCTGTCGCCGCCCCTGCGGCCGGAGCGGTTGGCCGGGGCCGCAGTCGAAATGCCGCCCCAGATCGATCCACCGCATGAGACGGCGCGGCTGTTCCGGGCGATCGCAGGGCTGGCGGGCAATAGCGAAATCGAGCGGGCGGTGACCAGCGCCAGCGATCGCCTTCACCGCGTGCGAGGGTTTGAGCTGGCGGTGCTCGGCGACGGCGTTGAAGACCTCCGGACGATGGCCAGCCTTCTCGCCGGATCGAACGCCACGAAGCTGAGGGCAGAGGCGCAGATTTATCATCGCCGTAGACTTCGGGCCGTGGCGGACATCGTCGATCATGTCGAGCGCCAGAGATGAGACCCAAGATGCATGCCTTATCAAACAAATATCGCGAAGATATATCTTGAAAATAACGCGATTACATTTTTCGAGTTGCTGTTTCCTGCCCTTACACTTTTGCGTGTCGGCAATTCCGCCGAGACGTGGAGGACAGCATCATGCAACGTGACCAGGAAACGCCCGTCCAAGGCCTGATCGAACTCGGCCAGGCCAGCGTCGAGACCCGCGGCAGCATTCTCGAGCCGCTGCCCGAGCCGTTCGGGACCCGTGTGGCCC
>JBARAK010000141.1:0-2744 GCA_049791955.1 Caulobacteraceae bacterium
CGGTGACGCCGGTTCCCGCGCCGGTGACCCCCGCCACGCCGCCGCCGCCCCCTCCGCCGCCGCCGACAGGCCTCTACTGAGCCGCTTCCCTGTCGCGGATGCGCCAGACCGGCGGGCGTAGGGCTGCTCTGGATTTCTGATCGGCTTTGACCTCGACGCGGCGCCCTCGACTCCGGACGGCGGCGATCACCAGCACGACCGGCCCCCCCATCGCCATCAGATTGTTCGCAATGAGATGGATGAGGCCCAGCGTCCGGTCCGCCTGGTAGAGCGAGGCGTGAAGGAAGAAGAGCACGGCCTCGAACGCGATCATGATCCAGATCCACGGGCGGTTATAGCGGGCCGCGAACCACAGTAGCCCCACCCCATAGACGAAGTCCCCGACCAGCACCGGCTCGAAAAGCCGTCCGGTCAGGAATTGCACGGCGGTGGTCGCCACCCAGCAGATCACCATCAGCATGGCGGCCCGCCGCTCGGGCTCTCCACCGATCCTAATCGCGATGGCGCATCCCACCGCGGCCCATAGGCAGCCGAACAGGATCCGGATCTCCGAAAGTGTCATGATCCGTTCTACGTTCCCCCCCGCCTTCAATTGGCGGCCGTCGCATCTACCATAGAGTGTTTGACGGGGAGCTGCGGCGCCATGGCTCGGCCAAGACGCCGCGCGGGGATAATGACCGTAAGCAGAGGGTGTGGCGGCCCTAAGCTTCCAGTTCGATGTCCCAGTACAGGTAGTCGAGCCAGCTCACGTGCAGGAAGTTCGGCGGGAAGCGCCGGCCGAGTTCCTGGAGTTCGAACATGCTGGGCCGGTGCGCCGGACGGGCGGGGATCATCGCCGCCTCGCGCGGGGTGCGGCCGCCCTTGCGCAGGTTGCACGGGGCGCAGGCGGTGACGATGTTCTCCCAGTTGGTCCGGCCGCCGCGGGAGCGGGGGGTCACATGGTCGAAGGTCAAGTCCTCGCTCGACCCGCAGTACTGGCAGGAGAAGGCGTCGCGGAGGAACAGATTGAAGCGGGTGAAGGCCGGCGAGCGGTCCTGGGCGATATAGCTCTTCAGCGCCACGACGCTGGGCAGGCGCATCTCGAAGGTCGGTGAGCGGACCGTCTGGTCGTAGGTGGCGACCACGTCGACGCGGTCAAGGAATACGGACTTGATCACCTCCTGCCATGGCCACAGCGACAGGGGATAATAGGACAGTGGCCGGAAGTCGGCGTTGAGCACCAGAGCCGGCCAGCCCGACGGCGGTCGGTTAAGGACGTGCATGACCACCCCCCTCGCAACCCCGATCTATCTTTGAGACGCCCGCTTGACTGAAGACCGGCCTCCTCAATGTCGGCTGGGAGTCACTCCGCTTCCCAGGCCACGTCAAGCCTTAAGCGATTCCCAGCGACATCTCTATGACAGCGCCCCCATTTTACTGTGCGGGTGTTTCACTGGGTGAGCTCGACCGCGACGCCGGACCGGCGGTTGCCGACGCCGGCGGGGACGGGAACGCTCGACCCGGCGTAGTTGGCGTTGATGACCAGCTGGGCGCTTCCCTCAAGTTCCAGGGCCTGGGCCGCCACCACCGTCCAGGGCGATGCGGCGCCGCCCGTGCTCGACCCCTGCACGTCGAGCGCGGCGTTGGGCAGATAGACCGTCCCGGTCAGGGTCGAGATCGGATCGCTCTGCAAGGTGAAGGTTCCGCTGTACTCGCGGTCGGTGACCAGCACGAAGCCGGCGAGGGGGCCGCTCTGGCGGCCGCTGAGATTGGCCAGCGACGAACCGCCCAGGTTCAGGGTGGCGTTGTTGTCGAACACCAATACCACGTCGGTTCCCGTCAGGACCGACTGGTCGTTCATGTTGACCGCGCTGCAGAAGTAATGCTCGCCGGGGGCCAGGGTGATCACCGCGCTCCCGCTGGCGCTCAGCGCGCCATGCATGCCGGCCGGCAGGGTCTGGGACTGGCTGGCGTTCACGTTCTGCGGATTGGCGGAGGCGCAGCTGGTTGGCGGTTCGACATTCAGGCTGGAGAAGGGATCGGAGATCGGGGGCGCCGACTGCAACGGGGATGGCGAGATCGCGCCGGTCGCCATGGCGACGGCCTCCACGGACGAAGCGGTCAATCCGGCCTGGCCCGCATCCACGGTGATCCCGAGGTTGGAATGGACCAGGCAGGCCGGGGCCGACAGGGTGCTGGACTGGGCGACGTGCAGGAGGGTGGCGGCGTCCGATGAGGTCGGCGGCAGGCCTGCGCTATTCAGGGCCAGCACGCAGATCGGTGTGCTGTTGGCGCCCTTGGCGGTGGCCTCGACGTGGGTGTGGAAGCCGCCGGGTGGCAAGAGGCTGCCGAAGAAGGACGCCCGCTGGGTATCCACGCTGACGGTGAAGGAGCCGTCGCCGTTGACCACCGCCGAGGCGGTGACGGCCGCGTGGTTGGCCACGTTCCACAGTTCGCTGAGCGCGAAATTCTGCGCCCGCTGGTTTACGCCGGCCGGCGATACGCCGAGCTGGCCCGCGCCCATCAGGGCTGCGGCGTCGGCGGTGTCCTGGGTCAGTTTCTTGTCGAGCAGCACCTGGGTCAGTTCGATCGCGCCCAGGCTGATCAGGAGCATGGGCGGAAGCGCCAGGGCGAAGATCAGGGCGACATTGCCGCTGCGGTCGCGCCAAGCAGGCGCGCGCCGTCGCCCGCCGTCCGTCCCGCCATCGCCTGGCTTCACCTGTGGGCCAGGCCCGTGTCGTCCAGGTCGGCGAGCAGGGTCGCGT
>JBARAK010000142.1:0-3784 GCA_049791955.1 Caulobacteraceae bacterium
CGGCCTTGGCGCGCTCGGCGACGAGCTTGCCGACGGCGGCCGCAGCGGCCCGGTCGGAGCCCTTGTCCGGGGCGCCTTCGCCGCTTTCAAGCGACGAGGCGGCGGCGACGGTCACGCCCTTCGCATCGTCGATGATCTGGGCGTAGATGTGCTTGGACGAGCGGTGCACCGACAGGCGCGGACGGCCGGAGCCGACCGCCTTCAGACGAATGCGGTTGCGCTGGGCGCGACGAAGGTGAGTTTCGCGAGGAGACAGGGCCATGGCTTACTTCTTCTTGCCTTCCTTACGCCGAACCTTCTCGCCGGCGTAGCGCACGCCCTTGCCCTTGTAGGGCTCCGGCGGACGGATGCGGCGGATGCGGGCGGCGGTCTCGCCCACCATCTGCTTGTCGATGCCGCTGATCTTGATTTCGGTCGGCTTAGCCGAAGCGAAGGAGATGCCTTCGGGCGGCGGCAGATCGATATCGTGGCTGAAGCCGAGCTGGAGGCTCAGCGTCGTGCCCTTGATCGCGGCGCGATAGCCCACGCCGACCAGTTCCAGGGTCTCTTCGTAACCCTTGGTCACACCGTCGACCATGTTGCTGACCAGCGTGCGGGACAGGCCCCACATCGCACGGGCGCGCTGGCTGTCGCTGGTGGGGGACAGGGTCACCTGGCCGCCCTCCTGCGCCACGACGATTTCGTCGGGGGCGGTGTAGGCGAGTTGGCCCTTGGGGCCCTTCACGGTCACCGCCTGGCCGTTCAGCGTCACGGTGACGCCGGACGGGATGGCGATGGCCTTCTTTCCGATACGGGACATGAGATCAGGCCCTTAGTAGACGCGGCACAGGACTTCGCCGCCGACATTTTCGGCGCGCGCGGCCTGGTCCGACATCACGCCCTTGGACGTGGACAGGATGGAAATGCCGAGCCCGTTCTTCACCGGCTTCAGGTCGCCGATGGAGGAGTAGACCCGACGGCCCGGCTTGGACACGCGGGAAATCTCCGCGATGACCGGCTCGCCGTCGAAGTACTTAAGCTCGATCTCGAACTCCGGGTGCTTGCCGGGCTCTTCGACCAGGGCGTAGCCGCGGATGTAGCCTTCTTCCTGGAGCACATCCAGGACGCGGCCGCGCAGCTTCGAGGCGGGGGTGGACACCTTGGAACGCTTGCGCTCGGCAGCGTTCTTGATGCGAGCGATCATGTCGCTCAGGGGATCGTTGAAAGACATCTCTTCCCTCCCCCTACCAGCTCGACTTCACCAGACCAGGAATCTGGCCGGTGGAGCCCAGTTCGCGAAGCGCGATCCGGCTCATCTTGAGCTTGCGGTAAAAGGCGCGCGGACGTCCGGTGACGTCGCAGCGGTTGCGGATACGGGTCGGCGAGGAACTGCGGGGCAGTTCGGCCAGACGAAGGCGCGCGTCGAAGCGCTCCTCCAGCGGACGGCTCTCGTCGTTGGCGATGGCCTTCAGCTCGGCACGCCGGGCGGCGTACTGCTTGACCATCTTGCGGACCGCGTTGTTGCGGTTGACGGCGCTCTTCTTAGCCATCGGTCCTCAGCTCCCCGTCGCTTGGGTGAACGGGAATTGGAATTCCTTCAGAAGCGCGCGCGCTTCGTCGTCGCTCTTGGCCGTGGTGCAGACGATGATGTCCATCCCCCACATCTGGTCGATCTCGTCATAGTTGATCTCGGGGAACACGATGTGCTCCCGAAGGCCCATGGCGTAGTTGCCGCGACCGTCGAAGCTGGTGGGCTTCAGGCCCCGGAAGTCCTTCACCCGCGGCAGGGCCACGGTGATCAGGCGGTCCAGGAACTCGTACATCCGGTCCTTGCGCAGGGTCACCTTGGCGCCGACGACCATGTTCTCGCGCAGCTTGAAGCCGGCGATGGACAGGCGGGCGCGGGTGGGCGCGGGACGCTGGCCGGCGATCGCCGCCAGGTCCTTCATGGCCGACTGGGTCTTCTTGGAGTCCGTCACGGCCTCCCCGATACCCATGTTCAGCACCACCTTGTCGAGACGCGGGATCTGCATCTCGTTGGTGTAGCCGAACTGTTCGCGCAGCGCGGCGCGGACCCGGGTCTTGTAGTCGGTCTTCAACCGCGGTTCGTAGCGGTCGGTTTGCACATCAGCCATTGATCACCTCGCCCGTCGTCTTGGCGAAACGGACCTTCTTGTCGCCTTCCGTGCGGAAGCCGACGCGGGTCGCCTTCCCGTTGGAGTCGACGCAGGCCACGTTCGACACGTGGAGCGGAGCCTCCTTGTGCTTGATCCCGCCCTGGGGATCGAACTGGGTGGGCTTGGTGTGGCGCTGGACCATGTTCAGGCCCTCCACAACAACCCGTTCTTCCTTCGGCATCACCTGCACGACTTGGCCTTGCTTGCCTTTGTCCTTGCCGGCGAGGACGACCACGCGGTCGCCCTTCTTGATCTTGGCGGCCATCACAGCACCTCGGGGGCGAGCGAAATGATCTTCATGTGGTTCTTGGCGCGAAGTTCGCGCGGAACCGGCCCGAAGATACGGGTGCCGATCGGCTCGGAGGACTTGTTCACGATCACCGCCGCGTTCTTGTCGAAGCGGATCACCGAGCCGTCCTTGCGGGCGATATCCTTGGCGGTGCGCACGACGACGGCGCGGAGCACGTCGCCCTTCTTCACGCGGCCACGCGGAATCGCCTCCTTCACGGAGACGACGATCACGTCGCCGACGCTGGCGTAACGCCGTTTGGCGCCGCCGAGCACCTTGATGCACATGACCCGGCGGGCGCCTGAGTTGTCGGCGACTTCCAGGTTAGTTTGCATCTGAATCATGGTTCAGACCTTCCCGTTCTCTAGCCGCTACTGAGCAGAAGCCGAGGAGTCCTTCGGAAGGACTTCCCAGGTCTTCAACTTCGACTTAGGCGCGCACTCGATGATGCGAGCCAGATCGCCGGCCTTGTAGGTGTTGCCCTCATCGTGGGCGTGATACTTCTTCGACCGGCGCACGGTCTTCTTCAGAACCGGGTGCAGGAAGGTCCGCTCGACCTTCACAACCACGGTCTTGTCGCCCCTGTCGGAGATGACCACGCCCTCTAGGATACGCTTAGGCATCTATCGTCTCCTTCAGTTGGCCACAGCGGCGCCGTGGCGCAGCTGGGTCTTGATCCGCGCGATATCCCGGCGGACCTGCTCTACACGGTGCGACTTCTCCAGCTGGCCGGTGGCCGCCTGGAAGCGCAGGTTGAACTGTTCGCGCTTCAGCTCCAGGAGCTGGTCGGCGAGCTGATCGGGGTCCATGCCCCGGACTTCTTCCATCTTCATCACGCGGCCTCCGCCGTGGTGTCTTGGGCCGCACCCGCGTCGAGGCGGGTGACGACCTTGGTGCGCACCGACAGCTTGGCGGCGCCGAGGCGCAGCGCCTCGCGGGCCACGTCGTCCGGCACGCCGTCGATCTCGAACAGGATCCGGCCGGGGTGAACCCGGGCGGCCCAGTAGTCGATCGCGCCCTTGCCGGAGCCCATCCGCACTTCCGCCGGCTTGCCGGTCACCGGCACGTCGGGGAACACGCGAATCCACACCCGGCCCTGACGCTTCATCTGGCGGGTGATGGCGCGGCGGGCCGCTTCGATCTGACGGGCGGTGACCCGCTCGGGCTCCAGCGACTTGAGGCCGTAGGAACCGAAGTTCAGGCTGAAGCCGCCCTTGGCCGTTCCGTGGATACGGCCCTTGAACTGCTTACGGTACTTGGTCTTCTTGGGTTGCAGCATGGTTCAATCCTCAGGCCTGGGCTTCGGCCTGGCCGCCACGGTCGCGGCGCTGGCCGCGAC
>JBARAK010000143.1:0-7850 GCA_049791955.1 Caulobacteraceae bacterium
TCTGCGCCCGCGGCGCCACCCTGGCCGAGGCGCGCGAGCGGGCCTATGCGGCGATCGCCAGGATCAATTTCCCCGGCGGCTTCCACCGCAGCGACATCGGCTGGCGGGCGCTGAGAGGCTGACTCCCTGCCGATTTGCGCCGCACAATCGTGCGACGCAGCGGCGAGGATCGGCATGTACACGCTCTACGGCTTCAAAAGCTCGGGTTCGGTGGCCGTGGAAGCGGCGCTGATCCTGATCGGTGCGCCCTACATCCGGGTCGACGCCGCCTTGTGGGGCGACGCTGAGGAACAGGCCCGCGCCCGCGCCGCCAATCCGCTCGGCCAGATCCCCGCCCTGCTGCTGCCGTCCGGCGAGCTGATGACCGAGAGCGCCGCCATCCTGATCTGGCTGGCCGACGCCCATCCGCAGGCCGGGCTGGCGCCTGGTCTGCAGTCGCCTCGACGCCCCGCCTTCCTGCGCTGGATGGCCTATGTGGCGGCCGAGATCTACGCCCTCTACTGGGTCCGCGACGACCTCTCGCGCCTGGCGGCGGATGACGCGCACCAGGCGGTGATCGACCAGCGGACCCGCGACCGCATCGCCTTCTGCTGGCGCAGCATGGACGCCCAGGTCGCGCCGGGCCGCTTCCTGCTGGGCGACGAACTCAGCGTGCTCGACATCTATGTGGCGCTGGTTTCCCGCTGGAAGCCGGGCCGGATGCGTTTCCACGCCGAAGCCCCCCGGATGGGCGAAATCGTGCGCCGGGTGGACGGCGACCCGAGGCTGGCCGCCCTCTGGCGGGACCGCGCGCCCATGCCCCAGGAAGCTCAAGGGTAAGTTCTTGCGTCCAAGTCGGCGCTTGACCCCGATGGACGCTCGGGTTACCTCCATTTTTACCCGATTGGAGCAATGAACTTGCGGAAGCGCATCGTACTTACTGGAGCGGCCCCGAGCGTGTGACCCCGGTCACACGAGCGCGGTCGCTTATCCCAAGGCCCTCCGGGGCCTTTTTTCATGTCCTGACCCCAGCCCCATCAACTCACCCAGCCGGATAACCCCATGACGGCCCACCAGAAGATCACCGAAGCCCCCGCGGAGACGGCGGCTGAAACCCTTACCGGGGCGGAGATCGTGGTGCGCGCGCTCGTCGACCAGGGCGTGGACACGCTGTTCGGCTATCCCGGCGGCGCGGTGCTGCCGATCTACGACGCCCTGTTCCACGAACCCCGGCTGAAGCACATCCTGGTGCGCCACGAGCAGGGCGCCACCCACGCCGCCGAAGGCTACGCCCGCTCGACCGGCCGTCCCGGCGTGGTGCTGGTGACCTCCGGCCCCGGCGCCACCAATGCGGTGACCGGCATCGTAGACGCCCTGATGGACTCGATTCCCATGGTGGTGATCACCGGCCAGGTGCCCACCCACCTGATCGGCTCGGACGCCTTCCAGGAATGCGACACCGTGGGGATCACCCGCTCGGCCACCAAGCACAATGTGCTGGTGCGCAACGTCGAAGACCTGCCCCGCGCCATCCACGAGGCGTTCCGCATCGCCACCACCGGCCGGCCCGGACCGGTGCTGATCGACATCCCCAAGGACGTGCAGTTCTCGACCGCGCCCTACCTCGGTCCCGAAGCGATCGAGTTCCACCACGCCTATGCGCCCCGCCGGCAGGGCGAGGCCGGACGCATACGCGAGGCGGTGGAGCTGATCGCCTCCGCCCGGCGCCCGATCTTCTATACCGGCGGCGGCGTCATCAACGCGGGCCCCTCGGCCAGCCAGGCGCTGCGCGCCTTCGCCAGGACGGTGGGCGCGCCGGTGACCTCCACCCTGATGGGCCTGGGCGCCTATCCGGCGAACGACCCGCAGTGGCTCGGCATGGTCGGCATGCACGGCGCCTTCGAGGCCAACCACGCCATGCACGACTGCGACGTGATGGTGTGCGTGGGCGCGCGCTTCGACGACCGGGTGACCGGCCGGCTGGACGCCTTCTCCCCCGGTTCGAAGAAGATCCACATCGACATCGATCCCTCCTCCATCGGCAAGATCGTGCGCACCGACATCGGCATCGTCGGCGACGCCGGCGAGGTGCTGAACCAGCTGCTGGACGCCTGGGGCGGGCGGCGCGGCGCGGACCTGTCGTCCTGGTGGACCGAGATCGGCCAGTGGCGCGCGCGCAAGGGCTTCGCCTATGCCCAGTCCGCCGAGGTGATCAAGCCGCAACACGCCGTCGAGCGGCTCTATGCCCTGACCCGCGGCCGCGACGTCTATGTCTCCACCGAGGTGGGCCAGCACCAGATGTGGGCGGCGCAGTTCTTCCACTTCCACGAGCCCAACCGCTGGATGACCTCGGGCGGCCTGGGCACCATGGGCTACGGCCTGCCGGCGGCGGTCGGGATCCAGGTGGCCCACCCCGACGCCCTGGTCATCGACATCGCGGGCGAGGCGTCGGTGCAGATGACGATGCAGGAGATCTCGACTGCGGTTCAGTACGGGCTGCCGATCAAGGTGTTCATCCTCAACAACGAGTGGATGGGCATGGTGCGCCAGTGGCAGCAACTGCTGCACGGGGAGCGCTACAGCCAGTCTTACTCCGCCTCCCTGCCCGACTTCGTGAAACTGGCCGAGGCCTATGGCGCGGTCGGCCTGCGCGCCGAGACGCCCGACGAACTGGACGCTAAGATCATCGAGATGATCGACACGCCCCGTCCGGTGATCCTCGACTGCCGGGTGGAGAAGGCCGAGAACTGCCTGCCGATGATCCCGTCCGGCAAGGCGCACAACGACATGATCCTGGCGGACATGGCCGCCCAGCTGGGCTCGCTGATCGAGGACGAAGGCAAGAAGCTGGTCTGATGAGCGACACCCTCCCCTCCGACACCGCCGGGTCCGCCTACTTCCTCGACTTCGAGACGGGCGCCGAGCGGCGCGCCACCTTCGCGGTGATCGTCGACAACGAACCGGGCGTCCTGCACCGGGTGGTCGGCCTGTTCTCCGCGCGCGGCTACAACATTGAGAGCCTGACGGTGGCCGAGACCGACCGGGCGGTGCACACCTCGCGCATCACCATCGTCACGCGTGGCCGGGAGGGCGTGCTGGAGCAGATCCGCGCCCAGCTCGGCAAGATCGTGCAGGTGCGCGCGGTGATGGAAGTCAGCGGCGACGCCCGTTGGGTCGAACGCGAACTGGCCCTGATCAAGGTGCGCGGGAGCGGCGACGCCCGGGTCGAGACCCTGCGGATCGCCGAGATCTTCCGAGCGCGAGTGATCGACACCGATGTGGACAGCTTCGTGTTCGAGCTGACCGGCGCGCCCGACAAGATTGACAAGTTCGAGATGCTGATGCGACCGCTCGGCCTGGTGGAGGTGTCGCGCACCGGCGTCCTGTCCATCGCCCGCGGCGCGGAACGGGTCTGAACGGCCCACCCCAAACCCCACAGACCTCCAATCCAATAACGGGAGCCTATCCATGCGTGTCTACTACGATCGCGACGCCGATCTCGCCCGCATCCTCGACCGGAAGGTCGCCGTCATCGGCTATGGCAGCCAGGGCCACGCCCATGCGCTGAACCTGCGCGACAGCGGCGTGAAGGAGGTCGCGATCGGCCTGCGTCCCGGCTCGGCCTCCGCCAAGAAGGCCGAGGCCGAAGGGCTGAAGGTGATGAGCGTGGCCGACGCCGCCGCCTGGGCCGACGTGGTGATGATGCTCACCCCCGACGAGCACCAGCGCGACATCTACGCCAGCGAGATCGCTCCCAACATCCGCGACGGCGCGGCCCTGATGTTCGCCCATGGCCTGAACATCCATTTCCGCCTGATCGAGCCCCGGGACACCATCGACGTGCTGATGGTCGCGCCCAAGGGGCCCGGCCACACCGTGCGCAGCGAGTATCAGCGCGGCGGCGGCGTGCCCTGCCTGATCGCGGTGCACAAGGACGCCTCCGGCCAGGCCATGGACCTCGGCCTGGCCTACGCCTCCGCCATCGGCGGCGGGCGCTCGGGCGTGATCGAGACCAACTTCCGCGAGGAATGCGAAACCGACCTGTTCGGTGAGCAGGCGGTGCTCTGCGGCGGCCTGGTCGAGCTGATCCGCGCCGGCTACGAGACCCTGGTCGAGGCCGGCTACGCGCCGGAGATGGCCTACTTCGAGTGCCTGCACGAGGTGAAGCTGATCGTGGACCTGATCTACGAAGGCGGCATCGCCAACATGAACTACTCCATCTCCAACACCGCCGAGTACGGCGAGTACGTCACCGGCCCGCGCATCGTCACCGACGAGACCAAGGCGGAGATGAAACGGGTGCTGAAGGACATCCAGGAAGGCCGCTTCGTGCGCGACTTCATGCTGGAGAACACCGCCGGCCAGCCCACGATGAAGGCCCGCCGGACCCTGCTGTCCGAGCACGGCATCGAGCAGGTCGGCGAGCGCCTGCGCGCCATGATGCCCTGGATCGGCAAGGGCAAGCTGGTGGACAAGACGCGGAACTAGGGTTGTGGCGAAGGGGGGGCCTGATGGCCCTCCCCTCATTCCGCTCACCCCGGCGAATGCCGGGACCCAGATCCAAGAGCGCAACGCTCAGCAGTTGAGTGTCTCATAGAGATCATCTCAAGTAGGATTATCCTCTTCGATCAGCATCAGCTTCCAGCTACGCCGCCACTCCTTCATTCGACGCTCGCGTTCAAATGCAGGTTCGCGCGTGGCATGAACCTCGTACCAGACGAGCCGGTCGCAGCCGTAACCGGCAGCAAATCCAGACAAAATCTTGACTTTACGCTCCCAGATTTCGGCGAGCGAGGTCGTCTGTCATGCCGATCTAGATCGTACCATTGCGTCGGCTGGCTACAATGTAGACAAAAAACGCCATCTAAACCTATGAGCCCTCCGATCTGGGTCCCGGCATTCGCCGGGATGAGTGAAATAAAATTCAGCTCTTGCATGCAGGCAAGTCGGCCGCGACGTATGGAAGAGCGATGACCGCACGGTGGATTTCGTCAGCCGCCCGGGCGCGCCGGTCGCCACCCGCGCCAGCTTCGTGGTCGAGCGTGGCCAACCGGGGCTTAAGCCGGCCTGACCGTCTCCGCACACGCAAGCGGGTGGCCCCCCGCCCTACTGCGGCAGGGACTGGGCCAGGCGCTGCAGCTTGTCTGGATTACGCACGATGAAGACGCCCGCGATCCGGCCGCCCTCGATCTCCAGGGCCGTGGTCTGCAGCAGGCCGTCCGCCTCGCGCGTCACGAAACCCGGCAGGCCGTTGATCAGGCCGAACCGCACCAGCCGGGACGGATAGCTCAGGTAACGGCGCGCCAGCCCCTCGTGCAGGCGCAGCGCGTCTTCCTGTCCCTCAACCACCCGCAACGCCGCCCGCCGCTGACCGCCGCCGTCCGAATGGACCCTCACGTCCGCGGCGAGCATGGCCTGCAGGGCGCCCAGGTCGCCCGAGCGGGAGGCGTCGAAGAAGGCCTCCGCGATCTGCAACCCCCGCTCCCTGGAGATGCCGGAATGCGGCCGCGACGCACGGACGTGCTCGCGGGCGCGGCTGGCGAGCTGGCGGCTAGCCACCGCAGTCCGGCCGATCGTCTCAGCCACCGCGTCGAACTCCATCCCGAACACGTCGTGCAGCAGGAAGGCGGCGCGCTCCAGCGGCGACAGCCGTTCCAGCGCCAGCAGCAACGGCAGGGTGACGTCGTCGACCTCATCGTCGTCGGCCTCCTGCACCACCGGCTCCGGCAGCCAGGGGCCGATGTAGGTCTCGCGTCGACGGGGGGCCGACTTCAGCACGTCCAGGCTGAGGCGCGTCACCACGCGGGTCAGATACCCCTCGGGCTCCGCGACCGTGCTGTGGTCGACCCGGCGCCAGCGCAGATAGGCGTCCTGCACCACATCCTCGGCGTCGGCGATCGACCCCAGCATGCGATAGGCGACACGGATCAGCTTGGGACGTAGCGGATCGAATGTCGCCGCGCCCGGATCGACCGCCGCGCTCATCAGGCGGCCTCGCGCCCTTCGCCGAGCGGGGCCAGGCGGAAGCCGACGCCGACGCGGTTGAAGGCGTTGATCACGTTGATCATCAGGGTAAGCTTCACCAGCTCCTCCTCGGAGAACTCGGCTCGCACGGCATCATAGACCGCGTCCGGGGCACGGGTCTCGCTCAGACGGGTCAGGGCGTCGGTCCAGGCCAGGGCCGCCTTTTCCCGCGCGGTATAGAGCGAGGTCTCATGCCAGGCGTCCAGCATGTAGATGCGCGCTTCGCTTTCGCCGAGCTTGCGGGCGTCGGCCGTGTGCATGTTCAGGCAGATGGCGCAGCCGTTGATCTGGGAAGAGCGGATCTTGACCAGTTCGACCAGGCTACGCTCCAGGCCAGCCCCCTCCACCGAGGTGCTGTAGGCGACCATCTGGTTCATCAGTTCGGGGGCGGCGGCCCAGGGGTTCAGGCGGGGGCTCATGTGCTTTTCTCCTTTGCGCAACACGCATTCGGAGACAGGACGAGCGTGGGCGCGCCTGTGTGACATGGGGCGAGGCGAAATCGTTCCCTGGGGTAGCGCCGCCCGCCTACAGGAAGCTGTACGGGTCCACGTCCACGGTCACCCGCACCACGCCAGGGACCTTCACCCGCGCCAGCCAGGCTTCCAGGTAGGCCTGTATGTTCACCCGTCGGTCGGCGCGGACCAGGAAGCGCTTGCGCCTGCGGCCACGGATCAGGGCCAGGGGCGCGTCGGCGGGACCATAGACCTCGACCCCATCGGCGGAGGGCGCCGCTGCGGCCAGGGCGCGGGCCACGCCGTCGAGCTTGATCCCGTCGGGGCTGGACAGGATCAGGGCCGCCAGCCGGCCATAGGGCGGCAGGCCGGACAGCTCGCGCATCTCGGCCTCGGCGGCCAGGAAGGCGTCGCGGTCGTTGGCCTTCAGCGCCTGCATCACCTGGTGCTCGGGGGTGTAGGTCTGGATCAGGGCCCGGCCAGCCCGCTCCGCCCGCCCCGCCCGGCCTGCCACCTGGGCCAGCAGCTGATAGGTCCGCTCGGCGGCGCGCAGGTCTCCGCCCCGCAGCCCCAGGTCCGCATCCACCACCCCGACCAGGGTCAGGCCCGGGAAGTTGTGGCCCTTGGCGGCGGCCTGGGTGGCGACCAGGATGTCGATCCCTCCGCCCGCCATTCGCGCCACTAGGCCACGCGCCGCCTCGCCGTCGGCCACCGTGTCGGACGAGAACACCTCCACCCGCGCCTCAGGGAACAGGCTCCTGGCCTCCTCCTCCAGCCGCTCCACGCCGGGACCGATCGAGGTCAGCGAATCCTTGGCGCCGCAATGGGGGCAGGCCTCGGGCTTGGGCATGGAGAAGCCGGTCAGGTGGCAGACCAGGCGGTTGGAGTAGCGGTGCTCCACCAGCCAGGAGTCGGTGTCGGGCGAGGTCATCCGCTCGCCGCAGGCCTTGCACAGCACCAGTGGCGCATAGCCCCGCCGGTTCAGGAACAGCAGCGACTGTTCGCCCCGGGCGAAGGTCTCGGCCACCGCCGTGACCAGGCGCGGCGACAGCCACCGCCCCCGCTCCGGCGGCGCCTCGCGCATGTCGATCAGTTCGATGTCGGGCAACCGCGCTACGCCGTGGCGGGACGACAGCTTGAGCCAGGCGTAGCGGCCGCCCTGGGCGTTCCAGATGCTCTCCAGCGAGGGCGTCGCCGAGGCCAGCACCACCGTCGCCCGCTCGATCTTGGCCCGCGCCACCGCCAGGTCGCGGGCATGATAGACGAAGCCCTCCTCCTGCTTGAACGAGGCGTCGTGCTCCTCGTCCACCACGATCAGGCGCAGGTTGGGGAACGGCAGGAACAGGGCTGAGCGGGCGCCGACCACGATCCGGCAGCGGCCGGCCACAACCGCCT
>JBARAK010000144.1:0-7259 GCA_049791955.1 Caulobacteraceae bacterium
GACCTCGACCGCGCGCTCGGTCAGCAGCGCCGGCGCGACCTTGAGATTGATGAAGCCGGGGCCGGCGATCTCGACCGCTTCGAACCGGCTATCTCCGGACAGCCGCGCGGCCACGCGTCCAGCGATCTCGCGCGGGTTGGCCTTGGCGGCCTTGGCGACGGCGAGCGCGCCATTGCTTTGGAAATCAGCCAGGTCAGGACGGTCGGACGGAGTCACGCCCGCCCGGTCGCCTGGCAGCCCCTCGGCTTCGAAGGCGGCCCGGGTCGCCTCCGACAGCCGACGTTTGAGGTCGCTCATTTCGAACCGGTGGTCCCGGTGTTGGCGGCCGTCTTGGCCGGCGTGGGTTCCGGATCGGCGCTGGCGTTGGCGCGGAAGCGCTTACCGAGGCGATTGAACTCCGCCATCTGCGGCGTCACGTCGAAGCCCACCAGGATCTCGAAGTTGGTGCCGCTGACGCTGGACTTGGCCCGCGGGATCAGGATGTCGGCCAGATGGTCGGCATAGACGACGCGGTCGCTGCCCTTGGGGAAATCGGCGGCGACGGTGAAGTACTGCTTGTCGAGCACCGCCAGGTTGCGGACCGTGACCGCCACCCAATAGCGGTATTCCTTGTGGTCGGACTTGGCGAGCGGCCCCTTGCCAAATTCGAACCCGACGCCGAGGTGCACGTGGATCGGCTCGACGCCCTTGTATTCGCAGGTGGCCAGCACGTGCTCGATCTCGCCGGTGTAGCTGACCGCCGACGGGTTCTCCTCGCCATCCTTCAGCTCGACATAGCGGCTGGCGTCGTACAGCGCCTTGGCGAAAGGACAGGGGCCGGCGGAATTGGTGTTGGGGAGCGGGGCCTGGTCGACCTTCCAGTCCTTGTCCTTCTTCTTCTTCTTGGCGTCCTCGTCGGCCTGGGCCTGGCGGCGCTGGTCGTCCGCGTCCTGGGACTGGGCGTAGGCCTTGGCGATGGGAAGACCCGCCAGCAGCAGCAGGCTGAGGCCAAGGGTGAGCGGACGACGCATGGGAACACCGGAGACGTGGACGGGCGCGAAGCTGGCGCGTTGGCCGGTGTTCTACGCTGATACCCTATTCGTCGCAACGAAAGGCGCTGCGACGCGCTGGCGCCAAGGCTCCGGTCGTCTTACGTTGCGCGCATGAACGCGATCCTGCCGATACGCCGCCCCCTGACCGTGATCCTGGCCAACCCCCGCGGGTTTTGCGCCGGGGTGGACCGCGCAATCCAGATCGTGGAGCGAGCGATCCAGAAGTATGGCGCGCCGGTCTATGTGCGCCACGAGATCGTCCACAATCATCACGTGGTGGCCCGCCTGCGCGAGCTTGGCGCGGTGTTCGTCGAGGAACTGAACGAGTGCCCGGACGATCGTCCGGTGGTGTTCTCCGCGCACGGCGTTCCGAAGTCGGCCCCGGCCGAGGCCGAGCGCCGCCAGATGTTCTACCTCGACGCCACCTGCCCGCTGGTGTCCAAGGTCCACCTGGACGCGGAGCGGCACCATGCGGCCGGGCGCGAGATCGTGCTGATCGGCCACGCCGGCCACCCCGAGGTGGACGGCACCCTGGGCCAGCTTCCCGACGACGCCATGAAACTGGTCGAGACGGTGGAGGACGTCACGGCGTTCGAGCCTCGCGATCCCGACAAGCTGGCCTTCGTCACCCAGACCACCCTGTCCATGGACGACACCGCCGGCATCATCACCGCGCTGAAGGCCCGCTTCCCCAACATCGTCGGGCCGCACGGCCGCGACATCTGCTACGCTACCACCAACCGTCAGGAGGCCATCAAGGCCCTGTCGCCGGGATGCGACCTGGTGCTGGTGGTGGGCTCCAGCACCTCGTCCAACTCCCAGCGGCTGGTCGAGGTGGCGATGAAGGCCGGCGCCCACGACGCCAAGCTGGTGGACGACGCCGACATGATCGATCCGGCCTGGTTCGAGGGCATAAAGACCCTGGGCCTCAGCGCCGGGGCCAGCGCGCCGGAAGTCCTGGTCGAGGGCGTGCTCGACTGGCTGGCGGCGCGGTTCGATCTTTCGATCTCGACCGAGGAGACCGCCCGCGAGACGGTCACCTTCAAGCTGCCCCGGGTCCTGGTCGAACAATAGCCGGCCGCCCTCTTCGCCTTGGCCGTCTACACCAACATCGACGAAGACGACCTGGCCACGCTGCTGGCCGACTTCGACCTCGGCGCCGCCCTGTCCTGCAAGGGCATCGCGGAGGGGGTCGAGAACTCCAACTACCTGCTGGAGACCGAGCGGGGCCGGTTCATCCTGACGCTCTACGAGCGCCGGGTGCGCGCCGACGACCTGCCCTATTTCCTCGACCTGATGCAGTGGCTGGCGGAGCGTGGCTTCCCCTGCCCGATCCCGATGGCCGACCGTCAGGGACGGATGCTGAAGACCGTGCATGGGCGTCCGGCCGCCCTGGTCACCTTCCTGACCGGGGTCTCGGTCCAGCATCCGACGGAAGAGCACTGCCGGCAGGCAGGTGAAGGCCTGGCCCGGCTGCATCTGGCCGGGCGCGGCTTTCCCCACCGACGTGAGAACACCCTGGGTCAGCACGTCTGGGCCGGCATGTTCGACGCACCGGCGGCGGCCACCGCCGAGAGCCTGTGGCCGGGGCTCGCCGCCCGAATCACCTCCGACCTGGAAGAGCTGGCGCGCGACTGGCCGCGGGACCTGCCCGCGGGGCCTGTCCACGCCGACCTGTTCCCCGACAATGTGTTCTTCGTGGGCGAGCGGTTCGCCGCCGCCATCGACTTCTACTTCGCCTGCGACGACGCCCTGGCCTACGATCTGGCGGTCTGTCTCAACGCCTGGGCCTTCGAGCCCGACGGGCGATTCGCGCCGGAGCGCGCCAAGGCCATGATCGAGGGGTACGAGACCCTGCGCCCCCTCTCGTCCGCGGAACGATCGGGCCTGCCCACGCTGGCGCGCGGCGCAGCGATTCGCTTCTTCCTCACCCGCCTGATCGACTGGACCGCCACCCCGCCAGGCGCGCTGGTGCGGCCCAAGGACCCGCTGGAATACGCCGCCAAGCTGGCGTTCTTCCGCACGCTTCCCATGGGCCGCAGTCTGGTCTAGTTCGACCCATGACTCCAGACGTTGTGATCTATACGGACGGCGCTTGCAGCGGCAACCCGGGCCCGGGCGGCTGGGGTGCGATCCTGAGCTCCGGCCCGCACGAGCGGGAGTTGTGGGGCGGCGAGGCGCACACCACCAACAACCGCATGGAGATCATGGCCGCGATCCGCGCGCTCCAGGCGTTGAAACGTCCCTGCCGCGTGGAACTCCACACCGACAGCCAGTATCTGCGCCAGGGAATCACCGAATGGCTGCCCGGCTGGAAAGCACGCGGCTGGAAGACCGCCGCCAAGGCGCCGGTGAAGAACGAGGACCTGTGGCGCGAACTCGACGAGGCCCGCGCCCGCCACGAAGTAAGCTGGCGCTGGGTCAAGGGCCATGCCGGCCATCCGATGAACGAGCGCGCCGACGGCCTGGCGCGCAAGGGCGTGGCCGAGGTGCGCGCGGCGGCCAAAGCATAACCGCCGGAGTGGAAATCGCTTGAGGTGTTCGTCTCCATCGGAAACGATCATGCTCAGGACCCGAAAAACCGATATGGCGGCAGGATGGCCGTTCTGGACTGGATATCCGCCGATTCCGGCTTCACCGTTGAGGGAACGCGGATCAGGCTGCGGCCGCCGCGGATGGGCGACTACGCCGAATGGGCGGCGTTGCGCCAGGCCTCGCGCACCTTCCTGCAGCCGTGGGAGCCGACTTGGCCGGCGGACGATCTGACCCGCACCGCGTTCCGCCGCCGCCTTTCGCTGTACCAGCGCGACCAGGACCTGGGACAGGGCTACGCCTTCTTCGTCTTCCGCAAGCCGGATCACGCGCTGGTCGGCGGCATCACCCTGCGCAACATCCTGCGCGGTGTGGCCCAGACGGGCGCGCTCGGCTACTGGGCGGGCGAGCGGCACGCCCGCCAGGGCTACACCCTGGCCGCCGTGCAGGAGATGACCCGCTTCGCCTTCGGCCGGCTCGGCCTGCATCGGCTCGAAGCCGCCTGCTGTCCCGAGAACACCGCCTCGCGCCGGCTGCTGCTGAAGGCCGGGTTCGAGTTGGAAGGCCGCGCCCGGGGCTATCTGAAGATCGACGGCGAATGGCGCGACCACCTGCTGTTCGGCCTGGTGCGCGACGAGAACGGCGCGCGGACCTGATCTTCCCCCGAGGGAAGCGCGGGCCTCAGGCCCGACCGGCCTGGGTCGAGAGATGGTCCGCCGCCACCCCGATCTTGGCCAGCGCGCGCACCCACTTCGTTTCGTAGTGATCGTCGAACACTAGGTCCTCGTCGGCCTCGCAGGACAGCCAGACGCTCTCGCGGATCTCCTGTTCGAGCTGGCCCGCCCCCCAGACGGCGCAGCCAAGCGCCAGCACGGAATGGCGCGGCCGGCGCTCGGCGTCGGCGATCGCCTCCAGCACCTCGCGGGTCGGGGTCAGGGATATCCCCTCGGTCACCGGCAGGGTGGCGTCGGCGGTGGAGAAGTCGTCGGTATGGATGACGAAGCCCCGCTCCCGCTCCACCGGGCCGCCGGCGAGCACGAGCTGGTCCAGCTTGTCGCCGTTGGTCGGCTTCACCTCCAGCCGTTCCAGCAGGTCGGCGAGCGACAGGCCCTCGACCGGATTGTTGACCGCCACGCCCATCGCGTTGTCCGCCGAGTGGGCGCACATCAGGATCACAGCGCGCTCGAAGCGCGGGTCGCCGATTCCCGGCATGGCGATCAGCAGCGTGCCGCCCAGGAATTCTCCGCTGAGGTGGGGTGGTGTCATGGTTCCCTATGATGAGAGCCAGCGCGTCCGATGCAAGCCGAACCAGCGAGCGCGCTTGCTCAGTTCCGCGCCTGGACATATCTGCGGCGCAGACCCCAAGGAGAAGACGGCGATGACGATCAAGGTTGGCGACGAGCTGCCGCAGGCGAGCTTCATGACCATGACTGAGGACGGCCCCAAGCCCCTGCCCTCCGACGAGCTGTTCAAGGGCAAGACGGTCGCCCTGTTCGCCGTGCCGGGCGCCTTCACCCCCACCTGCTCCGCCCGTCACCTGCCTGGCTTCGTGGACAAGGCCGATGAGCTGAAGGCCAAGGGCGTGGACGCCATCGCCTGCGTGTCGGTCAACGACGTGTTCGTCATGGGCGCTTGGGGCAAGGCGCAGAACGTCGGCGATTCGGTGATCATGCTGGCGGACGGCAACGGCGCCTTCGCCAAGGCCCTCGGCCTGGAGCTGGACGCCTCCAAGTTCGGCATGGGCCCTCGTTCGCAGCGCTATTCGCTGGTGGCCGAGGACGGCGTGGTGAAGAGCCTGAACATCGAGGAAGGCGGCGACTTCAAGGTGTCGTCGGCTGACTACATGTTGGCGCAATTCTAGGATCGAACGGCGGGGCCCTGTCCGGGATTCAACGACGGGGCCCCGTTGGAGACGTGATGACCGTGCTGCGCCCCGCCCTTCTCGCCCTGCCAGGCGCCCTGGCCGGCCTGAGCCTCGCCCTGGCCGCCGCGCCCGCCGTGGCGCAGGATATCCGCACCATCGACTCCGGCGCCGCCCCGGCCGGCGCCTACACCCTGGATCCCGCCCATTCGAGCGTGACCATGAGGGTCTCCCACTTCGGCCTGTCGTACGCCACGCTGCGGTTCGACAAGATCGACGCCACCCTGGACTACGATCCGGCCCATCCGGAGGCGTCGAAACTGCAGGTGACCATCGACCCCGCCTCCATCGACACTGGGGACGAGACCCTCAATCGCCAGATCGCGAGCGATCTGTTCGAGGCCGGCAAGTATCCGCAGATCCGCTTTGTCTCCACCACCGTGAAGCCCACCATCGAGGGGCGTGGCCAGGTGAGCGGCGACCTCACCTTCCACGGGGTGACGCATCCGGTCGACCTGGACGTGCTGTTCAACGGCGCCGGCCAGGATCCGCAACACCTGACCCGGCTTGGGTTTTCCGCCAACGCCACGATCCAGCGCTCGCAGTTCGGCGTCACGAAGTATCGCCCTGCGGCGGGCGATGATGTGAGTGTGGATATCGAGGTGGAGTTCAAGAAATAGCGTTGCCGTCGCACCACTGCGGCGGTTCAATCGTCTGGCCTCGGCGGGAGTCGCGGCTTGAAATATACCCGTAGCCGCAGACGCGCATCTATAAGTCGGACGATTGAAACGAGAAGGGAACGACGGCTTGAGGATTTCCCGCCGCGCCGGACTGGCTGCTTTGGCGGGCGTAGCCCTGGTCGCCGTGATCGCTTGGCTGGTGTCCCAGCGCCTGCACCCCGCGGCGCCTCATACAGCCGGCGACGGCGTCGTCGCCGCCAACACCTCTACAACCAGCAAGAACGCCGGCGCTGCCGGGGCGGGAACTGCGAACACCGATACGCCCCCGCCCCCGGTCGTCCCCGCCCCCTCATGGATCGTGGACAAGGCGGCCTCACGGCTGACGTTTCGTGGCGTGATGGACGGAGCGCCGTTCGATGGCGTGTTCCGCTCGTGGAGCGCCCGGATCGCTTTCGACCCGGCCAACTTGAAGGGCTCACGGGCGGTGATCACCGTCGACGCGGAATCCGCCCTAACCGGCCAGCCGATCAAGGACCAGGCCCTGCCCAACGCCGAATGGCTCGATATCGCCCGCTTCCCGCAGGCCGTCCTGGTCACCCGGTCCATCACCCAGGTGTCCCCGGGCCACTATCAGGCGCTCGCCGACGTCCGGATTCGTGGCTTCCTGCACCGCACGACCGTCCCGTTCACGGTCTCGATCAACCGGGACATCGGGCGGATGGACACCACCATGACCCTGGACCGCCGGGATTTCCACATCGGCGAAGGTCCGTGGCAATCGCCGCCGCCGGTGGCGCCCGCCTTCCAGGTGACCATGCGCTTGGTCGCGAAGAGAGCGCATTGACGCGCGAACCATCTGAACCCGCTCCTCCCACGCCGGAGGTCGTCGCAAGCGCCGCAAAAGCCCTGCGGCAGGGCCAGCTGGTCGTCATCCCGACCGAGACCGTCTATGGCCTGGGCGCAAACGCCGCCGACGGCGAAGCGGTCGCCCGTATCTTCGAGGCCAAGGGGCGGCCTAGATTCAACCCACTGATCTCGCACGTAGCGAACGCGGCCGCGGCCGCCGCCCTGATCCGCATGGACGACCGGTCGCAAGCGCTGGCGCGGGCGTTCTGGCCGGGCCCCCTCACCCTGGTGGCGGCCGCCGCCGAAGGC
>JBARAK010000145.1:0-3311 GCA_049791955.1 Caulobacteraceae bacterium
GTCAGGCCCAGACCGAGGAAGGGCTCCTCCGCGCTGGCCCGCGCCACGTGGCCGCTGATCGGCAGGTCGAGCGAGACCACCAGGTACTGGCCGGCCCCATACTCGAACATGCGCTCCTCCAGCGTGGCGCGCTTGAGGCCCTGGGCGACCAGGGCGAAGGCGGGCTGGTAGATGTTGTGGATCGGGCGGGTGGGGGCGGCGGAGGCCATCAGCTTCAGCCCGGCGAGCGGCGTGTCGAGCCGGTCCGGGCGGGCGTGGCGGGCGATCAGGTCGCGCAGGTCTGCGAGCGGCTCCATGCCCGTATCCGACGCGCCGGGCGGCCGGAAGGCAAGGGGGCGGATGCACGAAGCTCCCAAGGTTGGCAGGATCGTGCAAGAGCCTGCGCGCATCGGTCTATCGCCCGGGCCGCGCCGGCTGGTTCTATCGGTGCAACCCCAGCCCTAACCGGAGATGCTTCCCATGCCGCTCGATTCCTACATCACCCTGGGCCGCTCGGGCCTGCGGGTCAGTCCGTTCTGCCTGGGGACCATGACCTTCGGCGAGGACTGGGGCTGGGGCTCCAGCCCGGCGGACTCCGACGCCATCCTGTCCGAATACCTGGAGCGGGGCGGCAACTTCATCGACACCGCCAACGTCTATACCAACGGCCATTCCGAGAAGATCATCGGCGACTACTTCGCTGGCAAGAAAAGCCGCCGCGACCGCGCGGTGATCGCCACCAAGTTCTTCTGCAACCTGCATCCGGGCGATCCGAACGGCGGCGGGGCGGGGCGCAAGGCCATCGTCGAGCAGTGCGAGGCCTCGCTGCGCCGGCTGCAGACCGACTACATCGACCTGTACTGGCTGCATAATTACGACCGCACCGCCCCGATCGAGGAGACCCTGCGCGCGATGGACGACCTGGTCGCGGCGGGCAAGGTCCGTTACCTGGGGGTGTCCGACCTGCCGGCCTGGAAGGTGTCGCAGGCCCAGACCGTGGCGCACTTCCGGGGCTGGACCCCGATGATCGCCATGCAGATCGAATACTCGCTGCTGGAGCGCACGGTGGAGGGCGAACTCACCCCCATGGCGCAGGAGATGGGGATCGGCGTCATGCCCTGGGGCCCGCTGAAGAACGGCTGGCTGTCGGGCAAATACAGCCGCGAGAACGCCGCGACGGTGGACTCCGGCCGCGCCGCCCTGGTCGGGACGCCGGGCGAGAAGGACTATGTGGTGATCGACGTGCTGAAGGCGGTGGCGGCCGAGGCGGAAGCGACCCCGGCGGCTGTGGCCCTGGCCTGGGTGCAGGGCCGGCCGGGGGTGTCCTCGACCCTGATCGGGGCGCGGCGGATCGAACAGCTGCGCGAGAACCTGGCGGCGCTGGAGCTGAAGCTGACCGCCGACCAGATCGCCAGGCTGGACGCGGCCTCCCGCCCGCGATTGAACTTCCCCGCCGACCTCAACCGCGACCGCTCCCCCAGCCTGGCCTTCGCCGGCGCGACAGTAGACGGGGAGACAACGACCCTGTTCCCGCTGCTGACCGCGAGTACGGTCAGGTATTGAGCGGAGTTTCTCCTCCCCTGCGGAGCGGGGGAGGGGACCATGCGCAGCATGGTGGAGGAGGCTCGAAGGGTGCGACGATACTTAATTCCGCTCTTCCCCGCGAAGGCGGGGATCCAGATCAAAGGGCGCCGAAGTTACAAGTAAATCCGCGTAAGCATCGCGCGGGCTGCGCCTTATGATCTGGATCCCCGCCTTCGCGGGGAAGAGCGGATTTTGAGGGGGCGGGCGAATATCAAAGGGCGGCCACCCGCAGCTCTCCACGAGCCCCCTCCGTCGGCTTCGCCGACACCTCCCCCGCTGTTCGCAGGGGAGGAGGGTGTGCTTTACAGCGCCTCCACCCTGGCTCAACCTCCGATGCGCGGGGGAGTTCAGCGATGTCGGCGGTGGTGGCCAGCTATTGGCTGTGGGCGATCTGGTATGTCGCCTGGTGGATTCCGGCCCTGTGGTCGCCCAGGGCGGCGTCGCGGCCGCCGCGCGGGACCAGCAACCTGGACCGGCTGGCCACCCTGGTGGGGGTGGTGCTGCTGTTCTGGACCCCGACGCTCGCGCCCGGTCATTTCCTGCTCTGCGTTCCGATGTGGCGGACGGCTGCGGGGATGGCGTGGGTCTGGGTGGCGGGGATGGCGGCCGGGTTCGCCTTCTGCTGGTGGGCGCGGGTGCACCTGGGGCGGCTGTGGTCGGGGCTGGTCACCGCCAAGGCCGACCATCGCATCGTCGACACCGGCCCCTATGGCCTGGTGCGCCACCCGATCTATTCCGGCGTGATGGCGTCGGCGGTCTGCCTGGGCCTGCTCAAGGCCACGCCGCTGGCGCTGCTGGGGGCGGTGCTGGTGATCGCCGGGTTCTGGCTGACCGCCCGCAAGGAGGAGCGCTTCCTGCGGGAGGCGCTGGGGGCGGAGGGCTATGACGCCTACAGCCGCCGGGTCGGCATGCTCATGCCGTTCCTGCATTAAGGCTCGCGCGAACCCGCCAGTCTGCCCGTTTTACGGGATGGCCGGATCATCAATACCTCTGATCCAAATCGTCGCGTTAACCTACGTTACATGCGGCGTCACAACATAAGTTCACCTGGGGCGGGAACTTGAAACGCAGTTGCGACTGCTGATGAAACGTCCGCTCGACCGCCCTTTCGCTGACTTGGGGTAGCAAAAGCCGGGCCGGATGTGCGCAAGTCGTATTTCAGCGGCGTAACGTCGCACCGGCTGTGCCGAAAATGTGACTTAAAGCAGATGAAATGCGGCGCTGTTCAGGTTATTGTGGTTTTGTAGAAGATCTAAGGGTTGGGCGGGTGGCCTAATACAGGCCGCCAATAAGAAATCGTCATTCTTTATCCGGTTAAATGGTTGGGGGCGGACGATCGATCGGCGGTCGGGCGCTTGGCCCGCCCACGGGGGAGATCGATCGATGAAGCGCAGGACCTGCTGGGCGGCGATCGCCCTGATGGCCGGAACCGCCCTGGCGACCGGCGCATATGCTCAAGCCCCAACCAGTAGCGGCGCGGGAACCGGCAAGGTGTTGGCCCCGCTGGCCGACACGGCGGTGCGGCCCTCGCCCATCCACGCCCTGCCGCCGGCCGAGGCCGATCCGGACCAGAACCTGGAGCAGCGCGAGGCGACCAATCCGGGCGACACCCTGAACCAGCAGCTCGCCAGCCTGTCCCAGCCGGCGGCCACCCCTGCGGTCGCCGCGGTCTCCGCCCCGACCCCGGTGGAGATGATCCAGGCCCAGCAGGCGCAGGAAGCCCAGGCCCAGCAGGTGCAGGCCCAGGC
>JBARAK010000146.1:0-4012 GCA_049791955.1 Caulobacteraceae bacterium
CAGGCCCCGCCCCCACCTGTGCGCAATGACTTGGAGCCGCTCAGCCAAGCGGACGAGAACCTGCGCCCGCAACGTTGACAGCGGACATCAGAGCGCTGTTCTCAGGCCACGTAGGTCCAGGGCAGCAGTTCATCGATGCGGCTGTTGGCGTGGCTGTTGACCAGCCGGGTGAGCACATCGGCGAGATAGGCCTGGGGCTCGACGGCGTTCAGCTTGCAGGTCTCCACCAGCGAGGCCAGGACAGCCCAGTGCTCGCCGCCTCTGTCGGAGCCGGCGAACAGGGCGTTCTTGCGGTTCAGAGCCAGGGGCCGGATAGCTCGCTCGACCGTGTTGGAGTCGAGCTCGATGCGGCCGTCGTCGAGGAAGCGTGTGAGGCCTTCCCAGCGGCTGAGCGCATAGCGGATCGCCTCGGCGAGCTTGCCCTTCTGACTGATGGTCTGGAGCTGGGCGCGCAGCCAAAGCTCCAGCGCCTCGGTCACCGGTCGGCTCCGCACTTGGCGCACGGTGCGCCGCTCGTCGGCTTGGCGGCCATGGATGTCGCGCTCGACGGCGTAGATCTCGCCGATGCGCTGGAGGGCTTCGGAGGCGATGGGCGCCGGGCCTGCGGCGGCGAGTTCGTAGAAGCGTCGGCGGACATGGGCCCAGCAGAAGGCCAGGCGCACGTCGCCCTTCTCCGCCAAGGTGCGGTAGGCGGCGTAGCCGTCGACCTGCAGCACACCCTTGAAGTCGCTGAGGTGGGCTATGGGCCGTTCGGCCTTGCGATCGGGCGCGTAGACGTAGGCGACGCCGGGCGGATCCGGACCGCCCCATGGCCGGTCGTCGCGGGCATAGGCCCAGAGCTGGCCGGTCTTGGTGCGTCCGCGCCCAGGATCGAGCACCGGGGCGGTCGTCTCGTCGGCGAAGAGCTTCTCCGACGCCTTGAGCCGCTCGAGCAGGCGGGCGTGCACGGGACCAAGCAGCCAGGCGGCGCGCCCGACCCAGTCGGCCAAGGTGGAGCGATCCAACTGCACGCCCTGGCGGGCGTAGATCTGGGCTTGGCGGTACAGCGGAAGATGGTCGGCGTACTTGGCCACGATCACGTGGGCCACGGTCGCCTCGGTCGGCAGTCCGCCCTCGATCAGCCGCGCTGGCGTGGGCGCTTGCACCACCCCTTCCTCGCAGGTCCTGCAGGCGTACTTAGGGCGACGCGTGACCAGCACCCGGAGCTGGGCGGGGACGATGTCCAGCCGCTCCGAGACGTCTTCTCCGATCCGGTGCAGCTCGCCGCTACAGCACGGGCAAGCGCGGCTCTCGATGTCGACCACCACCTCGATGCGGGGCAGGTGCGCCGGCAGGGAGCCTCGATTGGCGCGGCGCTGCTTGGCCTTCTGCGAACGCGTGGCAGGGTCGGCGACCTCGCTCTCGGCGGCCAACGCAGCTTCGCCCTGCTGCACGTCCTCCAGGCCCAACTCAAGCTGGTCGAGCGGCAGGGTCTCCGCCCGGCGGCCGAAGCGGTGACGCTGCAGTTCCTTGATGATCTGGGCTAGGCGATCGGCTCGAGCGCGCTCGGCCAGGAGCATCGCCTTGAGCGTCTCCACATCGTCCGGAAGGGCGTTGGCAAGGCCGGTCACGCTCCAGAGTAGAGCATGTCCTTAGGGCTTTGAGGCGCCCCCGCGTGCGCTGTGAGTCAGTTCGCCGCGACCGGCGCGCGCGTGCGACTTGAGCTATAGACCCGCGCCCAATCGAGCCCCTCCAGGAGCGCGGTGAGCTGGCTTGCGGTCAGCCGCATCGCTCCATCCTGGACCTTGGGCCAGCAGAAGACGCCCTGTTCAAGCGTCTTGGCCATCAACACCACGCCGCTCCCGTCCCAGTTCAGGAGCTTGATCCGATCCGCCCGCTTGGCCCGGAAGACGTAGACCACGCCGCTGAACGGGTCGGCCTTCATCTCGTCCTTGATCAGCGCCGCCAGCCCGTTCGCCCCTTTGCGGAAGTCCACCGGCTTGGCGGCCATCAGCACCCGCATGCCCGACGGCGGCGCGATCACCGGGACGCCTTCAGCGCCTGGATCACCGCGGCCACCGTCCTGGCTTCCGCGCCGTGCTCGACGCGCACCACCACGCCGTCGATCTCCAGCTCGATGCCGCCCCGCCGCGCGCGGCGCGTCTTCTTCGGCTTGGGCTCATCTCGCAACAACCGCGGCGCTGCCGGTGGGAGCTCCACCACTACAGGGGTAAACATCGGCGCCGCCTGGTCGCCAGCTTGGCGCGCATCGCGCCGCCAAGTGAAGAGCTGCGTCTTCGCCAATCCATAGCGCTCCGCAACCTCGCCGACCGAAGCGACATAGCTCTCCGCCACGATCCGCGCCTTGGCCTCGACGCTCCACCGCCGGCGACGTCCCGCTCCGGTGAACACCTCCACGCGGCGCGCGAACGGCTCCGTCAGCACATCATCAGCACACCAAGCCTGTCCAGCCCCAACAGGCCCAGACTCGGTGATCAGCTCAACTGCGAAAAGGTGGGAGCGGGACAGCGCTCTGATGTCCGCTGTCAACGTTGCGGGCGCAGGTTCTCGTCCGCTTGGCTGAGCGGCTCCAAGTCATTGCGCACCGGTGGGGGCGGGGCCTGAAGGACGTCGGTGATCAAGCTCTGATGCGCGGGTTGGCTACCGCATTCCCGAGGGTTCGTCCGGGGCTATCCCTGTCTTACTGCGGGCGTCGGCCGAGGCCGGCCACAAAGCGTCTGTTGGGAGTTCCCCTGCCGTGGCCCCGCCCCCGCCTGTGCGCAAGCTATGGACCTGTCGCTATCAGCGACAGGTGGTGATCATGCTGGTCGGACCTCCCGGCCGATGGACCACATGAAGCCGACCAGCTCGCGGGCGATGGCGGTGCACACGACGGTGGACTTCTTGCCCCGCGCGCTCAGCGCTCGGTAGCGGGCCGTGAGGCGGCTCTGGGCCTTCCAAGCGATCTCGCGCACCGCCGGCGAGACCTTCTCGAGCTTGTAGAGCTTGTGGGCGCCGACCTTGGGCGAGTGGCGGTAAGTCCAGGCGCTCTCGACCAGCATGTGTCGGACGCGTCCGTTGCCGGCCTTGGTGATCGAGCCGCGCCGCACCGTATCGCCGGTGGAGCGCTCGCTCGGGACCAGGCCGAGGTAGGCCATTAGCTGGCGGGGGCTCTCGAAGCGGCCGATGTCGCCGATCTCGGTGGCGAAGGTGACCGCCACGATCAGGTCGACGCCTCGCAGGGCCTGCAGAGCCTGGACGACCGGCGCCAGCGACCACTGCGGCACGAACTCCTTGATCGACGCCTCCAGCCGGAGCACCCGCTCTCTGGAGGTCCTCACCGCCTCCACCATCTCCTGCAAGGCGATCTGGTGGGCGGGATGGTCGAACCTCTGCTCCTGCAGCCACCGCAGGTAGCGCATGGTCCAGGCCTTCGGGCGCGGGAAGATGCGGCCGTGCTTAAGCATGAAGCTGCTGACCTGCTGGCGGTGGACGCGCTGGGTCTCCACCGCAGCAGCCCGGGCGCGGACGAGGTCCCGCATGGCCTCATGGCCCTCGTCAGGCACCCACACCGCCGTCAGCTCGCCGGCGCGCAGGAGCCTGGCCAGACCCACGGCGTCGCGTCTGTTGGTCTTGACCCGGTCACCTGGCCGGCGGGGGATCAACGACGGCGCTACGACCGTGCAGGGGTGACCCAGCGACACGATCAGGCGGTGCAGGCCGTACCCTGTCGGACCCGCCTCGTAGCAGAAGTGCGCCCGCTCTCCCTTCGCGGTGAGCCGCTTCACCACCCGGCGCATGCTCTCCTGCGAAGCGTCCACCTCCCCGATGAACCGCACCTCGCCGCCGCGACCCGCGTCGGCTACGGCAATCGCGTTCCGCGCCTTCGACACGTCGATCCCTACGAAAACCTCGCTACACTGCCCCACGGCTCGTCCTCCTGCGGTGAGGATCGGCTCGGCCTCTCCGAGCAACCCTCGAAGACGCAGTGTAGGGCGAGCCACCCCGGCTCAGCGGACATACGGTCTTACGA
>JBARAK010000147.1:0-4390 GCA_049791955.1 Caulobacteraceae bacterium
AGGACAAGCTGCGGATGATCCGCGAGGAGCAGGGCAAGGGCCGGCTGGTGGCCATGTGCGGGGACGGCGCCAACGACGCGCCGGCGCTGGCCCAGGCCGACGTCGGGGTGGCCATGCAGACCGGCACCCAGGCCGCCCGCGAGGCCGGCAACATGGTCGATCTCGACAGCGACCCGACCAAGGTCATCGAGATCGTGGAGGTCGGCAAGCAGATGCTGATCACCCGTGGCGCACTGACCACCTTCTCCATCGCCAACGACGTGGCCAAGTACTTCGCCATCATCCCAGCCCTGTTCGTGGTCTCGATGCCGGAGCTGCGGGCCATGAACATCATGCACCTGGCCAGCCCGCAAAGCGCGATCCTGTCGGCCGTGATCTTCAACGCCCTGATCATCGTGGTGCTGATCCCGCTGGCGCTAAAGGGCGTGAAGTACCGCGCCATCGGGGCCCAGGCGCTGCTGACCCGCAACCTGCTGATCTATGGCCTGGGCGGCATCGTCGCCCCGTTCGTCGGCATCAAGCTGATCGACCTCGCCATCTCCACCCTGCACCTGGCCTGAGGGAGCGACACCCATGCTCACCCATATCCGCCCCGCCCTGGTGATGATCGTGCTGTTCACGATCCTGACCGGCCTGATCTACCCGCTCGCGATCACCGGGATCGCCAAGGTCGCCCTGCCCTACCAGGCCGGCGGCAGCCTCATCCGCCGCACGGACGGCTCCATCGAGGGGTCCGCCATCATCGCCCAGGGCTTCGCGCGGCCGGAATACCTCCACCCCCGTGGCTCCGCCGCCGGCAATGGCTACGACGCCACCAACTCGTCGGCCAGCAACCTCGGCCCGATGGACAAGAAGCTCGCCGACCGCATCGCCGGCGACGCCGACGCCCTGCGCAAGGAAGCGCCGGGCGCGCCCATCCCCGCCGACGCCGTCACCCAGTCCGGCTCGGGGCTGGATCCCGACATCTCTCCCGAGAACGCCGCTCGCCAGGCTCCGCGCATCGCCAAGGCGCGCGGCGTCCCGGCCACCCAGGTGCAGGCGGTCATCGACCGCAGCACGAAGCGTCCCGCCTTCGGTTTCATAGGCCAGCCACACGTCAACGTGCTGACCGTGAACCGCGCGCTGGACGTACAGTATCCGCTCCAGTCTGGGCGGCAGTAAGGGCGCGACGTTGCGCCTAAAAATCCAAAACCAGGGGACTACTTGAAATGAACTCCCGTCACCTCGCCTCCTGCGCGATGGCGTTGGCGCTAACTGCGGTAATTGGGGCCTCCGCAGCTCATGCCGAGGATCTGCTCGGCGCCTCGGCCCCCAGCGACCCGGCAGGGCCGCCAGAGTCGGCCGTCCAGGCGCCGCCTGCCGCGGCGCCCTCCAGCGGCGGCAACGTGCTGACCCGGATGATCGATTACTATGCGTTGGAATGGGGCAAGACCGGACCGGATTCCGATCCGAACGCTCCGGCTTCGCGCCGGACCGATTTCCCCCCGCAGCCGGAGCCGCAGCCGCCATATCCCTTCACTGAATGGCCCTACGGCGCGTCCACCTTGCTCGGCGTCACCCGCCCAAACTCGGTCGACAGCCCCCTGATGCAGGGCCTCGCCCCCACCGGGCTCGGACAGTGGATGAAGGACGCCCATATCCAGACATACGGCTGGGTCGACGTCGGCGCCAACCTCAGCACCAGCCACGGCAAGGGCGCCAACGCACCCGCGGCGTACGACTACAACCCCAACACCATCCAGCTTGACCAGGCCGTGCTCTACGTCGAGCGCACTCCCGACACGGTTCAGACCGACCATGTCGACTGGGGCTTCCGCGTTTCCGGCATCTATGGGGTGGATTACCGCTATACGACCTCGTTCGGCGTCTTTAGCAACCAACTGCTGAAGCACAATAACAACTATGGCTACGACTTGCCGATGGTCTACGGGGAAGTTTATATTCCCCAGGTGGCCGACGGCCTGCTCCTTCGCTTCGGCCGCTATATTTCGATCCCGGACATCGAGGCTCAACTTGCGCCGAACAATTACATGTACTCCCACTCGCTGACCTATACGTTCGACAACTATACGAACACGGGCATCGTCGGCACTCTGGGCGTTACCCACAACCTGTTTATTCAAGCCGGCGTGGTGATCGGCACCGATACCTTCATCGGCAACATCGGCAAGCAGGAGAACAATCCCTTCCCGAACGCTTTGTATCCAGGGAGCAAATTCGACAAAGATCCTGGCGCAAAACCCTCGTTTGTCGGCTGCATCCGCTACCAGACCGACAGCGGAAACGACAACCTCTACCTTTGCGCCGACGGCATCAACAACGGTGAGTGGGGCTACAACAATCTACAGTGGCTAGGCGGGACCTATTACCACAAATTCACCAAGACCTTCCACGTCGCCATCGAAGTATACAATATACATCAGAACAACGTCCCAAATATAAACAATCCGGAAGTCCAGGTGATCGCTGCCAATGGCGGCACGCCGTTCTCCACATCCGCCTTCAAGTTCAATGCGCCGGATATGGCTCAATGCAAGGACGTCAATACGCTCAAGTGCACTGCCTCCGTCCAGGCCGAACTCGCTTACTGGAACTGGCAGTTCGCGCCGCTCGACAACCTGTCGCTGCGGACCGAATACTATGATGATGAGCAGGGTCAACGTACGGGCGTGGCGACCAGCTACGAGGACGTCGCTCTGGGGGTCCAGCATTGGCTGTCGCCTCAGGTCGAGCTGCGCCCTGAAATCGCCTACTACCGCTCCAACGACGCCAAGGCGTTCGGTGGCAACGGCAACCTCGGCATCGCACCTACCCGCCAGCAGGAAGTCGTCCTGTCGGGCGATGCGATCTTCCACTTCTGATCCCATAACGGAGACCGGCGTCCACTGCGGCGCCGGTCCAAGGCGCCGGCGGGGCTTCCCCCTCGCCGGCCGCCGGCTTTCGAACGCCCCTCATCACAGACCGGGTCCGCGCGGGGGAACGGCCGCCTGCCTGTTCACCGACCCGCCCCTCAAGTACGGTCCGGACCTGCGGCGCGCGCCTCCGTCTGGCCAGCACGGCGCAATCACGCTCACTGTAGTGAACCTGATCCTCGATCCTGGGGTGGATATCCTGAAGACCAAAGAGAACCACGGCCCGCACCCAGGGCTCAACCGCGACACGCTGGCCGTGCAGGCGTATGCAGATGTATCGCAAAGGTTCTGATGCGCGGATGACGCCCGACGAGCCCCGCCGCCCCGATCCCGACGCCCTCCTGGCCGCCACCAAGCGCGAGGGACGCGGGGAGTTGCGCGTGTTCCTCGGCATGGCGCCCGGGGTCGGCAAGACCTTCGCCATGCTGACCTCCGCCGCGCGCCGCAAGGCCGAAGGCGTGGACGTGGTCGTCGGCGTGGTGGAAACCCACGGCCGGCGCGAGACCGAGGCCCTGACCGAGAATCTGGAGACCCTCCCCCGCAGGCCGATCGCCTATCGCGACCGCACCCTGCTGGAATTCGATCTCGACGCGGCGCTCGACCGTCGCCCCGGCCTGCTGTTGGTCGACGAGTACGCCCACTCCAACGCGCCCGGTTCGCGCCACCCCAAGCGCTGGCAGGACGTGGAGGAGTTGCTCGCCGCCGGGATCAACGTCTGGACCACCCTCAACGTCCAGCACCTGGAAAGCCTCGTCGATGTGGTCTGGAAGATCACCGGCGTGCGGGTGCGCGAGACGGTGCCCGACAGCGCCCTGTCCCGCGCCGACGAGATCGAGATGATCGATCTCACCCCCGACGAACTGCGCGAACGGCTCGTGGCGGGCAAGGTCTATGTGCCCGAGACCGCGCGGCTGGCGGCCGACCGCTTCTTCAAGCCCGAGAACCTGACGGCGCTACGCGAAATGGCTCTGCGCCGCGCGGCGCAGACCGTGGACGACAAGCTGGTCGGCGTCATGCGCCGCCAGGGCATCGAGGGTCCCTGGGCTGCGGGCGAGCGCATCCTGGTGCTGATCGGGGGCGATCCGGTCTCGAGTTCGCTGGTGCGGGCGGGCCGTCGCCTCGCCGACCTGATGATGGACGCGCCCTGGACGGTGCTCCACGTCGAGCGGCCGAACCAGCCGACCACCCCCGAAGCCGCCCAATACACCGCCGCCGCCCTCAAGCTCGCCGAGCAGCTCGGCGGCAGCGTGGTCACCGTGAATGGCGACGACCTGCTCTCCGCGGTGCTGGAGTACGCCGCCCGCAACAACATCACCCAGATCGTCATCGGGCGCACCGCCGGCGCGCGGGCGCGGGCCCTGTTCGGCCGCTCCCTGCCTCACGCCCTGCTGGAGAAGACCCGCGGAGCGGCGCTGCACGTCATCACCGAGTCCGGGCCCCACGACGAGCCGGCCACCCGGATGCGGCGGGTGCTGGAG
>JBARAK010000148.1:0-1588 GCA_049791955.1 Caulobacteraceae bacterium
CCCAACGTGCGCGCCCGCGCGCCGCTGCGGCTGGGGATGGCCGGCGGTGGCACGGACCTGTCGCCCTACTGCGACCGCTTCGGCGGGGCGGTGCTGAACGCCACCATCGACCGCTTCGCCTTCGCCCACGTCAATCCGAACCCGGAGGGCAAGCTGGCCTTCCGCGCGAGCGACGTTGGCCTGGAAGAGGTCTACGAACCCGACGCCGACCTGCCGCTGGACGACGGGCTGGTGCTGCACAAGGCCGTCTATCGGCACATGGTGCGCACCTACAACCTGTCGCCGGCCCCTGCTCTGACGGTCTCCACCACCACCGACGCGCCGGCAGGTTCGGGCCTGGGCTCGTCCTCGGCCCTGGTGGTGGCGCTGGTGGAGGCGTTCCGCGCGGCCCTGGACCTGCCGCTGTCGCCCTACGACGTCGCCCGCCTGGCCTTCGTGATCGAGCGGGTCGACCTCGGCCTGGCCGGCGGCCGTCAGGACCAGTACGCCGCCGCCTTCGGCGGAGTGAACTTCATGGAGTTCCTTCCCGAGGACCGGGTGATCGTCAATCCGCTGCGCATCGGCCGCGCCCAGCTGGCCGAGCTGGAATCCTCGCTGGTGGTCTGCTTCAGCGGCAAGTCCCGCCGCTCGGAGACCATCATCAAGGAGCAGGTGCAGGGGCTGAACTCCACCTCCACCAAGACGGTGGACAGCATGCACCGCCTGAAGGAAGAGGCCACCGCCATGAAGCTGGCGGTGCTGGCCGGCGACGTGCGCGAGGTCGCACGCATCCTCAACCGCTCGTGGGAAGCCAAGAAGCAGACCGCCAGCGGCGTCAGCACGCCCCTGATCGACGAACTGTTCGAGTCCGCGGTGGCCGAAGGCGCCTGGGGCGGCAAGGTGTCGGGCGCGGGCGGCGGCGGGTTCCTGATGTTCTGCACCGACCCGGAGAACCGCTACCGCCTGGTCTCCGCCCTTAACGAAGCCGGCGGCCGCGCCAGCTCGGTGAAGTTCACCTTCGACGGCGCCGAGGCCTGGACCGTCCCAGCCTGACCGCGGGTCGCGTCAGCATCCCACCCGTCCCATTCCGAGACACGCCGCCTGCAGCAGCATCGCCCCGTCCGGATGGACGGGCGAGGTCGTCAGGCCGTAGGGGCCCTCCAGCGCCGGATAGACCATGATCCCGCCGCGCGGGTCGCGAGCGACCTCGCGGGCCAGGGCTTCGACGCCCTGCACGCTGTAATAGGGCCCGTCGCCGCCCTGCAGCCGCACCTCGACCCCCAGCAGCAGCGGCCCGTTCCACCAGACGCGATAGGCGCGGAACGCCGCCAGCGGATCGAAGCTCGGGCCCGCGTCGTAAGCGTCGATGCTGATCAGGTCGATCGACTGCGCCACGGCATCGCGCAGCAGGCCAAGCATCGCGCCGACATAGACGCCGCCGGTCGGCGGAGCGTCGCGAAACGCCCCCTCCCCGTACGCCCCCACGCTGACCGCCGCCACGCTCAGCACATAGGGACGCGGCAAGACCTGGCGCAGGCGGCGGATGTAGCCGACGTAGGCCGGCCCGACCCGGCAGGCGATCCGCCCATCCGACCCGGCGGCGCAGCCC
>JBARAK010000149.1:0-9598 GCA_049791955.1 Caulobacteraceae bacterium
ATCTCGTCCAGGGCCAGGTTGTCGAGCTCGGCCAGGGAGGCGAGCACCAGGGCGCGGCCGCCCCGCGCCTCTATCCGCTCCTCCTCCATGCGCCAGGCCAGCCGGGCGCGGGCGCGCAGCACCAAGAACACGCGCTCGGCGATGGCGCGGCGGTCCTTGGAGCCAGCGAAGCGGTGCGCCTTGCCCCAAGCCTTCAGCACCTCGTCGGCGCCCGCGCGCGAGGCGAAGACCTGGTCCAGGACCTCGGCGGCGGCGCTCAGGCGGCCGGCCGGGGTCACGCGGGCCTAAGGATGGCGAACAGCACCAGCGCCAACCCGAATAGACCAACGGACCACACCGCCGAGCGCACCATGGGCACGCCGAAGGCGTAGAGCGGGATGTAGACCACCCGCGCGACCAGGTAGAGCCAGGCCCCCCACAGCGTCGCCGCCCCTTCCCGGCCCGCCACGTGGGCGATCAGGATGGCGGCGGCGAACAACGGCAGGGTCTCGAACAGGTTGGCCTGGGCGCGCTTCAGCCGGCCGGTGACCACCCCCATCGGCGGGGCCGGCTCGTCGCGAGGCCCGGCGTTGTAGGCCACGCCGGTCTCGCGGTTGCGGTACAGGCCCGGCGCCAGGATCTGGACGATGGCCAGGACCAGCGTCCAGCCCAGCAGGGTCAGTTCAGTCGTCATGCCCGCGTCGGGTAGTTCGGCGCCTCGCGCACGATCTGCACGTCGTGGACATGGCTTTCGCGCAGGCCCGCGGCCGAGATACGCAGGAAGCGCGCGCGGCGTTGCAGCTCGGGGATAGTCGGCGCCCCGACATAGCCCATGGCCGCCCGCAGACCGCCGACGAGCTGGTGCAGGATGGCGTCGATCGGGCCCTTGAACGCCACCTGCCCCTCGATCCCTTCGGGCACGAGCTTCAGGGTGTCCGACACCTCCTTCTGGAAGTAGCGGTCGGCGGAGCCGTCGGCCATGGCGCCCACCGAGCCCATGCCGCGGTAGGCCTTGTAGGAGCGGCCCTGGTACAGGAACACCTCGCCCGGCGATTCCTCGGTGCCGGCGAACATCGACCCCAGCATGGCGGTGGAGGCCCCCGCGGCGATGGCCTTGGCCAGGTCGCCCGAGTACTTGATGCCGCCGTCGGAGATCACCGGGATGTCCCCCGCCGCCCGCACCGCCTCGGCCACCGCAGTCAACTGGGGCACGCCCACGCCGGCCACGATGCGGGTGGTGCAGATCGAGCCGGGACCGATCCCGACCTTGATCCCGTCAGCGCCCGCGTCGACCAGGGCGCGCGCGCCGTCATAGGTCGCGACGTTGCCGGCGATCACCTGCACGCGGTTGCTCTCGCGCTTGATCCGCTCGACCGCACGGGCGACGTGGATGGAGTGGCCGTGGGCGGTGTCGATCACCACCGCGTCCACCCCGGCGTCGATCAGCGCCATCGAGCGCTCATAGCCCGCGTCGCCGACGGTGGAGGCGGCGCCGACCCGAAGGCGGCCCTTCTCGTCCTTGGCGGCGAAGGGATAGGCCTCCGACTTCTCGATGTCCTTGACGGTGATCAGGCCGACGGCGTGGAAGCCTTCGTCCACTACGATCAGCCGCTCCACCCGCTTGCGCTGCAGCAGGGTGCGGGCCTCGGCCTGGCCGACGCCTTCGCGCACGGTGATCAGGTTGTCCCGCGTCATCAGGTCGGCGGCCGTGAGGCCGGGGTCGTCCTCGAAGCGGACGTCGCGGTTGGTGAGGATGCCCACCAGCTTGCCGGTGCCACGCTCCACCACCGGGAAGCCGGACACCCTGCGACGCGCCTTGATCTCGCGGACCTCGCCGAGGGTGGTGTCGGGATGGATGGTGATCGGGTTGATCACCATGCCGCTCTCGTAGCGTTTGACCTCGCGCACCTGGTCGGCCTGTTCGAGGACCGACAGGTTGCGGTGGATGACGCCCATGCCTCCGGCCTGGGCCATGGCGATGGCCAGCCGGCTTTCGGTCACCGTGTCCATGGCCGAGGACAGCAGCGGTATGTTCAGTGATATTTCGCGCGTCAGGCGCGTCGAGGTGTCCACCTGCGTGGGCATGACCTCGGACGGACCGGGTTCGAGCAAAACGTCATCGAAGGTGAGCCCTTCGCGAATCTCCATCGGAGCCTCCGTTTTGCGGGGCGGATATAGCGAGGGTGATCCGGAAGTAAAAGGGCTAACGACTCAACGGCGTCCGGTTGCGACGAGATAGACCTCCGAACTGTCGGATCGGCTGGCCTTGGGCTTGACGTGCTTGAGGTCGGTGAAGCCGGCCTTGAGCCGCGCCAGCACCTCGCCGGCCGCGCCGCCCTGGAAGGTCTTGGTCACGAATGCGCCGCCCGGCTTCACGTTGGCCAGGGCGAAATCGGCCGCCGCCTCGATCAGGCCCACGATCTTGAGGTGGTCGGTGCGCCGGTGGCCCACGGTGTTGTGCGCCATGTCGCTGAGCACCAGGTCCGGCCGCCCGCCCAGCAGTTGGATCAGCTGCTCGCCGACGCCGGGCTCGGTGAAGTCGGCCTGGATCAGGTCGGCGCCGTGAATCGGATCGATGGCCAGCAGGTCCACGCCCGCCACCGCCGAGGCGCCCCGCTTCAACGCCACCTGCACCCAGCCGCCGGGCGCGGCGCCCAGGTCGATCACCCGCACGCCCTGGCGCAGCAGGTGGTAGCGGTCGTCGATCTCGCTCAGCTTGAAGGCGGCGCGCGAACGCCAGCCTTCGGCGTGGGCGCGCTGCACATAGGGATCGTTGAGCTGGCGCTCCAGCCACTTCTGCGACGAGGGCGTATGGTTCCTGGCCGCCTTGAGACGGTCCGCGGTGGCGCGGCCGGACGGATCGCCACCGGTGGGCGGACGCACCATGCGCCGGCGGTCTTCGGGCTCGCTCACGAGGCGAGGCTCGTGGGGGCCGGAGCGGACGGCGGTCCGTGGCGTCGCCGGCGGCGCGAGCCCGACCCTGATCCCGATCCCATGAGCGAAAGCAATATACCCTCCCGGAGGCCGCGGTCTGCGACCCGTACCCGTTCGCACGGCCAGAGCTCCTGCACCGCCTGCAGGATCGCCGCACCCGCCAGCACCAAGTCGGCGCGGTCAGGCCCGATGCAGGGCTCAGCCGCCCGCGCCTTGGGGCCGAGCCGCATCAGCCGCTCGGCCGCGGCCGTACAGTCCGCATGGCGCAGCCACAGCCCGTCGACCTGCGAACGGTCATAGCGCTTCAGTCCCAGATGCAGCCCCGCCAGGCTGGTGATCGCGCCGGAGGTGCCCACCAAGTGGCCCCGGCCCGAGGCGAACACCGCGCGCATGGGCTCGGCATGGGTGAAGCCTTCGATCTCGGCTTTCATGTGGTCGACCATCGCGCGGAACCAGTCGGCGGTGGGGACCTCGGGCTCGGGAAAGCGCTCGGCCAGGGTGACGACCCCGATCGGTGTCGAAAGCCAGGCGCGAATCGGCAGGCGGTGCAACTCCACGCGGGCGTCGGGACGGCCCAGCGCGCCCCCCCGCAGGTCGACCCAGGACAGTTCGGTCGAGCCGCCGCCGACATCGACCACCAGGGCGGCGGCGGCCTTGCGGTCCAGCAGGTTGACACACCCCGCCACCGACAGTCGCGCCTCTTCCCGGGGACTGATGACCTGGAGCTTCAGCCCGGTCCGCCGTTCCACCTCGCTGATGAACTCGCCGCCGTTCTCCGCCGCCCGGCAGGCCTGGGTGGCCACGGCGCGGATACGGCGTACGTTGCGGCGCTTGAGCTTGTCGGCGCAGATCTGCAGGGCGGCGTGGGCCCGCTGCATGGCGGCCTCGTCGAGGCGGCCGGTGCGGGAAAGCCCCTCGCCCAGCCGCACGATTCGGGAAAACGCCTCGACGATGCGGAAGCCGCGGCCCGCGGGGGTAGCGATCAGCAGGCGGCAGTTGTTGGTGCCGAGGTCCAGCGCCGCAAAGCAATCCGGCTCGCCGTGACGGGGGCGCCGGGGCGTCGAGGTCCCTGACGCCTGCACGCACCCGTCCGACAATCCGACCTCCCAGGCCCGCCCGCCAACATGGTGCGTGCGCATCGCAACGACTGTAACAAACCGGCGACGGAACGCGAACCCTCGCCTTGCAGGCGAAAGCGGCGAGACTAGGTTCGAGCCGGTATATTCATCTCTCAGTCACCTCGCCGGGCGGATTATCGATAGAATGGAACCCCGCATCGCCAAATTCCGGCTCGGCCAGGTGGTGAAGCATCGGATCTTCCCGTTCCGCGGCGTGATCTACGACGTCGATCCGGCGTTCAACAACACCGAGGAATGGTGGCTCGCCATCCCCGAGGAAGTCCGGCCCCACAAGGACCAACCATACTACCACCTGCTCGCCGAAAACGAGCAGAGCTGTTACACCGCCTACGTCTCCGAGCAGAACCTGTTGCCGGACGAATCGGGCGAACCGGTCGCCCATCCCGATGCTTCGGAGCTGTTCAGCAGCTTCTCGCACGGCGAATACCGGCTGAGACCTCGCCTGGCCCACTAAGCCCACTCCAAGCCCATTCCAACTGGGCGGGCACGGTCAGGTGAGACGATCCACCCACCCGGCGTTTCAAGCATGATCGCCGCAAAAAAGGCCCTGTTCCGGAGCTGATCATGCGCATATCTGGGGAGAAGTAAGGCCAAGCTCGCCCCGGCCCGAAGACAGGGTCCGAAGACGGGGGTAGACTGGTCCGGCAGGAGTGAACTGGACGATGAGTGCGGACGGCTTTTCCGGCGGCCCTCCCGAAGGCGCCGCGGCGGACTGGACCATTCCCCAGGGCTGGGACCGGTACGCCCCTGAGGACCACAGGACCTGGGTCACGCTCTACGAACGCCAACTCAAGGTCCTGCATGGGCGGGCCTGCGACGCCTTCCTCCACGGCCTCGACGCCCTGGACCTGCACGGCGACGGCATTCCCGACTTCGAGCGAATCAGCGAGCGGCTGCGGGTGCTGACCGGCTGGACTGTGGTCGCCGTGCCGGGCCTGGTGCCGGACGAGGTGTTCTTCGACCACCTGGCCAACCGCCGCTTCCCGGCCGGCAACTTCATCCGCCGGCCCGACCAGCTCGACTACCTGCAGGAGCCGGACATCTTCCACGACGTGTTCGGCCACGTGCCGATGCTGACCGATCCGATCTTCGCCGACTACATGGCCGCCTACGGTCGCGGCGGCGCGCGGGCGCTCGAACTGGGCCAGTTGCACCACCTCGCCCGCCTCTACTGGTACACGGTGGAGTTCGGCCTGATGCAATCCCCGCAGGGCCTGCGCATCTACGGGGCTGGGATCGTCTCCTCGCGCGCCGAATCGATCTTCTGCCTGGAGGACGGCTCGCCCAACCGGATTCTGTTCGACCTGGAACGGGTGATGCGCACGCCCTACCGGATTGACGACTTCCAGCAGGCGTATTTCGTCATCCCCTCGATCGAGGAGCTGCTGGATGTCACGCAGCGTGACTTCGGCGCCCTGTATCAGCGTCTGGCAAGGACTCCCGACATCCCCATCGACGCCATCGCCGACGGGGACATGGTTCTGACGCGGGGCGACCAGCGATACGCGCGCGAGCGTAGATCCATGGCCACGGCCTGACTGTCGCCACGGCGCAACATCGCGCCATGTTGCATCGCAACATAATGTTGCAACGCAATATGAGGTGGCCGAATGCGATCGGGCCATCTAGATAAGACATGTGAGCAGACCTCATCTCATTAATGCGGTCGGCGCTGAGACCGGCGCCGTGGAGCCTACGGTCGCGCCAGCGGCGGAGCGCCCTCGCCTCGTCGCGCCTCCGGCCACCTCCAGCTGGACCGCGAACCTGATACCGCTGGCGGTGGCCAGCGCCCTGTTCATGGAGTTCATCGACTCCACCGCCCTGTCCACGGCCCTACCGACCCTGGCGCAGGCGTTCCATTCCGATCCCGTCCACCTGAAGATGGCCCTGACCTCCTATCTGCTGGCGCTGGCGGTCTGCGCACCGGCGAGCGGCTGGGTGGCGGACCGATTCGGCGCGCGGCGGGTGTTCATCTGCGCCATGGTGGTGTTCCTGGTCGGATCGGCGCTGTGCGGCTTCTCGAGGTCGCTGAACGCCCTGGTCGCCTCGCGCATCCTGCAGGGCCTGGGCGGGGCGATGATGACGCCCGTGGGCCGCCTGATCGTGGTCGGGTCCGCGCCACGGGACCGATTCGTCTCGGCCATGTCCTGGTTCACCATGCCGGCCATGGTGGGGCCGCTGCTGGGGCCGCCGCTGGCCGGACTGGTGCTGGGCGTGGCGAGCTGGCCGTGGATCTTCTTCATCAACATCCCGATCGGCATCCTGGGCATGATCGCCGTCGGCCGGTTCGTACCGAAGCTTGAGAATCCCCATCCTGGCCGGTTCGACACCTCGGGCTTCTTCATGTCCGCCGTAGCGATCACCGGCGTCGTGTTCGTCTCCGAGACCGCCGGCGTGGGGCTGGTGTCCTGGCCGGTCGAGCTGGCGGCCTTCGTCGCCTGCGTGATCGCCGGCGTGGTGTTCGTGCGCCACGTGTCGCGCACGGATCGGCCGGTGCTGGAACTCAACCTGCTCAAGGTCCTCACCTTCCGGGCCAGCACGCTGGGCGGCACCATGGTGCGGCTCGGCCTTGGCGCCACGCCCCTGCTGCTGCCGCTGCTGCTGCAGATCGGCCTGGGCTGGTCGCCGGTGAAGGCCGGCCTGGTGACCATATCCCAGTCGTTCGGCGCGCTGATGTTCAAGCCCGTGGCGCCCAAGGTGATCCGCACCCTCGGCTATCGCAACGTGCTGGTGTTCTCGGCCATCGCCACCGGCGTCACCGTCGCCATTCCGGCGATCTTCAACGCCTCCACGCCCATCGTGGTGATGGTCGTGCTGCTGGGGATCAGCGGTTTCATCCGCAGCATGCACTTCACCTCCAGCAACGCGCTGGCCTACGCCGACGTCTCGAAGGACAAGGTCAGCCAGGCCTCGACCCTGTCGACGGTGGTCCAGCAGGTGAGCATGAGCCTGGGGGTCAGCTTCGGCGGCCTGATGCTGCACCTGACACGGGGCCATAACGGCGCGCTGACGCCGGACCACTTTGTGGTGCCGTTCCTGGTGGTCGGCTTCACCTCGCTGATGGCGGCGCCCTTCTACATGCGCCTGCCCGCCAACGCCGGAGCCGACATCGGCGGCCGTACGGCCGCCTGAGTCTCCCTCCTATTGCGGGAGAAAAGGGCGCGGCGCAGCTTCCTGTAAACCCGCTCACCCCCGCGAAGGCGGGGGTCCAGATTCAGTCTCACGTTGGCGGATTTGATCTGGATTCCCGCCTCCGCGGGAAGGAGCGGCTTTAAGACAGAGTCTCCTCCCTTCTCCCCGCAGAAGGAGAAGACGTCAGCCCCCTATCCCCGCGCGGCGGCGATGCGGGCGCGGGCGATCTGGTCGGCGATGTCCTGGGTCGGGCGGCGCTCGGCGGCGGCCTGTTCGAACACCTCGTCCAGGGTCTGCATCAGCCGGTCGAGCTTGGCGGCCACCCAGGCGGCGTCGAAAGTCTCGCCTCGCTCGATCGCACGGATCTCGGCCGCCACATTGGTGATGCCGCCGCCGTTGATCACGTAGTCAGGCGCATAGAGCAGGCCGCGCTCGAAGGCCGCGCGGCCGGCCTCGACCGAGGCGAGCTGGTTGTTGGCGCCGCCGGCGATCACACGCGCCTTCAGCCGCGCCAGGGTGTCCATCGAGATAGCCCCGCCGAGCGCGCAGGGAGCGAAGACGTCCACGTCCTGGTCGAAGATGGCGTCCGGCGCCACGACCCGGGCGCCGGTGGCCTTGACCACCGCCTCGACCGCTGCGGTGTTGACGTCGGCCACCACCAGGCTGGCGCCGGCGGCGTGCAGCTTGTGCGCCAGGAAGCCACCGACGTTGCCGACGCCCTGGATCGCCACCCGCACGCCGTCCAGGCCGCCGCCGAACGCACGCTTCACCGCCAGGCCCACACCGCGGAACACACCTTCGGCCGTCACCGGGCTGGGGTCGCCCGAGGCGGCGGGATGGCCGTGGAGACCGGCGATGAACCGGGTGGACCTGCGGGCCTGCACCATGTCGGCGGGAGAGGTGCCGACGTCCTCGGCCGCCCAATAGCGGCCGCCGGTGGAGTCCACCGCCCGCCCGAAGGCTTCGAACAGGGCCGGGGTCTTATCGGTGCGGCTGTTGCCGATGATCACCGACTTGGCGCCGCCAAGGTCGAGATCGGCCATGGCGTTCTTGTACGACATGGCCCGCGACAGGCGCAGCACATCCTCCAGCGCCGCCTCGGCGCTGGCGTAGGGCCACATGCGGCAGCCGCCCGCGCCGGGTCCCCGCGCGGTGGAGTGGATGGCGATGATAGTCTTGAGCCCCGTCTTCTCGTCGTGGAACGCCTGGATGCTCTCGTGGCCGTCGAAAGCGGGCGAATCGAACAGGGTCATACGCTGAGGTTCCGGAGTTGACGGAAAGCGCGCGCGGCGTACGCCCTCCTGCCCGAACGGGCAACCCCCAGAACGATTGTTTCATCCAAATGGACGTTCCGAGAATATTCTCGGCGCGCACCCGACCAAAACCGTCGTCCGCTTTCAGAATTCCCCTGAAATCGGGGGCTATTCCGCCCCAGCGCCCTGCATCATGGAGACTCCGGACGCCGCTGGCGCTCCAGGAATCGGCGGCGCTCCGGACGGCAGGGGCGCGGAGGGGTCGTGCATGAAGGCCAGGATGTCGTCCAGCACCTTGCGCCGCTCGACATCCCTGAGAAGAAGGTGCCAGCCCGTTGAATAGTAAGCGGAACGCTCGTTCGAACGTAGCTTGCGGGCGGCCCGGAAAGCGGCGGACTTGGGGATGATCTCGTCGTGGGCGCCGTACTGGAACAGCAGGGGCGCGCGGACCTGGCCGATACGCGCCTGCGCCTGCTGCATCAGGCTGACCAGCCCGTAGACCGTGTCGATACGGGTGGCGAAGATCATGTCGGGATCGCGCCCCATGCGGCGCAGTTCGTCCAGGTTATCCGAGGCCAGGATACGGCGCGCCAGCCACTCCGGCGCCGTCAGCCGGGAGGCCGGCATCAGGTGGGCGCCCAGCCACAGGGTTGCGCTGGCGGGCGGCCCCTGATCGCGCCATCCCCATACGGCGGGGGATGCGAGGATCACCCTGTCCGCGGCCGGCGGGTCGTCGGAGGCGAAGGCGGCGATCGCGGCCGCGCCGCCCATGCTCTCGCCCACCACCGCCACCACGACGCCGGGATGGCGGGCGCGGACCAGGGCGACCGCGACGTGCAGGTCCTGCACCATCAGCGCCTCGCCGCCCCAGACGCCACGGTCCGGCGCCCGGCCGAAGCCGCGCTGGTCATAGGCGTAGGTGACGACGCCCTGGCTGGCCCAATAAGCCGCCGGCAGCTGGAAACCGCCGGAATGGTCGTTCATGCCATGCAAGCCGACGATCGCCGCCCAGGGCTTGACGGTCTGGCCAGTGGCGTCGAGCGCCGGCCAGACCTGCATCGGCAACCGCGTCCCGTCGGCCGCCACCAGCGCGTCCGGCTCCAGGCGCGGCCCGCGGAAATCGGCCTGGGGGCGGCCTGCCTGCTGGACCAGTGGCTGACA
>JBARAK010000150.1:0-3333 GCA_049791955.1 Caulobacteraceae bacterium
GCGTGCGGGTGCGGCGCGACGATCCCCGCTCGCGCCTAGTCGCGACCCGCATCGCCAACGGCCTGCGCCAGGCGGTGCTGAACGACCATTGCCCTGACACCGGCTGCGGCCTGAAGGTGTTCCGGCGCGAGGATTTCCTGATGCTGCCCGTGTTCGAGGGCATGCACCGGTTCCTGCCGGCGCTGTTCGCCCGCTACGGCCACCCGCTGATCAATCGCCCCGTCCGCCACCGCGCGCGGCTGAAGGGCGTGTCCAAGTACACCAATTGGGGCCGGGCCCTGGTCGGGATCGCCGACCTGCTGGGCGTGATCTGGCTCACCCGTCGCACCCAGGCGCCCCGCCGGATCTCCACGCCTTGAGCGCCATTTTCGCGGACGGGGGCAGGCGGCTCGGTTGGCGCGCCTACCTGATGCTGGCGCTGACCGCGCTGGTGCTGTTCCTGCCGGGGCGGATGCGCCTGCCTCCGGTGGACCGGGACGAGGCCCGCTACGCCCAGGCGAGCCGGCAGATGCTGGAGAGCGGCGACTTCGTCCAGGTCCGGTTCCAGGACCAGCCGCGCAACCTGCAGCCGGTAGGGGTCTATTGGCTGGAGGCGGCCTCGGTGTCGCTGTTCAGCAAGCCCCAGGCGCGCGAGATCTGGGCCTACCGGGTTCCCTCGCTGGTCGCCGCCACGGCCGCGGTGCTGATCACCGCCTGGATCGGCGAGATGCTGTTCGGCGCCGAGGCCGGGATCGGCGCGGCGCTGCTGCTGGCCATGTCGGCCCTGCTCAGCTTCGAATCGCGGATGGCCAAGATCGACGCCTGCTTGCTGGCGACGATCCTGACCGCCCAGGGGACGTTGCTGCGCGCCTACCTGGACCGGCTGAAGTCCGGGCGTCTCAACGCCCTGGTGTTCTGGGTCGCGACGGGCGTGGGGCTGCTGCTGAAGGGCCCGATCATCCTGATCGTCAGCGGGAGCACGGCCCTGGTCCTGGTGCTGATGGACCGCAAGACGGACTGGCTGAAACGCCTGCACGCCGGCTGGGGCGTGCTGGTGGCCCTGGCGGTCGCGGCCCCCTGGTTCGTCGCCATCGGGATCAAGACCCATGGCGCCTTCTTCGACAAGGCGGTGCGCCAGAACCTGCTCGGCAAGATCGGGCGCGGCGAGCAGCATCACGGCCTGCCGCCCGGCTACTACGCCCTGCTGTTCAGCGCCACCTTCTGGCCCGGCGCCCTGGCGGCGGTGTTCGCCGCGCCCTGGGCCTGGCGGCATCGGGCCATGCGCGAGGTGCGCTTCCTGGCCGCCTGGGTCGCGCCGACCTGGGTGCTGTACGAGCTGATCGGCACCAAGCTGCCCCACTATGTCCTGCCGCTCTATCCGGCGCTGGCGTGCCTGGGGGCCGGCGCGGCCCTGGCCCGTGACGGCTGGCGCAGCGGACGGGTGGGCCGGGTGCTGGCGACGCTCTACGCCGTGCTGTGGCTGGTGATCGGGGGGCTGCTGGCTTCGGCCGGGACCTTCCTGATCTGGCGCTACCTGCACCGGGTCGATCCCGTGGCGCTGGCCATGGCGTCGTCCGCCATCGTGCTGCTGGTCGGCGCGCTGGTGTTCATCGTGCGGGGCGACAGGGCCAAGGCCGTGGGCGCAGCCGGGATCGCGGCCCTGATCGTCTACGCCGGCCTCTATGGCTACGCCTTGCCGTCCCTGACGCCGATCTGGCTGGGGCCGCGCATCGCCGCCCTGGCGGCCGAGAAGCAGCCGTGCGCGGGCAGCGTGCTGGCCTCGACCCGCTTCGCCGAGCCGAGCCTGGTGTTCCTGTACCGCAACCGGACCGACCTGATCGATCCGCCGCAGGCCGCGGACCTGCTATCGCACGACCGCGCCTGCGCCATGGCCATCGTCAGCGCCAAGCAGATGGAGGCGTTCCAGGTGCGTGCGGCGCAAGACCGTTTCACGCCGCTGGCGATCGGCCATATCGACGGGACGAGCTATTCCACCGGCGAGAAGCTGTCGCTCACCCTGTTCAGGGTTGCTCCGGAGCCGCCGGCTCCAGCGCAGCCTGGGCGTTGAGGGCGGCGCGCTCGGCCTCCTTGCGCTTGAGCCAGGCGCGGGCGACCAGGGCCATGCCGATCCACAGCGCGCCGACCAGGGCCAGCTTGATCCAGCGGCTGGGGCCGCCGCCGTTCAGGGCGTGGATGGCGGAATTGCCGGCGTAGGCCACCAGCGCGATCTTGGGGATGCTGCCGAGCGCGGTCCCGAAGACGAACTGGGACACCGGCATCGGCGTCACGCCTGCGGCCATGTTGACCACGACGAACGGCGCCGACGGCACCAGGCGAACCACCAGGCTGGCCCAGAAGCCGTTGCGCCCGATCATGTCGACGAAATCGTTGACGCCCTTGCCGGCGTAATTGCGCAGCACCCGCGCCCCGATCCTGCGTCCGGCGTAGAAGCCGAGAATCGAGGAGATCAGGTTGCCGATCCAGCTGTAGGCGAAGCCGGTCCAGGGGCCGAACGCTACTACCGCGGCGGCGACCAGCACCACCTGGGGCACGCCCAGGAAGGCCAGCACGCTGAACCCGGCCACCGCCGCCGGCAGGGCCCAGGGCCCATGCACGCCCGCGCCCATCCAGACCTGCACCGCGCCGGCGCCTTTCAGGCCCAGCAGCGAGGCCCCGAACAGGAACACCACCCCCACGCCCCCGAACAGGACGAAGGACACCGCGACCGCCCGCCAGGCGCGGGCGTCCATGTTGGTGATAAATGACCAGAACTTCTTCACCCGCGGGCTTATAGCGGCATGGCCTGCCGGGGAAAGCCCTTCGGCGGGAACAGGACGCCTCGCGCCATCCCGCCCGCCCCGCGCATCGCGGGGACGGGCGGTCGATAGGCCTTAGCGCCGGAGGGTGTCGCGCGCGGCGTCCTTGGCCTTGCCGGCGGCGTTCTGCACCGAGCCCACGGCCTTCTCCGCCGCGCCCTCGGCCTGCAGCCGTTCGTTGCCGGTCAGCTTGCCCACGCCTTCCTTGATGGCGCCCGACACCTTCTTGCCGGCGCCCTCGACCCGATCGTGATCGGAGAAGTGGCGGGGCTCGCCGGAGAGATGGTCCTGGGCCTTGCCGGCGGCGTTCTGCACCGAGCCGGCGGTCTTTTCCACAAAGCCCTCGGCCTGCATCTTGCGGTCGCCCGTCAGCTTGCCGAGGCCTTCCTTCACCGCGCCCTTCACCTTGTGCCCGGCGCCTTCGATACGGTTGTCGCTCATCGCGATCTCCTCGTTTTTATGGATCGTCGAAAAGGCCAACAGGCGGGGCCATGGCGAAGTTCCGCTTTTCCGCGGCGCAGGGGGCGTTATCTAAGAG
>JBARAK010000151.1:0-2528 GCA_049791955.1 Caulobacteraceae bacterium
CGCCAAGGCCGACCCGGTGCTGAAGGCGGCCATCGCCGCGCCCACCCGTCCCGCCGCCGACCGCGCCCGCGACGGCTTCCGCCATCCCGAAGAGACCCTGCTGTTCTGGGGCTTGAAGCCCAACATGACGGTGATCGACCTGCAGCCGGGCGGCGGCTACTGGACCGAGATCGTGGCCCCCTACGCGGCCCGGACCGGCGGGACCTACATCGCCGGGGTCGCCGACCTGAACAATCCCAAGCTGTCGGACGGCGCCCGCAAGGGCCGCGCCTCGTTCGAGGCCAAGTACGCCGACACCGCCCGCTATGGCACGGTGCGCTACACCGGCTTCGGCCCGGTCTCCGGCCCGCTGGCCCCGCCCGATAGCGTCGACGTCATCCTGACCTCGCGCGAGATCCACAACTGGATCGGCGACGGCTATTTCGAGAAGGCGCTGAAGGACTGCTATGCGGCGCTGAAGCCGGGCGGGATCCTGGCGATCGAGGAGCACCGCGCCGATCCCAAGCCCCAGGCGCCCAAGGCCAGCACCGGCTACGTCTCCGTCGCCACCGTGGTGGACGCCGCCGTCAAGGCCGGCTTCAGGCTCGACGACACCTCCGATGTCAACGCCAACCCCAGGGACACCAAGGACTATCCCTTCGGCGTCTGGACCCTGCGGCCCGCCCGCCAAAGCTCCGAGGGCGACAAGACCCTGACCGCCGAGCAGCGCGCGCAGTACGACGCCATCGGCGAGAGCGACCGCATGACCCTGCGGTTCCGCAAGCCGGGCTGAGGGCGCGGCGATGGAACCCCGCGTCCGCGCCTTCATGGTGCTGGCGGCGCTGGACGGCCTGATCGCGGTGGCCGCCGGCGCCTTCGGGGCGCACGGGGTGTCCGACGCCCAGGTCGCCAATCTGCTGCGCACTGGCGCCCAGTACCAGTCGATCCACGCCGTCGCCGCCCTGGCCTGCTTCAGCCTGCGCCGGGTGGCGGCCCGGCCGGCGATGTGGGCCGGGTGGCTGTTCTCGGTCGGGGGGGCGGTGTTCGGCCTCTCGCTCTACCTGCTGGCCTTCTCCGGCGTGAAGGTGCTCGGCGCGATCACCCCGATCGGCGGCCTGCTGCTGATGGCCGGCTGGGCGGCGCTGGCCTGGGCCGCCCTCACCGCCTCCAAGAGCCACGACCGGCGGTGACTGTCTTCTCCTCCCCTGCTTTAGCGGGGGAGGTGTCGGCGCAGCCGACGGAAGGGGCTCGTGAATAACCGTGTTGTTCCCATGAACCCGCTCTTCCCCGCGAAGGCGTTGGAGGCGGGATCGGAACGCCAGCGCCCTTCGAGCCCGCTCCACCAGGCTACGCCTGGTTCTCATCCCCCGCTAAAGCAGGGGAGGAGAATGGCTACCCCTTCGCGAGCGTCGGGCTGTTCAGCAGCCGCGCCTTCATCGCCTTGACCCAGTCCGTGAAACCGTCGGTGTCGGGGCCGGTCTGGGTGTAGGCAGCGGCGGGGACGCCGTCGTGGACGCCGGCCAGGGCCACCTTCAACGCATTGGGCTGGGACGATCCGTCGGCCAGCTTGGCGTAGCGGGTGCGCAGCCGGGTCAGCGAGCCGTCGTCCCCCGCGAGGCTGTAGGCGATGGCGGCGCGCAGCAGGTCGGCCTGTTCGTCATCGCTCAGCACCTGGGGCGACTGGTAGCGCTTGCCCAGCGTGGTCTCCAGCAGCCGGCCGGCGGTGGGCCAGTCGTGCTTGCGCCAGGCCGCGTCGGCGCGCACGGCCATGGCGTCGGGCGAGGCGTCCTTGCCCACGATCTCCAGCGCGTCGTCGTAGCGGCCCATGGCCGACAGGGCGCGGGCCTGGATCACCCGGCGGCGCTGCTGCAGGTCGGCCGGCAGCAGGGTCGAGCGCGAGCTGTTCAGCGCGTCCAGCGCCGCCTCGGGCTGGTGGTTCATCAGCTGGATCACCGCCAGGTCGGTGTCGACCTGGGCGCGCGGCACGCCGTCCAGCCGGTTGTCGGCCTGGTACTTCAAAAGCTGGGCGGCCTGGTCCAGCAGGTCCACGTCCACCAGCCGCCGGGCCAGCTTGCGCACCATCAGGTCGCCGTCGGCGCCGATCGGGGTCAGGTCCTTGAAGTCCAGGAACAGGGCCAGCGACTGTAGCGGCGGCAGGCCATCGGCGCCGCCGTCCAGGTACAGGCCGCGGAACGCCGCCCCCAGGTCGCCCTGGATCGCGGCCGAGGCCGGCAGGTCCGGCAGGGTCTGGCTGGAGCTGCGCAGCGCCTCCAGCGCCTCGCGATAGCGGCCCTGGGCGATGTACAGCCGGCCGAGCGCGCGCGTCGCCTCCAGCTCGGTTCCGTCGCCGCGCCAGCGGTAGCGGATCGAGCTCAGCAGGTCGGCGATCTGGTTGGGCGCGAGCTTGTTCTGCGCCTGGCGGATCTCGGTGGCGCGCAGCAGGGCGGTGGTCGCCACGCCCGGATAGGTCGCCTGGGCCACCATGTCATAGACCGGCAGCGCCTGGTCCGGATGGCCGGAGGCCTCCATCAGCCGGGCCTGGTCCAATC
>JBARAK010000152.1:0-21279 GCA_049791955.1 Caulobacteraceae bacterium
CGTCGGTCCCCAAGGCGATGCAATTGGGCGAGGCCAGCACTGCGCCCATCGCCCGGTCGAACTGCTCCTTTCCGTGCGAGTGGCGATGCACGAACATCGCCAGGTCGCGGCGGGTGAAGGTGGCCTGGCCATGGGTGATGGCGTCCAGCGCCACCCGCGGATCGGCGATGATGCGCGCGCCGTTGCGCTCCGCGATTTCGGCGTGGTCTTCGAGCCGCTCGGCTTCGAGTTCTTCCTCGCCCCGGCGCGCTGCGGCCGGCCCAATCTTGTTCTGGGGTTCGAGCTCGATCCCTTGGTCTTTGAGCGAACGGTGGTCGATGCGCGCATCGATGTCGAGTTCGGCCAGCCGGGTGTTGACGTGATCGGCCCAGGCTTCGCGCCAGTGTTCGACCAGCTCGGTGCGATTCCAGTCGCGCACCTTGGCGCCGAAGCCGGCCTCGCGGCTGCGCACCTCACGCAGCGCCAGCATGACGTGGGCGTGCGGCTTGGCCAGGCCGTCTGCGCCGATATCCCAATGCACATTGAGGTCGGCGACCATGCCGCGATCGACCATCTCGCGCCGGACGAACTCGCGAGCGAGCTCCACGCCTTGGGCCTGGTTCAGCTCGCGCGGAATGGCGAACTCCACCTCGCGGGCCAGCTGGGCGTCCTTGCGCTTCTCGCCGGCCTCGACCGCGTTCCACAGCCGCTCGCGGTCGCACCACGCTTCCGGCGCGCCGTCGGGCAGCATCACCTCGGAATGGACGACGCCGGCCTTGTGAGTGAAGTCGTGATGACGATCTAGCCGCTGATCGAACAGCCGCGCGGCCGAGCGATAGGCGGCCGAGGCCAGGGCGCTCGATCCGTTGGCGCGGCTGATGACTTTGACGCTGAGGTGGTAGATCGCCATGACGGCGATCCAACTACGCTTCAAAGCGCACGTCGGCACGACGTATAAGCGCGCCCTCCCAGAATAAAATCTCGGGAGGGACCGAGGCGTATCAAGCTGTTCCGCTCACCTTACAGCATTCCGCCGCCCGCTGAATTAAACTTGCCTCATCGCAACGACGGACGACTGTGATGCGCAAGCCCAGAGACTTTGATGAGCAGCTGAAAGCGCTCTCCGACAAAGCCAAATCGCTGAAGGAACGTAAGGTGCGCCAGCTGGGCGAACTGGTGATCGCTACCGGCGCCGATGCGCTCGATATGGAGACGTTAGCCGGCGCGCTGCTGGATCTGGTCGCCACGTCTGATGCCGCGCGCGAGGAGAGCTGGCGCAAACGCGGCGCGGGGTTCTTTCGCCGCGGATCGGCTGAGCCTAGCCGTCCAGCTGAGCCAGACGCTCAGGGCGGTTCGCAGGGCCGAGGCGATGCGCCGACGGGCGGAGCTGGCTCGGGCGCGTCGTGATACCCGGGCCTGGGTCGTGGCGCGACGCGAGCGCACCCGTCATCTGATCGAGCTCGGCGGGCTGGTGGTGAAGGCGAAGCTCGACACGCTCACCGATGACGATCGTGCGGTGATCTACGGCGCGTTGTTGACGCTATCGATGGTGCTGCAGGGTGAAGAGCGCGCCGCGACCATCGAGCTCTGGCGGCGGCGGGGAAAGCGGGCGTTCGGTGCGGAGGTTAGCGGTCGTTAGCCGCGCCAGGATGCCGGGGTCCGACGACGACGGAGCGGCCGTCGATTGCGCCGGATCTCGATCTGTCTGGGTGGACGCCTTGCCAGGGCTACGCCTGCAACAACGGCTGCACAGAAAAGGGCCGCGCCGGCGCCTACAGACCAAACCAGTCCCATTCCGAATTCCTCGCGTCGCCTTTGAAGCGACGGCCGTCATTGGGCCACGTCATACTCACGACAAGTCCGTGCTTCCTACGAGCGCCATCCCGACGAGCGCAAGCCCGATGCAGCGTTAGAAGCCGTCGCGCTAAGCTGCTTGCTGCTCGGAGATGCGCTGCTCTCGGACGCATCGTCGGCTCTGAAAATACGCTTTGAGCGGGCGACCCGGGGGACGAACGGAGGGGGTCAGTCTGCGCCCGGGTCTGTTTTGATAATTCGAGCAGCTTCTCTCAGTTCCGCGACAGCTCGGGCACGACGCTGGTTGCATCGTGGGATCATGGATTTCTGCGATCAGAGACCGCTGTTTACGCTGTCCGCCCGTCCACAGCGTCTAGTGTGCGAAGCCGTTGCTCTCTGCCCGAGATAACGACCGTTTGGCGCCCACAGCAGACTCCGACCTAGCTCCAGCTTTCGGACATTCGGAAAGACCGAGAGGACCTGACCGGCCAGCCGATCCTGACTCGTATGCGACCTTGGGAAGGTCCGCTTCCGGGCGACCCGCCAAGCTTAGCCGCAAGCCGGTTACCTCAGACCGTCTCTTCCGGTTTAATCAATACCGATCCGTCATCCGCAGGCTCAAGGCCGTAGAATTTCGCGATCGCTGCATCGAGTTCCTCCTCGCTTTTCCAGGCGATAATGGATTCGAACGGGGGTTGGTCTGATTCAAAGAGCAGGTACTGCAGGACCGCTTCGACCTTGGCCCTGGCTTCGTTGTCCGACCGGATGCGTTTGACAGTCAAGAATGGTTTGTCCGAACTGGCCGCAACGCCAAAGATTGCGTGCTCAAAATCGATAACGCTCGCGACCAATCGGACCTTCGCGTTGTCAGGCGCGGCTTGGCAGACGGACAAAATTTGAGCGTTCGCTGACCATGCCGAATTAGCCGTACCTTTCGCAGTTTTGCGCTGGTCCGTATCGTGAAGGACCGCATAGCTGCCGCCAAAATGGTTCATGATCTTGGCGAGGATGGGGATGATATATTTGCCCCTGGCACGGACGATATGGACATCCCGATATTTCGTACGGTTCCCTTCGACGATCTCTCGGAACGCGGAATATTCGGTATCTCCCTCAACCAGCACAGTGCGACCGCCAAAGAAAAATTCTCCGACATAGGGATCCCACTGGTTCAGGAATTTCAGCGTCTCTTTGTCATTGTCGCTGAGACTGACTTTTTCGGGCCTGAATACGGTAGTTCCCGTGATGGGGCCCGCTGCGGTTCGCTCGACCCGCACAATCGTCGTGTTGTCTCTGGAAATGTCGATGAAAGCAGGCGAATGGGTGGTTACCATGACCTGCCAGCCGCTCCCTTGGGCAGCTAGGTCGTAGAGCACCCGGCAGGCGTCGCGCACTGCGCTCGGGTGCAGGCAGATTTCCGGTTCGTCCAGCAGCAAAACATGAGGGCGTGCGGGCGCGGCCTGACCATCTTCCTGCTCGACCTCCACTTCCTTCGCCTTGCTCTTTGCTGGCTTCTTCGGTGCCTCATTCTGGCGGTCTGAGGCAATTTTTAGCGCCGACCACAGCAATGTCCGTCGTGCGCCGCTACCCTGTTTTTCGAGCGGAGCCATGTGACCATCTTCGGGGCCCATACGAAGCAGGGGCTTCGTGTTGAAGATATTGAAGGCCTTGTCTGAGACTTCTTCCTGGCGCGTGTCGAGGGTTACCTTGAAGCCGACGAAAATCTCACTGACGAACTTTGACAGCGAACCTTCGATGCCCTGAATCTCTTCGACCGATTGTTCGACGATCTTTTTTTGGAGGCCGCGCAGCTCGTTGGTGAGCTTTTCAAGTGCCGACTCCTCATCGCCAACTTTCCGGCGCGCGCGTTCCATGAGGATCTCGGTCAAGATGGAAACGATCTTCGATCCCTGCTCTTCCGGACTGGAAAATGCGTCCACGCGGTGTGGGATCGGGCGTCGGGAGTTAGCGACGTTGGGAGCCCCCCACGGAACTTTCTCATCCCAATCTTCGGCTTGCGCACGGCGGCCCTGGCGCTTGGGATTTCCCCCGACCTCTTCCCACCGCCATCGTTCACGAATGTATTTTCGACCGGTCTCTTCCTCGATATGAAGCCATTGTTCTCCCGGCAAGTCGTCGAACACATAGGTCTGCAGTTCGATCTCAGGCACCTGGGCCGGATCAAAATGCTCACCCGGATAGTCCTCAAGCTTCAATTTCCCTTCCGTGCTGCCATGGCACATGACGACTTCGTAAGCCCGAAGGATGGTGCTTTTGCCGGCGTTGTTCGGGCCTACCAGGACCACGATATCGTCAAGGTCGATAGACACCGGATCGCTGCCGATGCATCGAAAATTCTTGATGATGAGACGTTTGACCTTTGCCGTGGACAGCGGTATTTCGGGCAGCTCAATTTTGACTGGCGGCTTACCCATCGATTTTTCCTTGGTGACCTAGGCGACCCTAGCTCGACGGCCGTAGGTTGCAATGGTGACGCTCGTTTTATCCTCAGGCAGTCCCCTGGTGCGTCGTCTATTCGTCGACGTCCCTGAACAGGTTGTCGATCGGAGCGGCTTCGACATTGGACGCTGCCGTCGGCGCGGACGGGGCTTCTTCGGGAGGGTCGTAGTCGTCGGCGAGCCGCTGAACGGCAAAGCCAATTTCCATGCGAAGGTTGGTCATGACCGGCACAGGATCGATCTCGTCGCCGACCGCCTTCACCAGTGAATCAATATTGGAGGACAGCTCATCAAAATAATCGGACGGATCATAGCTTCCCGACCATTCGCTTCGTCTCTTGGCTACGTACTCTGACACCCGAGGAAGAACTTCGTATTTTACCCGCGTCAAAAGCTCCGCTCGTTCCTCGTCGGTTAGGACGTCGCCGATATTTTGATCTTCGATGAAGCTCGCGTCAGCTTCCTCAATCGCCGCGTCGAATATGGCTTCTACTAATTTTTCACGCTGGCGGTCAGACAGCAGCCCGTGGCTATGCAAATGCACCGCAAGTCTGGCGTCGAGGTCGTCCTTCAAAGGGGTCGCGTAGGATGAAAGCCGATCATAGAGCGCAGGCCTCATCGACATCATCAGCGCTGTGAATGCCGGATTGGCGCGGTTCGTGAGGAAACTCGCGACACGGTAGCTCTCCGCGGTCATCAGGCGACTGGCGAGCAACCCATGCAGACTGTCCGGCACCGTCACGGGATCGCCGAAGGACCACATGGTCACGCCGGATGTCACCACCTCGCTGAGGATCGACTCGACCTTTGCGCCTCGAAGATAGATCTCCACCATCTCAGGGCTGGCACCGACGTAACGCGCAAACGCGTCGCTGACGGTCGGATGCTTATACGTCCAATACCGCCCTTCTTCGTCCTGCACGAGGAGCAAAAGGCTTCCGTTCAGCGCCTCCAATTGGGCACGCACATCTGCTTCGGTCGCGCCAAACGCTGTTGCTGCTGCGCTTAGGCTTTCCATTGCGACCGGCGACCTGACCTTCCCGCCATTCAGAAAAACCAGGGCAATCGCCGCGCGGCAGTCGCTCGCCAGATTGGTGATCGTCTCAAGGAGGAAGTCTTCAGGATTGGCGAAGAATTCTTCCAATTTCGGGCGTGTCAGGGGCATTCTGCCAGTGAAGAATTTCGAGCCAAGCCGACGGGCGATCTCCGGTAAAAAATCGGACCGTTCTACGAGATGCCGCAGATGCGGTTTGACCGTGGCTTTAAATGTTTTCGGCTGATCGCCCAACTTGAGATGGTTGTAGAGTATCTGGGCGCGTTCTTGCTTGGAAAGCTTCTCGACGTTGATGACAACCTGGCTTCTGATCATCACGGGTATTGATTGCGTCTTCAGATCCTTTTGGGCGGCCTTCCAGATATAGTCGCGCGATGTGATGAGGAACCGCGTTCCCTTGCGCATCGCGCCCTGCATCAAAGGAAAAATCTGGTTCCAGCGCTCGGCGGACTGCCTTTGGTACTGAGTATTTCCCCAAGCATCATCGATCCAGAAGAATTGAGGTACCTTGGGGTCAAGATGTCGTTGAATGTCTTCAGGCGAAGTGGCGCGGATGGTCCCGCATTGCCAATGGTCTGCTGCCCCAATGGCTAGGCTAGCCCCGATGGTGGATTTCCCCGCTGCGGGCGCGCCAAGAAGCAGCACGAAGTTGTGCTCGTTGATCGCCCTGACGCTGCGACGGTGCGCATCGGTCACCACTAGCTTCTCGAGATCGTCGCCCATAGCGCTGAGGATGAGTTTGGCCTGTCCGTAAGCGCGGGCGTCCAGAAGGTCACTTAGGTCGCCGAGTCCATAAAGGCGCGGAGCGAACATCCGCAATTTCGGAGAGGTTCTAATCCTGGTCTCGATCCAGGGACCATCGAACACCCGGCACCTACCAACACCAACGCTCTCGAAGGCATCACGGATTTGCAGCTCCATATGGCCCGTGACTGGGTGGTTGGTCAAGATGATGTAGTCTGAGGCCAAGCCCCGTGCAGCTAACTTTTCAGCCTTCGCAAGTTCATCCTTGAGCATCGACAGTGTGAGATTTTTATCCGGCTTCGAGGTGAATTTGCATTGGATAGTGGACTCACCGGCAGACGGACCGGGTTCATCCCAACGCCCCACGAACCCACCATCGCGGCCGGCATCGTTGACCGGTAAGAACGACTGCACCGGCCGTCCTAGAAATTCCTCTGACACCGCGACACAGAGGTCCTGGAACGCCTTCCATCCCAGCTTATGGAGCGGAATTGCTCCAGGTTCCTCAGCCGCTATGGGAGGTAAAACTGTGTCGCTCATGCCTCAGGCTTAGCAGAACGCTAGTGCAGCGAAAGCCGAGAGTGATTGGTCGGGCAGCGTCGGCGCATTCCGGCTGGTACCCCAGCGGCTGCGGGAGCTCGGGCGTGGCAATCCCCTTGCGATTCCGTAGTCAGATTGCCCCTTTACATGGACTCCGAAGGCTCGTCGGGGGAAGGGCTGGTCGCCGTCGGGCTGTCGTGCAATGTCCGGTTCCTGGAGCCCACCCAATGTCCTCGATGGCGCCTGCCCGACAGCAAAACTGGTGCTAAGGTCCCGGCCTAACAAGGCGAGAAACACGACTTCGGGAGATGGCCCTTTCAACCTGGCCGGGTGCTGATAGGGTCGATAGCGGTTTCCGAGCTATACGGCTCGTCAACCGTTGCGTGTGGTCGGGGGGCCAAATGGAGGTAGAAAGCCACGAGGCTCCAGGCCTGACGCCGGACATTCGCACCTGCCTCCGAAGCTGGGGATACGAGCGGTTCACGGAAATTCAAGCCCTTGCGCTCGCGCAAGGTGTGGCGCTTGGCACCAGCCAAGTGGTCTGTGCTCCGACGTCGTCGGGCAAGACGCTGGTGGCGGAGCTAGCGATTCTCGCTGCGATCTGCCGTAGTCGCCGTTGCCTCTATCTCGTTTCTCACAAGGCCTTGGCCGACCAGAAGTATCTCGATTTCGTTGCGAGGCTCGGGGAGGGGGCCAATCAGCCCCGGGCCTCCGTGGGTCTCAGCACAGGCGACCGTGACGAGGGCGACGTCTCGCCCCAGATTCTCGTGGCAACCTATGAAAAGGCGCTCGCACTTTTACTGGGTGGCCAGCTGGATCTATCGGCCACTGTTGTAGTCGCAGATGAACTCCAGATCATTGGCGAAGATGGGCGCGGGCCTAATATAGAAAGTCTTTGTGCCATCTTCAAGCGGCAGGGCCTGGACCAGCTCGTGGCGCTCACCGCGACCATCGGCAATGCCCAAGAACTAGCGGACTGGCTCGGCTGCGCCCTCGTCACGAGCTGGAAGCGCGACGTCGACCTGCATCAGGAGATATGGAACCGCGGCAGCGGCTTCAGGGTGCTTTTCGGCCAGGAGCTCGGATCGCCTTGTCACGAAGGTATAGCTCTGCCCACAGACGCCATCGGTGTGGCGCGCCGCCTCGTGGAGATGAAGCGCGGACCGGTGCTGGTGTTTACCGAGTCTCGTAACGAGGCCGTCCAGATGGCGGAACGTTACAGCCAGGCCGCGGTGCGGACGGCGGACGGGATCATCCTCGCGCAGCAGCTGGAGCTATTCTCCGAGCCGACCGAGTCTTCGCAGCAGCTACAGGACAACGCTCAAAAACGCGTGGTTTTTCACACCGCCGATCTGACGGCGCAGGAGCGCCAAGTCGTCGAGAAAGGCTTCGTCGACTCTAGCTTCGACGTGTGTTTCGCGACCAGCACGTTGGCGGCCGGCGTCAATTTTCCCTTCAAATCCGTTGTCTTCCCGAAGCTCACTTACGAGTGGAGAGACGGCGGCACGATGATTTCGCGATCCGACTACCGAAACATGTCGGGAAGGGCCGGGCGATTGGGTCTTCATCCGGACGGGTATGCAGTTCTTCTGCCTCGCAACGGCCTTGAGTTGTCCCACGCCAACAGGCTGGTGCTGCCAGAAAACGACAACGTAGAATCCCGTCTAGTCGGTCTTTCGATGCGCCGAACGGTGCTTTCTCTCATCGCGTTCAAGGTGATCAACCATCGGGGGCAGCTCGAAGAGTTCTTCCAGCATAGCTTGTATTGGCACCAAATCCGCGAACGGAATCCACGAAAATTGGAAGACATAATACGCCTCGCACAGGGTGCCACAGACTGGCTGGTGACCAATAAGCTAGCGCAGGAAGAGCTTGGCGTACTGTTTCCGACTCCCGTGGGGAAGGCTGTGGCGCAGTCCGGACTTCTTCCGACGACTGCGGTACAACTGCTCGACGTCATTGGGCGATATGTCGGTGTTCTCGATGCGGAGTTCGACAAATATCTGCCAGCGCTCATTCACATGATCTGTGGCAGTCCGGAGTTCAACGGCAGCCGTCCTTCGAGGTTCTTGCCGTCTCCCGTCGGCAGGACGCCGGTGAACTCCAACGGTTTCCTCGCCGCCCATCCTCTATTTACGGTTCTGGACCGGACGGAGTCTCGGCAGAACCAGTGTGCTCACGCCGTAGTCCTGTTCGCCCAGGGCGAGGCGGAACGGAACATCAGACACCAGACCAACATACCCTCGGGGCAGATTCACCGGCTTGCGACCGACGTCGCTTGGATCCTCGACGGATTGAGGAAGATCGCCAGCGTCCAGGAACTCGGCTACCCGCAGACGATGACCAACCAACTGGCGATGCTGGCGCGACGCGTTCAGTGGGGGACGCCTGCCGAAGCGCTGGACATCCTGCGGGTCGCGCAAAAGGAAGGCGTGCCAGGCTTCGGACGGCAGCGCGCCATCGCACTGTTGCGGCAAGGCATCGAAACCTTCGATCAACTACTGGCCGCAGCTAAGGAACGCATCTCCGCGATCGTTGGCAATGAACAACGGACGAACGCTCTGCTCTCAGCTGTATCGCAGTGTTTGGGCTTCAAGGGCGATCGATTCCGGAAAGTCCACGCGGAGCTGGCCACCAAGCTCGGTCTCCGCGACCAAGTTGAGTATTGCGCCATTTCCCTGGGCACCGATTACGAAACGGCGATTCAGCGTCTTCTGGAAGCCAGGCAAGATTGGAAAGTGACGGTCATTGACGACGGGCGGCGTCAGAACGTGCCCGATTTGATGCTGACGTTGGGGGATAGGTCAGTGCTGATCGAATGCAAGACGACGACGAAAAATCCACCGCTGATAAAGAAAGACGAAGCATTCGCGGTGCTTCAGAAGAGCGCCGATTTTGATGCCTCCATCCGTCGGGTGACGCTTGGCAAGCCGGGGTTCGACGAGCACTCCAAGCAGAAGGTCCAAGGTGCCAAGGACGTCACGTTGGTGGAGCACGACATCTTCGTCGAAGGTCTGCTGCGTGTTTATGCGGGCGGCGTCAGTGTCGATGATTTCTTCGGATGGCTGACCACGCCGGGCCTCACCGAGCTGGATCGCCTCGGCGGCAAAGCGACCTATGAAATTATCCGCGGTTTTTGAAGCGGCCTGCAGCTCCGGGAGCGAACGTCCGCTTGTTGGAGGCAGTCCAACGTCAGTTACTGGCGCGACCTGCTCAAAGGCACCCGGGCCAAATGCGCCTCAATGAGCCCGAGATTCTGGGCATGTACTAGTTGGTCAGGTTGTTGCGCAAATGGGAGGGCATCTTCCCAATGACGAATCGTTCCCTCTCCTCGTCCCAGAAGTAGTAGATGCGAATCTGGTTGGCATTGTTGTAGCCATTTCCGTACCGTAGGTGATCGTATAGTACGCGCGTACCGTCATCGTATGGCACGGAATACTGCGACCAGCGCTTGGCCTCTTCGCGATCGGCAAAGCAGGCGGTATCGTCCATCCCTAGCTCAGCCAGCTTGAGCCGCGCGACCTCCCGCGCTCCGGCGTCCCCCGCCCGGTGTGCGGGCGTCATGTGATCCCGCATGATCAGCAGGGCATCCTCAATCCGCGACAACATCGCCGCGTCGCCGTTTTTCCGGCAGTCTTTAAGCGCGGCCCGGTGAATGGACACGGCGTCGCCAAGTACCTCCTCGGCCCAGTCCTCAAGATCATCGTAGCTTTCTAGGTGTCGGAGCGGTGTCGGCGCGATCGGAGCGCCCTGCTGCTGGCTGAGGTTGTATTCTAGCGCCTCTGATTTCGCCTCGAGCCGAGCGATCTCAAGCTTTAGCCGCTCGACGTCCTTTTCGGCATCGATCCGCCGCTCTTGCTCCTCAAGGGCCAGGCTGTGCCACTCGTCGCGTTCCTCAGCTGCTTCGACCGCCTGGCGAAGAGCCGCGTCCATCCCCTCGCGGGAGGGGTCGCTCCCGCGGGCTCCGGATTGGTGCGAAAGGCGCATGGACGCTTCACGCACCGCCGCATAGCGTGGAAACGCCCCTTCGGAGCGGTCCAGGAACGCGGCCGATAGCGCGCGGCCGGCCAACTGGCGGAAGAGAAGGTTTTCGGCCAGAGCGTGCCGCAGCCACAGCGGATGCGCGAATGGATCTTCATCCATTTCACTTAGGCCCGGCTGGTAAAGCCTCACCGCGCCGTTGAACACCGACATCCGCTTTCCGATGAGGCGGGTTAGCTCCCAGGTCGCCTCGTGTGTAAGGTGCACGATGTGGGCCGCGCCCGCGATGCGTCGGGCGAGAAGATCAGGCGGGAGTTGCGTGGTGCCGTCGTCACCCTCACTGAGCACGACAACGGGGAGCCGACGTTCCTCGTCATAGAGCAGCGCCGCCAGTTCCTCAGCGCCGCCGCGCTCGGTTGGCTCGACCTTGTCAGCCAGAACTCGACCGTCCGCTTCAGCTGAGAGAGACTCCAGCACGCGCTGGATCACGCTAGGACGGGTGGCTTCAAAAGGGGCGCACTCGGCGCGACGGACACACGTCAACTGGGCCCCGAAGCGCGCCATGCTGCCGATCCGCTTCTCGGCGAAAAACTCCGAGACCCAGGTGCGGGGAGCGGATGGATCTGGGAAATCCAAGCGCCCGGCCCAGAGAGCCCCGTCAGCCGCCTGCAGACGCACGGCCCGGGCTGGATTAGCGCCCAACTCATCGGCGACGTCGAACGGTTCGCCACGCTGGGCGTCGGCGGGGAGGGACACACCGGAGCGCGGCTGCGCCGCGCCTTTCGGCGTTTGTGCCATCCATTGCACGACGAGCTCAATGCATCGCTCGAAGGCGTCGGTGTCGCTCAGCTCGAACCAGATCCGCGACACCGGTTGGATGGGCGAGCGAATCCGCCCCGACTGGCCGAACGCTTCCGTCATCCGCACGGTCGACGGTCTCGGAGCCGTCTTTTGCGCCTTTTGCGCTCCATGATCCGACATGAACCGCCCCTCTCACATTCTTCACGCTGCATACGAGGGAGGCAAACACCCTTGGTCAAGGTTTAGCTTGAACGACCCTGAGATAGCCGCTCTCAAGCTGCGCCGAGAGCCGCCGTTTTGCGAAGGGCCAACATCCATCGGGCGAGGAAGTCCACCGGGCGCAGAAACCCGATCTGTCGGGGAGAACATGGCGTAGCCAAGCATCGGAAGACGCTGCTCTTGCAAAAGGTAAGGCTGCGCAGCTCTACAGTTGGGCTCAACGCGGCAACGGCACAGCTGGGATCAACCATCCTCCGTTCGCCGGGCCGGCAATTGCTTGAACGCCGTGGCGGATTGGCGCTCGAAGGTCCGCATTCGGAACCAGTGCCAATTTCCGGTCATGGCGCCAACCGCCATCTGTAGGGCTGTGTCCCAAACCTTAGCCATGCTCGAGGCCAGGGCCAATTTTGCCGCTGCGCGTCATCGGGGCTAGCCTGGAGTTCCATGCCGGCACGCCCCAAAACCACCGATGCGCAGATCATCCAGGCGGCGCGCGACCTCGTCGAGAGCAAGGGGCGGGATTGGTTCTCGATGAACGACGTCGCCGCGTCGGTCGGCATCCGCGCACCCTCCCTCTATAAACGCTTCAAGGACCGTTCCAGCCTTCTGGCCGCCGTGGAGCTTCAACTATGGGCCGACCTCGCGGATCTGCTCGCGAAGGCCATCATCGATAACGATCCCGAAGCAAGCGTGATGGCGCAGGCGAAAGCCATTCGCGCCTTCGCCGCGAGCCATCCGAACAGCTACTCGCTGTTTTTCGATATCCGTTCGGAGGTCACCGAAGAAGGGACCTCGGCGCGAGCCGCGGCGGTCGCTACGCTCTTGGGCCCGCTTGGCGCCCTGGTCGGCCCCGATCGCGCGTTCGCGACGGCGCGGACGCTGGTGCCGTTCCTGCACGGGTTCATTTCGATGCAACTCGCCAACGGCTTTCGTCTAGGCCCCGGCCTGGACGCCGCGTTCGAGAACGGCGTCACCACCATCTTGCGCGGCGCGGCCAGCTAAATCCGGTTTGACGCTCAAGGCTAACGACATTAGCCTTCGCATGGATTGGTTGGCGAGGTGCGGATGCAGTTTCTCCTGGGCGTGTTTCTGTTCGTCGTGATCGTCGGCGCGGTCGACACGCGCGTGCCGTGGCCAAAGGCTAAGAAGCCGGGCGCGCGGACATGATTGCCGGCCATTTCGGTCTCGCCGCGGCCGTCAAAAGCCGCGAGTCCCAGACGCCCCTGTGGGCCTTGATGCTCGCGACGGTGTGGCTGGATGTGGTGTTCGTGCCGCTGTTGCTGTCGGGCATCGAGACGGTGCAACCCGCCGACAAAGGGCACACGGGATATGGCGCCTACATCATTCACGCCGACTACACGCACTCGCTGGTCGGCATGATCGTGCTGTCGGTGGTGCTGGGCGGGCTCGCGAGCCTTCTCTGGGGAAGGCGCCCGGGCATCGTGGTGGGGCTGGTCGCGGCGTCGCACTGGGTGCTGGACCTGCTCGTTCACCGCCCCGACATGCCCATATTGCCGGGCAACATCGGCGGCCTCCCGCGCCTTGGTCTGGGGTTGTGGCGCTTTCCGCTCGCGGCGTCTGGCATTGAACTGGCCTTGGTCCTGGCGGGCGCATGGCTCTACTGGCGCGCGGCGAAAAAGGTGGCCAAGGCCGAAGGGCGGGGCATGGGCGCAGCCGCAATCACCGCCGCTCTGATCGCCGTTTTCGGCATCCTGATCCTCGGCATGGATTTCACAGCTGCCTAAGGGGACGATCTGTTGAGCGTGTCGATCAGCGATGAGAGCGCGCCGGGCATTGTGACCAGCCCGGTGGCCATGACCCTCAGGCTCGAAGCGGGGGTGGTGCTGGTTCTGGCGGTCCTGGCCTACCGCGCCCTGCACGGAAGCGGTTGGCTGTTCGCCGCGCTGTGCCTAGCACCGGACCTCAGTATGCTCGGCTATTTCGCGGGCAAACGGATCGGGGCGGCGGCCTACAACTTTGGCCACAGCTACCTCACGCCAGCCGCCGTCGCGCTCGTGGGGGTGTTGCTCCAGAGCAACCTGCCATACCTCTTGGCCGCGATCTGGTTCGCGCACATCGGGTTCGACCGATTGCTCGGCTACGGCCTAAAATATCCTCAAGGCTTCGGCGTCACTCACCTCGGTCTGAAGGGCCGCAAGCCGCGAACACAGTCCAGTTGAGCTGAGGCTAAGCTCGACAAAGGACGGAATCGAGCTGTCCGTCAGGCGGATTTAAACTTACCAATTTCGGGAAAGACAATGTTCAAAGGTGTGGACCACGTTGTCGTGGCCGTGCGGAATTTCGATGCCGCCGTCAGCCGCTACGAGACAATCTTCAACATGGAAGTCAGCCGGCGTTGGGATGAGCCGGCGATCAGCATGAATGCGGCTCTCTTTCGCTTCCCGGACACTCATTTCGTGGTCGTGTCGAACAGTGACGAACAAGGGCCCATCGCCGCTTGGCTCGCCGAGCGCGGCGAAGGGGTCTGGATCGTCGCGATGAAGGTCGATGACCTTGGCGACGCCGTCGCCGATCTCAGGGATAAGGGGGTGAAGCTCGACGGCGATCCTGGGCCCGGCGCACAGGTTGCTGGGCGCGTCTTTGTCGACATCGAGGAGACCGGCAGCTTCCGGATGCAGCTTGCCCCACCGCGCCGTCCGGCCGTCGAAGCTGCCAGCTGACACCGAAAGGTCCGCTCAAATTATTCCGGTTTCCCAGCGGTCGGTGGGCCGCGACGGGGCGACTATTGCCCGTGGCTGGGGGCCGAGATGCGGACGCTCGCCGGGGGGCTCAGATGGGGTCGGCTGACCGGCTGAAAGTCCGGAACCCGGAAGTGCCTTAACGTCCGCAACTGGCGCAATCCCGGCCCATGGCTCCCGGTGGCGGAGCTGCCGACAAGCGGACGCTCCTATTGTCTGAGAAGAGCCACCCCGAGCCGCTCGTACTGTGGGCGCGGATGTCCGGTTCCGCAATCTGCGGTCCGAAAGCTGTCTGACAGCTGTCGCGCAGGAGCGGACTCTGGGATCGCTCTGAAAACGTAACATTCTGATTTGCGGGAACGGAAAACCAAGACTCTGACGATAGAGGTAGGCACATGGTCTCGAAGGGATTCGATACGTTGAGGTTCGTCAAATTTCGAAGCTTGTTTTGGCAAATGCGGGTCGCAGTGCCATGCCTCGGGCTGCTTGCCGGGGCAACTTATTTTGTTGTCAGCCGTCCTTCCGAGCCCCATGTTCGATTCAGCGGAGTTGCCCTCCTTGTCGTGGGATTGATCCTAGTTTTTCTGCAGCTCCAGGGGGTCGCCGCCCAATTTGGTCACCCCAGTCCAATTCAAGGCTTCAAAACTTGGCTGCAAAAGGTAGGGCTTGCGCTCGGCCTCGCGCACAGAACACCGATCAACGCCACAGTGACCGGTCGCACGGGCGGACTTTCGGTTGTCGGGGCGGCCGGGGCGGTAACCATAGCAAATTCGACGTTAGAGCAACGTGTGGAAAATCTTGAGCGGACATTACAAGAGCAGCGCGCTGAGTTCCACCGCCGCGTGGCTAGCTTGGCCGAGCGCATGGACCGCGAGGGCCGTGCCCATTCAGATCGCCTGGCATCTCTTGAACGGGCGCATGGGGATTTGAACAATCAGATCAAATCCTTTGCCGTCGGCGATTTGTACACGGCAATGATCGGCTTAGGTCTCACCTTTCTTGGGACAATCGAGGCTGGTTTGTCCCCTGAAATAGCAAGGCTTCTCGGGGGTACATAATAGGCATAGCCAACACATCGGCCGGCGAGCGCCAACAGCTGACTTTGGCGCGCTTCCCGAAAACGGACGCCGCCACTAACAGCGTGCGCAGGCGCGGTGCTAGGCTGCGGGGATGTCATAGCCCCACCCTCGAAACACCACTGTCGCCTTGTCCTCTCCGATGAGCCTGACTGCGAGCGCGTGGGCCGCCTGGCTGTCGAATGACGCGAGAACGAAGATGCCCGCGAGCCAGCTCGTCGCCCGAAACCAAGCGCTGGGCTTTGCCGAGCTCTGCACGCCAACGACTCTGAGCGCCGTCGCGGGCGTCCAGAACTCTCCGCCGGCGCCGATCTGCCAGATGGCGCAACCGCTGGCCCCTTTAAGGTTCGGGACTTCCCGCCGCTCGCCATCGGACTCTGTTGCGCGGCGTCCGAGCGAGAAGAACAGGTCGAACGTAGAGCTTGGGTCTGCCGCGTCTTCAGGCGGCTCCGGCAGCATTGTGGTGAAATAGATGTAGGGGTCGTGATCCACCGTGTTGCCGGTGATCCTTGCCTTTTCCAGAGGGAAACCGGCGAGGATGAATGTGGACCCCGGCGCGGCTGTCGCCACTCGATCCAAGGTCAAGCACGAGTAGGTCTTGCGCAGGGCCTCGATGGTCTCAGGCGACAGAAATTCGACGATAGCCACGTCGGGAGCGTTCGACCCCCCAGGGGGCTTGACCACCCGAACGTCGCGCCAGGGCACTGGAGGCGCAAGGGTCTTACCCCCAGGGCTCGATAGCCTATTGGCGACGCAGTCGTCCAAGACGTGCGATGCAGTGACGAGATACAGCCTTTCGCCGCCATCAAGCAGTGTGCCCGTGCCCATCACCGAGATGGAATCGCGCTCAGCTAAGTAGATCGGAACGATGAAACGCCTGATGTGGGCGACTAGCAAAAGCTGTTCCGACTTCCCGAGTATCTGGGGCTCGCGCGGCGGATCGCTCATGGCGACCATATAAGCCCTTTCGGGCTGTTGCGGCAGTGCCGCGGCAGCGCTTGCCTGAATTGAGGGGGGAGCACCGAAATCTGACCCATCCTGCGATGTGCCAGCTAACTTCTAGAAAGCGGACCTCCCCAATATCCGCTTCGAGCCAAACCTTGCCGGCGTCGGCGGGTGCGTCACGCACGAGGAAATCCTCGCATAGCGGACACTCTAAAGAGCAGGATACACCAGTAGGCTGCGGAGCCCGCGCGATGGCTTTTCCACCGAACAGCGGTCTTGGCTGTATTATCGAGAGCCCTTTTCGCGTCTCGCTAATTCGTTTTCCACTGCCTCGCGAATGAAGGAGGCAAGCTGGCGATTGCCGATTTGGGCTTGAATGCGTCGGATGGTTTCGAGCGATAGCCTGACGGTTGTCGGCTTCATCCCCAGCGGCGGTCGTCCCATAGGGAATGGCACTAACATGGCCATCGGATTTTCCAACTCCTCGTTCATTTACGCCGTCGTATATTGACATAAACGATGTCGTAAATAAGTATACGCCATCGTTTATCGGGCTTCGCCGTCCTATGGCTGAATGCCTGGCGTTGGGAGATTCCCTATGCCTGCATCAAAGGCTGAAGCCTGCTTAGAGGCTTCGAATGGTTCGCCCGATGGAAGCGATCTCACTTCCCAGGTCAGCATGCGCGCCCTGTTAAACGGGGCTTTCGCGACTGCAAGCATGGCCTACTTTCCTTCATCCGGAGGGCAGGATGCCGTCCTCCCTTACTCTCGGGCCTGGCTCGCGCTCGACGCCGAGCTTGATCGGCTAACCCTGGCCTGGCAGGAGGAGGAAACCCGCCTTGCCCGGGACTTCCACTGGTTAGGGCTTCCTGAGGCGGACCGGCGAGCCCATCCCGAGGCGCGCACGCTCTACGCCCTGGACGATCAGATCACCACGCTGATGGAGCGGCGCTGGGCTCTGCTGGAAACGCTTGAGGCGCTGCCGGCGACCGACCTTCATGACGTGGCCGGCAAGCTCGCCGTGGCCGTCAGGCTTTTGCAGGACCAAGGGGCGATTGAGTCCGATCTGCTGGCCGAGGCCGTGCGGGAGTTGGCCGGTCGGGCGTGTCCCGCCTGCGGTGTGCGCCTGATCCCGCCAGATCTCCTGGCATAGGGGTGAAGCCCCATGCCTCCAGACGACACCGTCTCGACGGGACCAAGCCGGGGTCAGAGCCGGGAGGGAGGCGCGATTTCACGGCGTACCGTCCTCGGCGCTGTTTCAACCGCCATGGTCGTCCGCACGAGCGGGGCTGGGTGGACCCAGGACGTCACTATCGGCAGGGCTGAGCGTCACAGGGAGGACCCAGCAGAGACCGCGCTTTCGCTCGCTTTTCTGGCCAACGCGCGAGGGTTCCACGCATCGGCGGTCACCGCCCAAGATCGCTTCCCCCGGCAGGCCGCTCATTTCCTGGCCATCGCCATTGAGCTATCGCTCAAGAGCTACCTGCTGCACCTAGGCTTCAGCGACGCCTGGAACCGGGTCCATATCGGACACGACTTAGGCAAGGCGCTGTGGTGCGCGCGGGGAGCAGGCTTTCACGCCGTCCCGTCCCGCCTTCCGCCGATCGCAACGCATCTCGGCCCCTACTACTTGGGCCATGCCTTTGAGGAGATGGAGCCCGAGGCCCTCGCGGCTCTGGGCTCCAACGCCCCTGAGGCGGTCCGAACCCTGCACGACGCCGTTAGCGAGGCCATTTGCCAGGACGAGCCTTTCGACGTCTCGATCCCCGCGCCGTCAGGGCTCCGGTCGTGAGCGGCGCCAGACGACCGTGGCCGCTGGATTCAACGCAGCGGTGGCGTCTGCGCTACTGGCGGCTCTGGCGCGGACCGGGTTTCGATCCCCACGATCCGCGTCAGACCTACAGCTATGCGTTTGAGCGTCTGTCCAGGGTGGAACGAGACGTTTTCCTGCTCTGCCGGTTCGAGACGATGGACTACTTGGAGATCGCACGGCGGTTGGGCATCCGTACCGCCGCCGTAGAATGGCGGCTGGTCGCCGCCCTCTACAAGATGGACCGCATTCTCGATCTGATCGACCGCGCCAGAGGCCGCCACAAGGATGCGTCTCCGATTCCAGATCAACAGGGGGGGGGATAGATGAGGTCGGCCCCTCGGGTGTTGGGTTTGGCCCATCTAAGATCCCATCACACAAATGTTATCCGTGCATCGGTATCCTTCAATACGATTAAACCGCCGCAAGTACGCCCGTGTGGCTCGCCAATATTTATAGATCTTGCCTCTATCTTTTCCGACTTCAAGTCTTTCCGAGCGATGCCTTTGCATTTCCTGCAAGCCCGGAGAAAATTTCATGGCCGAACCCAATCGCATCCTACGCTTGAAGACCGTACTCGCACGCACCGGCCTCAGTCGCTCCACCCTCTATCGCAAGATCCGGGAGGGCTCGTTTCCTGCCCAAGTGCCGATCAGCGTCCATGGCGCGGGATGGCACGAGTCCGCCGTCAACCGGTGGATCGCCGACCCGGCCGGCTGGCGTCCTTCACTGCAGAAGGCCTCCGGTCCACAGGAAGCCTGACCATGGCCGAACCAGACCCATGGGAGAGCCTTCGCCCTGCTAATGACAACGGCTCATCGCCGGATGAGCGAAAGATCGATGCGGTGGTGCTGCGGCTCGCCCGCCTGATCGGTCGCCAGCTCGCGCGAGAGCAATTCGGCCGGTCCCATTCCCCCGCCAACGACAACAACCCTGGTGAGCCATGACCCGCGTTGCGCTCTACGCCCGCTACTCTGACGACAAGCAGAGCCCGTTCTCAATCGAGGACCAGTTCCGCATCTGCCGCATGCACGCCGAGCGGCAGGGCTGGACCGTCGCCGGGACGTTTGAGGACGCCGGCATCTCTGGCTCGACGGTGATCCTGCGGCCTGGCGTGCAGGCCCTGTTGCGGGCGGCGCTGAGCGGGCAGTTCGACGTAGTGCTGGCCGAGGCTCTGGACCGGCTGAGCCGCGACCAAGAGGACATCGCTGCGGTGTTCAAGCGGTTGCGGTTCGCGGGCGTGCCAATCGTCACCTTGTCGGAGGGGGAGGTCAACGAGCTGCATATCGGGCTGAAGGGGACTATGAATGCCCTTTACCTCAAGGACCTGGGGGCCAAGACCCATCGTGGCATTCGCGGGCGGGTGGAGAACGGCAAGGTCGGCTGCGGCAACGCCTATGGCTACCGCGTAGTGCGGACTCTGGATGCGTCCGGTCGGCCGGTCACCGGCGAGCGCGAGATTGTCGAAGCTGAGGCGGAGGTGATCCGCCGCATCTTCCGCGACTACGTGGCGGGGATAGGTCCCCTGCAGATCGCCGCCCGCCTGAACCGCGAGGGCGTCCCGTCACCGACCGGCATGAAGTGGGTGGACGCCACCATCCGCGGTCATCGCAAACTAGGCGGGGGCATCCTCAACAACGAGTTCTACATCGGCGAGATGGTGTGGAACCGCCGGCACAAGGTGAAGAACCCCGACACCGGGCGTCGGGTCCAGCGCGCGAACCCAGAGAGCGAATGGGTGCGGGTTAAGGCGCCCAATCTCAGGATCATCGACGATGCGCTCTGGGAGGCTGCCAAGCGCCGCCAAGAAGAACTTGCGGTGACCTATGAGGCGATCTTCTCTGCCTCGCAGCGCAGGGCCGCCGCGCTCAACGCCACCCATCGGCCCAAAGCCCTGCTATCGGGCCTACTGGTCTGCGGCTGCTGCGGCGGCTCGGTCGCTAAGCGCGGCCAGGATCGGTACGCCTGCGCGCGTCATGACATGGGCTCGGGCTGCGTTAACAACCGCGGTCCCCGCCGCGAGGAGTTGGAAGCGCGCGTGCTACATGGCTTGCAACACAAGCTGATGGCACCCGAGGCCGTGGCTGAGGCTCTAGCCGCCTACACCGAGGAGGCCAGCCGGCTCTCACAAAGCCGGCAGGCCGGCCGCACCTCAGACCTTGCCAGGTTGGAGCAGGTCCGCCGGGCGATGGAGGGCTTGGTAGCCGCAATCGAGGACGGTGGTTACAGCCGGCCGCTGATGGACCGGCTCAAGCATTTGGAAGCCGAGGCCGAGGATATCGCCGAGCGACTGGCGCACCCGTCAGCTAATGATGTCCCCGAGATGGGGCCGGACTTCCAGGAGCGCTACAGCCGGCGTGTCGCCACATTGGTGGAGGCGCTGAACGATCCAGAGGATCGGGCCGAGGCCAACGACGCGCTGCGAAGTCTGATCAATAAGATCGTGCTGACGCCGGGGCCACGCTGGGGTGAGGTCCGTGGCGTGCTGCACGGCGATCTGGAGGCGATCCTTCGCTGGAATACCGAACCTAAAGCGGGCCGCCGCAATGCCGAGCCCTTTCCGGGCACCGCTTTGTCGGCGTCGGTAAAACCTCGGGCAAGGTGACCACCGAGAGCCGGCCGATGGACATCGTCAGCCTGGACGAGGTCCAGGAGATGACGCTGGACCAGATCGACAAGGCGATGGCGCGCCTGGGCGACAGCGAGATCGGCTTCTGCCTGATGCTGTCGACCGCCAACATGCCGGCCATGGATATCGACTTCTGGTACCGGCAGGGCGACCAGCAGGTCTGGCACAGCGAGTGTCCGCACTGCGGGGTTCTGTCCGATCTGTCCGACCCGGCCGGCGGCTTCCCCGCCCGCTCGATCGCCTACAACACCGGCCAGGTCCCCGGCGCGCCCCTGGACGACTACGCCTGGACCTGCCCGGCCTGCGGGGGCTGGATCCGGGATCCCCAGCGCGGACGGATGGTGGCCGCCAATCCCGGGGCCAGCCCCAACATCCGCTCCATGCTGTATCCGCGCACGGTCAGCCCGCGCCAGACCGCGCGCAAGACCGCCGAGGCCTGGGCGCGGGCCAAGACCGGCGACCAGAAGAAGAGCTTCTACAACCGGACCCTGGCGCGACCCTACGTCGATGCGGACCAGCTGCCGGTGACGCTGGCCCACTGCGAGGCCG
>JBARAK010000153.1:0-2643 GCA_049791955.1 Caulobacteraceae bacterium
ACCTCGAGCAGCACGTCCAGGGTGCCGCGGCTGAGGCCGACGCCGCGGATGGCTTCGATCTCGGCCCGGGTCACCGGCTGGTGGTAGGCGACGATGGCCAGGGTCTCCATGGCCGCGCGCGACAGGCGGCGGGGCTCGATCCGCTCCTCCGCCATCAGATAGGCCAGATCGGCGGCGGTGGCGAAGCGCCAGCGTCCCCCCACGCAGCTCAGCTCCACGCCGCGGCCCACATAGCGCAGGCCGAGGGAAATAAGGGCTGCTGGCACGTCGGAGCCCACCGGCAGGCGAGCGGCAAGATCGCTTTCCGACAATGGCGAGGCGGCGGCGAACAGCAGGGCCTCAATCTGGCGCTCGGTGTCGGACGGCTCTTCGTTCACGCCGCGCGCTCCACCGTCTCCGCCTCCTTGCGGCGGGCGCGCAGGTAGAGGGCGGCGAAGGCTTCGAGCTGGCGGATCTCCAGCGCCCCGTCCTTCACCATCTCCAGTCCGGCAGAAAGGGTGGAGGCTACGTAGGACGCGCGACTCGGCCCCTCCTCCTCGCCGGCGCGGACCTTCGGCGCCACCGCGTCCAGGGCGGTCCAGTCTTCCAGCGAGGGCAGCAGGATGCGCAGGCGGTCGCGGGCGGCTTCCAGCGGATAGGCCTCCACCCGGGCGTCGGCCCGATAGCGGCGGGCGGTCTGGCGCACGCGCTGGTCGGCGTAGGCGGAGATCAGAGCGTAGAGGTCGCCCTGTGGCGGGCCCAGCGACTGCACCACCCGGGCCTCCGGATCGCCCCGGCCGAACACCTCCAGGCCCAGCCTCGGCAGCCGCTTAAGGGTCTCGGCCGCGCCGCGCATGGCGTCGAGCTTGGCCAGCCGGAACGCCAGCGCTTCCGCCAGTTCCTCGGCCGGCGGCTCGCCTGCGTCGTCCTTGCGGGGTTTGGGCAGCAGCAGGCGCGATTTCAGGTAGGCCAGCCAGGCCGCCATCACCAGGTATTCGGCCGCCAGCGAGAACCGGCGGCGACGCTGGCTTTCGACGAAGACCAGGAACTGCTCCGCCAGCTGCGCGACCGAAATCCTCAGCAGGTCGACCTTCTGGCCGCGCGCCAGCGCCAGCAGCAGGTGCAGCGGGCCTTCGAATCCATCGAGCGCCAGGATCAGGGCGTCGCCCTGCTCCGACGCCGCGTCGGCGGCCTCGAAGTCCAGCGCGGGCTGGAAGGCGTTCATCCGGCGCGACCGTCCAGGCCGAGTTCGGCCAGACGCGCCTCGGCGGCCTCGGCGTCGAACGGCTGGACCCGGCGCGCCACGGCGCGGGCGGCTTCCGCACGCTCGGCCGCACGGCCCGAGAGTTCGCCGCAGTGGGCGGCGATGATCTTCAGCTCCGCCATCAGGTCGCGCACCGGTTCGCCGACCAGGGCGCCGTTGCCGTGCAGGACCACGTCGCAGCCGGCCTCGATCGAGCGATGGGTCCGCTCGCTCAGGTCGCCGCCCAGCGCCTTCATCGACAGGTCGTCCGACATCAACAGGCCGTCGAAGCCGATGTGGCCCCGGATCACCGTGCCGATGACCCGGTGGGAGATGGTCGCGCAGGCGTGGGGGTCGACGCCCGCGTAGACCACGTGCGCCGTCATGGCCATCGGCGCGTCGGCCAGCGCGCGGAACGGCTGGAAATCGGTTTCCTCCAGCTCGGCCAGGGACGTCGCCACGTGGGGAAGCGCGACGTGGCTGTCCACGCGGGCCCGCCCATGGCCGGGGATGTGCTTGACTACGGGAGCGACGCCGCCGGCGAGCAGGCCGTCCATCGCCGCCCGTCCGAGCGAAGAGACCACCTCGGGGCTGTCGCCGAACGCACGCTCGCCGATCACGCCGTGGGCGCCGGGGTGCAGCAGGTCCACGCAGGGGGCGCAGTCGGCGTCGAGGCCTACGGCGGCCAGCTCGTGGGCCAGCAGGCGATGGTTCAGCCACACCGCCTCGCGCGCCCGTTCAGGCGTATGGGCGTAGAGCTGGCCGAACAGGGCGGCGGGACGGCGCAGGCGGGCGAGCGGCGGCCTCAGCCGCTGGACCCGTCCCCCCTCCTGATCGACGAACACCAGGGCGTCCTCGTCGTCGGTGGCGGCGCGCAGGTCGTCGACCAGGCGCCGGACCTGGTCGGCCCCCGTCACGTTGCGGGCGAACAGGATGAAGCCCCAGGGCCGGGCGTCGCGAAAGAACGCCTTCTCGTCCGCCGTGATCTCGGGACCCGAGCAGCCCAGGATACAGGCGGCGCTCATACGATATGTCCTTCAGCCCGCGACTATCGTCGGCTTGCTCTAGCCCTTGACGATGCAGATCTTGCCCTTGGCCTTCAGCGCCTCGCAGAACGCGTGAGCGTCGGCGTGGGACGCAAAGCCCGCCACCCAGGTGCGGTAGAGGGTCTTGCCGTCGCGCTGCAGCGGCTCGATGTGGCGGGTCTTGCCGGTCATCTTGCCGGTCATGGCCGAAGCCATGTCGCCATATTCCTTGTGCGCGACAGCGTCGGACGAGAAGGCGCCGATCTGCACGACCGAGCCGCTGGGCTCGGCCGCGGCGGAGGCGCCTGGCGCGATGGCTTTCTGGGCCGGAACGGACGCGGCCTGGGCGACCGGCTTGACGTCCGCCTTATGGGCCGGCGTGGCGTGGGCCGGGCT
>JBARAK010000154.1:0-7164 GCA_049791955.1 Caulobacteraceae bacterium
GGCTACCACGTCGAGTACGGCTTCTCCTGCATGGGCTACGAGATCGCCGGCGGGGTGGGGGTGAAGCTGGCCGAGCCCGGCCGCGAGGTGGTGGTGATGGTCGGCGACGGCAGCTACCTGATGGCCAACAGCGAGATCGCCAGCGCGGTGGCGATGGGGATCGACCTGACCATCGTGGTGCTCGACAACCACGGCTTCGGCTGCATCAACCGGCTGCAGCAGGCCTGCGGCGGCGCGCCGTTCAACAACCTGTGGGCCGACACCCGTCACGTCGCCATGCCCGACATCGACTTCGCCGCCCACGCGGCCAGCATGGGCGCCCATGCGTCCAAGGTGTCGGGGATCGCCGAACTGGAGCAGGCCCTGGCCGCGCGCGGGCCGGGCGTCACGGTGCTGGTGATCGAGACCGATCCGGCGATCGTGACCGAAGCCGGGGGCGCCTGGTGGGAGGTGGCCGTGCCGGCCCGGTCGGTCCGCCCCGAGGTCAGGGCCGCGCGCGAAGCCTACGAACATCAGCTCGCCGCTCGGCGAACGGGAGACGCCTCATGAATATCCGCTTCGGGGTCAGCCCGATCGCCTGGATCAACGACGACATGCCCGAACTGGGCGGCGACACGCCGCTGGAGACGGTGTTCGGCGACTGCCGCGACCTGGGCTTCGAGGGCGTGGAGCTGGGCGGCAAGTTCCCGAAGGACCCGGCGGTGCTCAAGCCGCTGCTGGCCGGCTATGGCCTGGACCTGATCGGCGGCTGGTATTCGACCCACCTGCTGGCCCGCGACGCCGAGGCCGAGATCACAGCCCTGCAGCCGCACCTCGCCCTGCTGGAGGCGATGGGCTGCAAGGTGTTCATCGCGGCGGAATGCTCCAACGCCATCCACGGCCAGCGCGACATGCCGCTGCGCGCCCAGCCGCAGGTGGGCGAGGGGGGCTGGCCGGCGTTCGGCGAACGCCTGACCCGGGTGGCGGACCATGTCGCCGCGCGTGGGTTGCGCTTCGCCTACCACCACCATCTGGGCACCTCGGTTGAGACCCAGGCCGACCTCGACGCCTTCGTCGCCAACACCGGCGCGGCGGTGGGTTTCGTGGTGGATACAGGCCACGCGGTGCTGGGCGGGGTCGACCCGGCGGCGCTGATCCGTACCCATCCGGGGCGGGTGAACCACGTCCACTGCAAGGACGTGCGCCGCGCGGTGCACCGGGACATCCTCGACGGGGGCCGCAGCTTCCTCGATGGGGTGCTGGCCGGCATGTTCACCGCGCCGGGCGACGGCGCGATCGACTTCGCCGAGGTGATGCGCGCCCTGGCCGCGATCGACTATTCCGGCTGGATCGTGATCGAGGCGGAGCAGGACCCGGCCCTGGCCGATCCGCGCCGCTACAGCGAGATCGGCCTGTCCACCCTCAAGCGCGACGCGGCCGCCGCCGGCCTGACGTCCGCTCTGGCTGCGGAGTAGAACCATGCCCGACCTGCGCGTTCGCCCCACCGCCCCCGACGCCGACGGCCGGGTGATCGACATCACCCCGCGAAGCGCCAACTGGACCTATGTCGGGTTCGAGGTGCGCAAGCTTGGCGCGGGCGCGACCACCCGCATCGAGATGCCGGGCCGCGAGGTCTGCGTCATGATCCTGACCGGCTCGGCCGACGTCGAGGCCGGGGGCGAGCGGTTTGAGGCGCTGGGCGGCCGGGCCAGCGTGTTCGACAATGCGGCGCCGGGCGCGGTCTATGTCCCGGCCGGCGAGGCGTGCCGGGTCACGGCGCGGGACGCCTGCGAGGTCGCGGTGTGCAGCGCCCCGGGCAGTGGGAGGGTTAGCGAGGCGGGGAGGGTGCGCCTGATCCGTTCCGAGCAGATGAGCCTGGAGGCGCGGGGGCGCGGGACCAACAGCCGCCGCGTGCGCAACATCCTGCCCGAGACCGAACCTGCGGAAAGCCTGCTGATCACCGAGGTGATCACGCCGGCCGGCAACTGGTCGAGCTATCCGCCCCACCGCCACGACGAGGACGCTACCCCGCAGATGACCCTGCTGGAGGAGACCTATTACCACCGGCTCAACCCGCCCCAGGGCTTCGCCTTCCAGCGCGTCTACACCGACGACCGCAGCCTGGACGAGACGGTGTGCGTGGAGGACGGTGACGTGGTGCTGGTCCCGCGCGGCTACCACCCGGTCGGCGCGCCCCACGGCTACGACCTCTACTACCTGAACGTGATGGCCGGCCCGAAGCGGCAGTGGATCTTCCACAACGACCCCGCCCACGCCTGGATCGTCGCGCAGAGATAGCCCGCCGGGCGCCTCAGGGCCGTGGCGGCTTGGGATCCGCCAGGGTGCGGAAGGTGATGGAGTAGCGCAGGACGGGCAAGGGGACGATGGAGTGCTGCCACTCTTCACGGACCTCCCCGGACAGCCGGTAGAGCGAGCCTGGCTCCAGCAGCACGGACGCCCGGTCCCAGCGTGCGCCGGTCTTGCGGCGCAGGCGCAGCTTGCAGGGCGTCAGCAGCGACAGGCCCAGGACCTGGTCCCAGGCCGCCCGGTCGCGATGCCAGCCGATCCCCGCGCCCGGCTCATATTCGTTGACCAGCGCCTGGACGAGGTCCTGCGGCGGCAGGCCGGCGGCCTTGGCCACGTGGCCGCGTAGCTCCAGCAGGAAGTCGGGAAGCGGCGTGGCCGGCTCCACCACGCGACGGGCCTGGTTGTAGCGGTAGCCGAACGACACCACGCGCCGATTGCCGAGATAGCCCTGGAATTCGTACGGCCTGAACGGCAGCGTCGCCAGCCGCTCGGCCAGGGCGGTTCCGGCGGCGGGGGACACGACGGCGGGCCAGTGGCCGAACCCTGGGGGCAAGGGCGGCCCGGCCGGCGCCGGCGCTTCGAACAGATCGGACTGGATATCCTGCCTCGAGAGGCTGTTGGTCATCGGTGGCGACGTTGCTTTTCTCCAAGAGCATGGCCAGGAGAAGCTTGGCGGGAATCCCGGCGCGATACCTGAAGATATGGGCGTGCGCTGGGCGTTTTACATCTGGATATCTGGCGTCAGTCTAGGCGGCGGCTGCGATCCGGGAGTCCTGAAAAGGAGTCCCGCCGTCCAATTCACCTGCCGCCAGCTTCCAAAGGCAGGGTAAAAATCGGACTCTCCCCAAAGACTGACGGCGTTCGCGAGGGCGCCGTACGCGGACGGGTCTTCGGCGCCACGCCGGTCGCTCGACTTGGTGTGCGCAGGTCCGGGCGCACAAGGATTTCCGATGACGAATTGGGGCGAGGTCCGCCTTGGGTTAATATCGGGAATTCAGTGCGAGGAGCCCTTTGCGCCGCGGGAGCACGCAGGATGAACCACGCCGCCATCGACATCGGGATAGCGCGTCAGATCGCGGCCTACAGCGATGCTGTGGAGGTCAGGCCCGGGTTGCGCTGGCTGCTGACCTCCGGCACGCCGGGCCTGTCGACCGGGGGCGCCTTGCCCGCCGACATCACGGGGCAGGCGGAACTGGCCTGGGAACACATCGTCCGCATGCTCGACAAGGCGGGGATGGGCGTGGCGGACATCGTCAAGGCGACCCACTACCTGACCCGCGCCGAGGACATCCCCGCCTATGGCGCGGTGCGGACGCGCTTCCTTGGCGACCTGCGTCCGGCCTCCATGCTGATGGTCATTCCCCAGCTCGTGCGGCCCGAATTCCTGGTCGAGATCGAAGTCGTCGCGGCCAAGGCCTGAGACCAACAGCCGGACGGCGCGTTGGTCGAGATGTCGAAGACAGCTTTCTGGGGTGCAGGACAATGGCCAAGGGTTCCGATCTGCTCGTCGCGGCGCTCGAAAACGAGGGCGTTGATCGAATCTTCGGGATTCCAGGCGAGGAAAATCTCGACTTCGTGGAATCGCTCAGGACATCGCGGATCGAACTTGTCCTGACCCGCCATGAGCAGGCGGCCGCCTTCATGGCCGCCACCCAGGGACGGCTGACGGGACGTCCTGGAGTGTGCCTGTCGACCCTGGGGCCGGGCGCGCTCAACCTGACCACCGGCGCGGCCTACGCCCATCTCGGCGCCATGCCGATGCTGATGATCACCGGCCAGAAGCCGATCAAGAGCGCGCGGCAGGCGCGCTTCCAGGTCGTCGACATCGTCGCCGCCATGCGGCCCCTGACCAAGATGACCCGCCAGATCGTAGCGGCCGCCGCGATCCCGACCCTGGTCCGCGACGTCTTCCGCATCGCCATGGAGGAACGTCCGGGTCCCGTGCACCTGGAGCTGCCCGAGGACATCGCGGCGGAGGAGGCGGATGCGCCCCTGGCGCCGCTGCACGTCATCGACCGTCCGATCGCGCCGCCCTCCGCCCTGGACCAGGCCGCCGAGATGATCCTGCGGGCGCGCCAGCCGCTGATCATGATCGGGGCGGCGGGCGCGCGGCCGCGGCTGGTCGAGCCGCTGTCGGCCTTCGTGCGCCGCATCCAGATCCCCTTCTTCAACACCCAGATGGGCAAGGGGGCGGTGACCGGCGGCTCCAACCTCTATCTGGGCACCGCCGCGCTGTCGGAGCGGGACTACATCCACGACGCCATCGAGCGGTCCGACCTGGTCATCGCGATCGGCCACGACACGGTCGAGAAGCCGCCCTTCCTGATGGGCGGCGCCGCGGGCGGCCCGAAGGTGATCCATGTCGGCTACGGCTCGGCCAACGTCGAGGAGGTGTTCTACCCGGACGCCGAACTGGTCGGGGACATCGGTGCGACCGTGACCGGGCTGGCCGACCGGCTGGAGGGAAGGCTGCGGCCCCAGACCAGGATGCTGGAGATGCGCCAGCAGCTGCTGGCGCGGGTGAACCACCGCTGCGAGGCGGCGAGCTTCCCCCTGATCCCGCAGCGTCTGGTGCGCGACGTGCGGCGGGCGGTTCCCGAGGACGGGATCGTCTGCCTGGACAACGGCATGTACAAGATCTGGTTCGCGCGCAACTACCGCACCCACGTCGCCAACACCCTGCTGCTGGACAACGCCCTGGCCACCATGGGCGCGGGGCTGCCCTCCGCCATCGCGGCCAAGCTGTTGCACCCGGAGCGCCAGGTCATGGCGGTCTGCGGCGACGGCGGCTTCATGATGAACAGCCAGGAGCTGGAGACGGCCATCCGCCTCAAGCTCGACCTGGTCGTGCTGGTCATCGAGGACGGCGCCTACGGCATGATCCGCTGGAAGCAGGCGGTCGATCGTTTCCCCGACTTCGGCATGACCTTCGGCAATCCGGACTTCGTCGCCTACGCCGAGTCCTATGGCGCGCGGGGTCATCGGATCGCCTCGGCGGACGAATTCGCCCCGACGCTGGAAGCCGCCTTCGCCGCTGGCGGCGTCCATCTGGTGGTCGCGCCGGTCGACTACAGCGAGAACACGCGCGTGCTGGTGGAGGAGCTCGGGGGGCGGGGCGATGGCCTCCTGGCGTGAACGACGCGCCCTCGACACTAAATACCGCCCCGTCGCTCGTCTCAGTGATGCGGATCTGCTGCTTTTGTTTGAGGGTTGAGCCTGAATTGACTGTGGACCCAGGGACTTTGCCGAGGATTTTGCCGAGGATTTTGCCAAGGATTTTGCCAAGGATTTTGAAGGCGTGATCGATAGACCGATACTCCGTATATCCCGCTCCGATCTGGACAGCCTGATGACCACGCTGGAGGTCAACTTCGTCAAGCTGTCGGAGTGCCTGGTCAGCCCGGGCTGGCGGCTGATGCTGCCGGGGACCGACGCGCCTGCGATCCACTACAACCTGATCGGCGTGGGCAAGCTGATCATCGGCGACCAGGCGCCGATCGACCTTGCGCCCCACACCCTGGTCATCGTTCCGCCGGGACAGGGTTTCCGTATCGAGGCGCCGGCCGAGGGGCGGGCGGCGTGCGGGCTGAACACCGTCGAGGGTCAGGTGCAGGTCGCGCCGGGGGGCCTGCGCCGTTTCGTGGCGGGGGAGGGCGAACCGCAGGTGATGCTGATCTGCGGTTATTTCCGCGCCTCGTTCGGCGCCTCGATCGACCTGTTCGCCTCGCTGCCGTCCCCGATCGTCGAGCAGTTCGATCCCGACGACCAGCTCGACCACAAGCTGAAGTCCGCCCTGGCCGAACTGGTCGCCCAGGAGGTCGGGATGGGCGCGATGACCACCGCGCTGCTCAAGCAGGTCCTGGTCACTCTCCTGCGTCGCTCGCTGAGCTCCATCAACCTGTGGGTCGAGCGGTTCTCCATGCTCAGCGACCCCCAGATCGCGCGGGCCTTCGCCGACATGGTGGCCCGGCCCGGCGCCCCGCATTCGGTGCAGAGCCTGGCCCAGACCGCCGGCCTCAGCCGGTCGGCCTTCATGGCCCGTTTCACCGCCCTGTTCGGAAGGGCGCCGATGGAAGCGCTGAGGGAGCTGCGCATGCGCCAGGCCGCCGTGCTGCTGGCGGGCGCCGCCCTTTCGGTCGACCAGGTCGCCCACGGCGTCGGTTACGCCAGCCGCAGCAGCTTCCTGCGCGCCTTCCGCAAGGTTTATGGCAGCGATCCGTCCGACTACCGCACCTCCGGCCGGTCGGCCGAGGGCGCGGTGCTGAGCCTGGAGAGCTGAACCGTGGAAACGGCCCCGGACGCCCAATCCACCCTGCGTGCCGAGATCGCGGCCTGCCGGGTCTGCGCGCCCTATCTCGCGGCCGGACCGCGGCCCGTCGTCCAGTTCAGCTCCACCGCCGAGATCCTGATCATCGGCCAGGCCCCAGGCGCCCGCGTCCACGCCAGCGGCGTCCCCTGGGATGACGACAGCGGGGAGCGGCTGCGGGCCTGGACCGGGCTGTCCAAGCCGGACTTCTACGACCCGGCGAAGGTCGCGCTCGTGCCCATGGGCTTCTGCTATCCGGGCAAGGGCAAGAGCGGCGACCTGCCGCCGCGGCGCGAGTGCGCGCCCCTTTGGCACACGGCTATCCTGGCGCTGCTCCCGGCGGACCGGCTGACGCTGCTCGTCGGCAGCTACGCCCAGGCCTATTACCTGCGTCAGGCCGCCGATCTTTCGCTGACCGAAAGGGTGCGGGCCTTCAGCACCTTCGGTCCGGCCGTATTCCCGTTGCCGCATCCGTCGTGGCGCAGCGTGGGCTGGATGAAGCGCAATCCCTGGTTCGAGGCCGAGGTGCTGCCGCCGCTCGGCCAGGTGGTGCGGGAGCGCCTGGGATGACC
>JBARAK010000155.1:0-8120 GCA_049791955.1 Caulobacteraceae bacterium
GCCGCCACCCCGATGGTCGAGCCGATCTGGCGGAAGAACTGCGAGGCGCTGGTGGCCACCCCGATCTCCTGGGGCTTCACCGCATTCTGCACCGCCAGGCTGAACAGGCTCTGCATCGGGCCGAGGCCAATGCCGAACACCAGCATTCGCCAGACGATGTCGAAGGTGGAGGTGGTCGGCCGGATCTGGGTCAGCAGGAAGGTCCCGACGCACATGAATAGGGTCCCGCCCAGCAGGAACGGCTTGTAGCGGCCGGTCTTGGTCACCAGCAGGCCGGCGCCGGTGCTGGAGGCGATCAGCCCGACCATCAGGGGCAGGATGCTCAGGCCGCTGACGGTGGCCGGCACGCCCTGGCCGAGCTGCATGTACAGCGGCAGGAAGGTGATCGTTCCCATGAAGGCCATCGAGGTGACGAAGCCCGCCGTGTTGGCGGTGAGGAACACCCGGTTGGCCAGCAGGTGCAGGTCCAGGATCGGATTGGGCGCGACGCGCTCGACCAGGATGAACGCCGCAAGCCCCGCGGCCGACAGGGCGAACAGGCCCAGGATCGTGGGCGAGCCCCAGGCGTAGTCGCGCCCAGCCCAGCCCAGGGCCAGCAGCAGCGGCGTGAAGGTGACGATGATCAGGCCCGCGCCCACGAAATCGATCTTGCCCGGCCGCCGGTGGGTCAGGGTCGGCATCTTCACCATCAGCATGAACAGGGCGAACAGGCTGAGCGGCAGGTTGACGTAGAACACCCAGCGCCAGCCCGCGATGGCCAGGGGGCCGAGATGGGTCGTCCCCAGGTCCGTGAAAAAGCCGCCGATGACCGGGCCGAGCACGCTGGCCAGCCCGAACACCGAGCCGAACATGCCGCCGAGCTTGGCCCGTTCGCGCGGGGCGAACATGTCGGCGATGATGGCGAAGGCGCAAGTGAACAGGGCGCCGCCGCCGATCCCCTGCACGGCCCGGAACACGATCAGCTGCACCATGCCGCCGCCGATCAGCGGCAGCGGGCCGAACTCGCCGGCCATGCCGCACAGGAACGAGCCGGCGGTGAAGATGCCGACCCCCGTCACCAGCACCGCCTTGCGGCCGAACAGGTCCGACAGCTTGCCGTAGATCGGCACCATCACGGTGGAGGAGAGCAGGTAGGCGGTCGTCACCCAGGCGTAGAGGTTCAGGCCCTGGAGCTGGGCCACGATGCGCGGCATGGCGGTGGAGACGATGGTCTGGTCCAGGGCGCTCAGCAGGAACACGATCATCAGGGCGGCCAGCGTGATCCGCCGTTCCGCCGAAGAAAACTCCTGGGGCTGGTACGCCTCCATCCGACTGTCGTCCGCCATGCGATCCCCCTATCACAGCGTGATAGCCGCAAGTGGAATCCGGTTGCGGCGCCCATCACGCTCTAACTCTATGATTTAGAGCCTTTTTATCCCGTTCGAATGAAGCCATTTGGACGGGAAAGGCTCTAGCGATTCGAAGTCTAAGCCGGGCCGCAAAGCGCGAGCGAGGGAAAAGCACCCGCTTCGCGTTTGTCGCAGCCGTGGACAAGGAGGGGGGCTCAGACGATCTGGCAGGCGGTCTCGAAGCTCAGTCGCGGCAGACGCGGGTGGGAGGTGTCCGCGCCGTGGCCAAGCGCGCACAGGAAATTGGACTTCCAGCTCCCGCCGGCCAGGAAGGCCGCATCCACGCCCGCGTTGTCGAAGCCGCCCATCGGCCCGCAGTCCAGGCCCAGCGCGCGGGCGGCCAGGATCAGGTAGCCGCCCTGCAGGGTGGCGTTGCGGAGGGCGGTGCTCTCGCTGCGCGCGGGATTGCTGACGAAGCCGTCACGCGCCTTGGGGCGGGTGGGGAACAGCTCGGGCATGTGGTCGTAGAAGGCGGTGTCCTGGGCGATGATGGCGATGCAGGGGGCGGCCAGCGCCTTGTAGTTGCCCTCCGACAGGTGCGGTTTCAGGCGCGCCTTGCCTTCGTCGCTGGTGACGAAGACGAAGCGGGCGGGCGAGGTGTTCAGCGAGGTCGGACCGAATTTCACCAGGTCGTACAGCTCGCGCCACAGGCTGTCGGGCAGGGTCTCGGACTTCCAGGCGTTGCGGGTGCGCGCGTCCCGGAACAGGCGAGCGAGGGCGGCGGCGTCGAGCGGCTCGGACATGGGACCTTCGGGCGAAGCGAGGGGACGAACGCCACGGTGGCGGTCGCGAAAGATCCAGGCAAGAGGCGTCCCCGGAGCCTCCGGGGCGGAAGGCCCTGGCGTCACGGGCCGGGCCGGCTACGATCCCGGGGCTTCAGCCTGAGGGGACGGGATGGCCGGACTGCTGACCTGGGACGCGCTGGTCTCGTTCGTGAGCCTGACCTTCCTGGAACTGGTGCTGAGCGTCGACAACATCCTGTTCGTGGCGGTGGTCGCCGCGCGCCTGCCGCCGGAGCGGCGCGGCCTTGGCCGCCAGCTCGGGCTCTGGCTGGCGCTGGTGCTGCGGGTGGCGATGCTGTCGGGGATCGTCTGGCTCACCCGCATCGACACGGTGCTGTTCACGGTGATGAACGAGCCGGTTACGGTGAAGGACGCGGTGCTGATCGCGGGCGGCCTGTTCCTGCTCTACAAGGGCGCCACCGAGATCCACGACACCATCGACGCGGACGAGGCCGACGCCGCAGCGCCGGTCCGCCCGCCGGCGCGGCTGCTGGGGGCTGTGCTCCAGATCGGGCTGATCAACATCGTCTTTTCGCTCGACAGCGTGATCACGGCGGTGGGCATGGCCAGCCAGCTGACGGTGATGATCGCCGCGGTCGCCATCGCCACCCTGGTGATGATGGTGGCGGCCCGGCCGGTGGGCGAGTTCATCGAGGCGCGGCCCACCGCCAAGATGCTCGGCCTAGCCTTCATCCTGCTGGTGGGGGTGGTGCTGATCGCCGACGGCACCGGCTTCCATGTGCCCAGGGGCTATCTTTATTTCGCCATCGCCTTTTCGCTGGTGGTGGAGATCCTCAACGGGGCGCGGCGCAAGCGCCTGCCCAAGGCGCGCGAACTTCCATAGCGGACAGGGCGTGGAGCGGGCGGCGGGCGCGGGCCCCGAACCCTGGCGCTCACGTCGCAGATAGGCCCAGGTTGCGGCTCTGAAACCTGCGTGCTATCGACCGCCCAAGCTCCAAGGGCGACGCCCGACGGGGGCGAATCTTCGTGCGCTGATGATCCGACGCGACTACGCCCTCCGTGGCGCGGTCTCCCAGGCGTCGAAGCGGCGCAGCAGACGGGCGATACTCGATTGGCGGATACCTCCACATACGCGGACGTGGGCGCGCGCTACGCGCAGGCGCTGTTCGAACTGGCCGACCAGGGCGGCGTCATCGCGGCGGTGGAGTCCGACCTGACGGGCTTCGAACAGCTTCGCAGCGGCAACGCCGACTTCGCGCGCATGATCGCCTCGCCTGCCTTCTCGCATGAAGACAAGGGCCGCGCCCTGCTGGCCATCGCCGACGCGGCCGGTGTCAACGCCCTGACCCGCAAGTTCCTCGGCCTGCTGGCCGCCAACAACCGCGTGCGGGCCCTGAGCGCGGTCGCCGTCGCCTTCCGCAAGCTGGCCGCCGACAAGCGCGGCCTGGTCGCCGCCGAGGTGGTCAGCGCCGTTCCCCTGACCGAGGCCCAGGCCGCCGGCATCTTCGCCGCGTTGCGCCAGGCGCTCGGCAAGGATCCCGAAGTCACCACCCGCGTCGACCCGGCCATCCTTGGCGGGCTGCGGGTGAAGGTGGGCTCGCGTCTGTTCGACGCGTCGCTGCGCACCCGCCTCGACCACATGAAATTCGCCCTGAAGCGCGCTTAATAATCGCGCGCCCGACATAACGAAGTAGAGCCACGACCCATGGATATCCGCGCCGCCGAGATTTCGGCCATCCTGAAGTCCCAGATCGCCAACTTCGGCGAAGAAGCCGATGTGTCCGACGTCGGCCAAGTGCTGTCGGTCGGCGACGGCATCGCCCGCATCCACGGTCTGGACAAGGTCCAGGCCGGCGAGATGGTGGAGTTCCCCAAGGCCGGGGTGAAGGGCATGGCCCTGAACCTGGAGCGCGACAACGTCGGCGTGGTGATCTTCGGCGATGACCGCAATATCGGCGAGGGCGACGAAGTCCGCCGCCTCAGCGAGATCGTGGACGTGCCGGTGGGCAAGGGCCTGCTCGGCCGCGTGGTGAACCCGCTGGGCGAGCCGATCGACGGCAAGGGCCCGATCGAGTTCACCGAGCGCCGCCGGGTGGACGTGAAGGCGCCGGGCATTATCCCGCGCAAGTCGGTGCACGAGCCGATGCAGACCGGCATCAAGGCCATCGACACCCTGATCCCGATCGGCCGCGGCCAGCGCGAGCTGATCATCGGCGACCGCCAGACCGGCAAGACCGCCGTGGCCATCGACGCCATCCTGAACCAGAAGTCGGTCAACGCGTCGGGCGACGAGAAGGCCAAGCTCTACTGCATCTACGTGGCGATCGGGCAGAAGCGCTCCACCGTCGCCCAGATCGTGCGCACGCTCGAAGAGAACGGCGCGCTCGACTACACCATCGTGGTGTCGGCCACCGCGTCCGAGCCCGCGCCGCTGCAGTTCCTGGCCCCCTTCGCGGGCTGCGCCATGGGCGAGTGGTTCCGCGACAACGGCATGCACGCCCTGATCGTCTATGACGACCTGTCCAAGCAGGCCGTGGCCTACCGCCAGATGTCGCTGCTGCTGCGCCGCCCGCCGGGCCGCGAAGCCTATCCGGGCGACGTGTTCTACCTGCATTCGCGCCTGCTGGAGCGCGCGGCCAAGCTGAACGAGGACAACGGTTCGGGCTCGCTGACCGCGCTTCCGGTGATCGAGACCCAGGCCAACGACGTCTCGGCCTACATCCCGACCAACGTGATCTCGATCACCGACGGCCAGATCTTCCTTGAGACCGACCTGTTCTACCAGGGCATCCGCCCGGCGGTGAACGTGGGCATCAGCGTGTCGCGCGTGGGCTCCTCGGCCCAGATCAAGGCGATGAAGCAGGTGGCCGGCGCCATCAAGGGCGAGCTCGCGCAGTACCGGGAAATGGCCTCGTTCGCCAAGTTCGGCTCCGACCTCGACGCCGCCACCCAGCGCCTGCTGGCCCGCGGCGAGCGCCTGACCGAGCTGCTGAAGCAGCCTCAATACTCGCCCTTCCCCGTGGAAGAGCAGGTCGCGGTGATCTACGCCGGCACCCGCGGCTACCTGGACAAGATCCCCACCGCCAAGGTCGGCGCCTTCCAGGACGCCCTGATCTCCAAGCTGAAGTCGAGCTACCCCACCTTCCTGGAAGGCGTGCGCACCAAGAAGGCGCTCTCCGACGAGCTGGAAGCCCAGCTGAAGGAAGCCATTGAAAGCCAGCTCGCGGCTTTCGCGGCTTAGGCTACCCGCCCCGTCCTGGGTCCCGGACCGGCGCTGAGGCGTCGTCCGGGATGACAGGGAAGATGGAACCGAGACGAAGGATTTCGCAGGCCCATGGCCAGCCTTAAGGAGATGCGCAATCGGATCGGAAGCGTGAAGGCCACGCAGAAGATCACGAAGGCGATGCAGATGGTGGCGGCGGCCAAGCTCCGCCGCGCCCAGGATGCGGCCGAGAGCGCGCGCCCCTACGCGACCCGCATGGCGAGCGTGATCGCCAACCTCGCCCAGGGCGTGACCGGCGACGCCGCGCCCGCCCTGCTGAAGGGTACGGGCAAGGACCACAAGCACCTGGTGGTCGTGGCCACCGCCGACCGCGGCCTGGCCGGCGGCTTCAACTCGGGCATCGCCCGCGCCGCGCGCGAGCACATCGGCCGGCTGATCCGCGACGGCAAGGACGTCAAGATCATCTGCGTCGGCCGCAAGGGCCGCGACCAGCTGCGCCGCTTCTTCGGCGAGCGCATCCTGCACACCTACGAGATCGCCAGCGCCAAGACCCTGACGCTCGACCTGGTCCAGCCGGTCGCCACCCAGGTGCTCGAGCTGTTCGCGGCGGGCGAGGCCGACGTGGTCACCCTGTTCTATTCGCGCTTTCGTTCGGTGATCAGCCAGGTTCCGAGCGCGCGCCAGCTGATCCCGGCCAAGGTCGACCAGGCCGCGGCCGGCCCGCAGCCGGACCTCAAGGGCGGCGTCTACACCTACGAGCCCGACGAGGAGGCGATCCTCGAGGCGCTGCTGCCGCGCAATATCGCGGTGCAGATCCTGGCGGCCCTGCTGGAGAACCAGGCGGGCTTCTTCGCCGCCCAGATGAGCGCGATGGACAACGCCACCCGCAACGCCGGCGACCTGATCGCCAGCCTGACCCTGCAGTACAACCGCTCGCGTCAGGCCCAGATCACCAAGGAACTGATCGAGATCATCTCCGGCGCCGAGGCGCTTTGACGATCGATATGTGTTAAACGCGCCGAGCTTTTCCGTTCCGCTCGCCCCGCACAGGCCGGGGGCCAAGCTTCAAGACCGGCGCCCAGAACCGAATACGAGCCCGAGACCGACATGACCATCCAACAACCCATCTCCGCCGCCGCCCGCACCAAGGGCCGCATCGCCCAGGTCATCGGCGCCGTCGTCGACGTGGAATTCGACGGCCACCTGCCGGCCATCCTGAACGCGCTCGAGACCACCAATATCGACCAGCGCACCGGCCAGCCGTTCCGCCTGGTGTTCGAAGTCGCCCAGCACCTGGGCGAGAACACCGTGCGCGCCATCGCCATGGACACCACCGAGGGCCTGGTCCGCGGGCAGGAAGTGGCCGACACCGGCGCTCCGATCACCGTCCCGGTCGGCCCGGCCACCCTCGGCCGGATCATGAACGTGATCGGCGAGCCGATCGACGAGGCCGGCCCGGTCGAGACCACCCTGCGCCGCGGCATCCACCAGGAAGCGCCGTCCTTCGCCGACCAGTCCAACTCCACCGAGATCCTGGTCACCGGCATCAAGGTCATCGACCTGCTCTGCCCCTACACCAAGGGCGGCAAGGTCGGCCTGTTCGGCGGCGCCGGCGTGGGCAAGACCGTGACCATGCAGGAGCTGATCAACAACATCGCGAAGGCCTACGGCGGCTACTCGGTGCTGGCGGGCGTGGGCGAGCGCACCCGCGAGGGCAACGACCTCTATCACGAGATGATCGAGTCGGGCGTGAACAAGGCCGGCGGCGGCGAGGGCTCGCGCTGCGCCCTGGTCTACGGCCAGATGAACGAGCCGCCGGGCGCCCGCGCCCGCGTGGCCCTGACCGGCCTGTCGATCGCCGAGTATTTCCGCGACGAAGAGGGCAAGGACGTGCTGCTCTTCATCGACAATATCTTCCGCTTCACCCAGGCCGGCTCGGAAGTGTCGGCGCTGCTGGGCCGCATCCCCTCGGCCGTGGGCTACCAGCCCACTCTGGCCACCGAGATGGGCAACCTGCAGGAGCGCATCACCTCGACCAACAAGGGCTCGATCACCTCGGTCCAGGCCATCTACGTGCCCGCCGACGACCTGACCGACCCGGCGCCGGCGACCTCGTTCGCCCACCTGGACGCCACCACCGTGCTGTCGCGCGACATCGCCGCCCAGGCGATCTTCCCGGCCGTTGACCCGCTGGACTCCACCTCGCGCATCCTCGACCCGCAGATCATCGGCGACGAGCACTACGGCGTGGCCCGCCGGGTGCAGGAGATCCTGCAGCAGTACAAGGCGCTGAAGGACATCATCGCCATCCTGGGCATGGACGAGCTGTCCGAAGAGGACAAGCTGACCGTGGCGCGGGCCCGCAAGATCCAGCGCTTCCTGTCCCAGCCTTTCTTCGTGGCCGAGCAGTTCACCAACCAGCCCGGCAAGTTCGTCGAGCTGGCGGACACCATCCGCTCGTTCAAGGCGATCTGCGAAGGCCAGTACGACCACCTGCCGGAAGCGGCCTTCTACATGGTGGGCGCGATCGAAGAGGCGGTGCAGAAGGCCGAGAAGCTGGCCGCGGGCGTCTGATGCGGCGGGGCGCGGCGAGTCTCGGGCTGACGCTCGCCGTCGTCCTTGGCGGCGCCGGCGACCTCGACAACATCCCCGAGCAGGCGTTCCTGAACGTCGGTGGCGTGGAGTCGGTCCTGGCTAAGGCCAAGACCCTGCAGGACGAGGCGGGCTAATGGCCGACGGGGTCTTCGGCGTCGAAGTGGTCACGCC
>JBARAK010000156.1:0-2329 GCA_049791955.1 Caulobacteraceae bacterium
GCGCGGGCCCTCGGGTGCGCTCCACCTCCACGGTCATGGCGACGCGGCCGCCGTTTCCTCAAGCAGCAGCCGGATCGGGGCCCAGCCGCGGCGGTGGATGGCGCAGGGGCCCAGCGTGCGCAGGGCCTCGGTGTGGATCGGGGCGTTGTAGCCCTTGTGCGAGGCGAAGCCGTAGCCGGGATACAGCGCGTCCATCTCGGCCATCAGGGCGTCGCGCGCGGTCTTGGCCAGGATCGAGGCGGCGCCGATCGACAGCGACACCCCGTCGCCGCCGACCACCGTGCGCACCGGGCAGGGCAGTTTGAACGCATAGTTGCCGTCCACCAGGGCGAAGGCGGCGGCGACCTGCAGCCCCTCGACCGCGCGGCGCATGGCCAGGCCGGTGGCGTGCAGGATGTTCAGCTCGGCGATCTCCTCCACCGAGGCGTAGGCGACGCACCAGGCGAGGGCGGACGCCTTGATGTCCACGGCCAGGCGCTCGCGGGCCTTGGCGGTGAGCTTCTTGGAATCGTTGATCCCCTCCGGCGTGCGGGCCGGATCGAGGATCACCGCCGCCGCCGCCACCGGACCCGCCCAGGGACCGCGCCCGGCCTCGTCCACCCCGCACACCGGCGGCGGATGCAGGATCTCGAGCGCCAGGCTCGGCGGCTCGACCGTCACGGCGATCTTGCGGGCGGAAGGGGGGATTCGAGCGCTCACCCCCTGGTGATACGGCGCCCGGAGCCGGGGAAAAAGCGCCAGTTGGAGGGCATTATGCCCGTGGGGCGGGGAGACATTGCTGTCTGACCTTCGGCGAGGGATGCTCGCCTTCAAGTCAGGCTCGGCCCTGACAGGAAAAAAGGGGAGGGCGGGATGAGCTTGCGGGCGATCGGCGTGGCGGCGGCGCTGCTGGCCTGGGCCGGCGGGGCGGGGTGTTCGATGGCGCAGGACGTCGATCCGAACCACTGGATCGATCCGACCCATGCGCCCTACCAGCTGCCGGGCCAGATCAAGTGGGTGAAGCACGGGGACGCGAGCGAGCAGGCGATCCTGGCCGGTGATCCGGACAAGCCGGGGATCTATGTGCTGCTGATCCGCTGGCTTCCCCACCACATGAGCCGGCCGCATTTCCACAGCACCGACCGCTATGTCACCGTGCTGTCCGGCACGTGGTGGATCAGCACCAGCGACGTCTACGATCCGGACAGGACGGTCCCCATCCCGGCCGGCAGCTTTGTCGAGGATGTCGCGGGCAAGGTGCACTACGACGGGGCCAAGGATGAGCCCTGCGTCATAGAGATCGCCGGAATGGGGCCGGTCGTCACCAAAAGCGCCGAGCGCAAGCCCGCGCCGTAGGGCCTTAATCCCTCTCCCCCTGCGGGAGAGGAAGGGTCCCATCGCTTGCGATGGGAAGGTGAGGGGTCGCGCCGCGCTTAGCAGCTGCAAGCGTTCGTCGACCCCTCATCCTCCCCGCTACGCGGGTCCCCTCCTTCTCCCGCAGGGGGAGAAGGCGCTTTTCCTACTTCCACGCCCCGTCGACCAGGCGGCGGAGGCCCTGGGCGTCGTCGCGCAGGGTGTCGGGCAGCAGGGCCTGGGGGATGTCCTGGTAGGAGACCGGGCGCAGGAAGCGCTCGATGGCCAGGGTCCCCACCGAGGTGGAGCGGCTGTCCGAGGTGGCCGGGAAGGGGCCGCCATGGACCATGGCGTGGCTGACCTCGACCCCGGTGGGCCAGCCGTTGGCCAGGATGCGGCCGGCCTTCAGCTCAAGCTCCGGCAGCAGGCGGGCGGCGAGCGGCTGGTCGCCGGCGTCCATGTGCAGGGTGGCGGTGAGCTGGCCTTCCAGCGGCGCGACCACCGTGGGCAGGCTGTCGGCGTCGGGGCAGCGCACCACCAGCGACGAGGAGCCGAACACCTCGTGGGCCAGGGCCGGATCGGCCTGGAAGGTGGCGAGGTCGGTCTCGAACAGCACGCCGCGGCCCTGGTTGGCCCCGGTGCAGGTCTGGGCGCGGACGCGCTCGTGCACGCCGCCGTGGCCGGCCAGTTTCTCCACGCCCTGCTCGTAGGCCTTGTGGATGCCCGGGGTCAGCATGACCGAGGGCAGGCTGGCGGCCAGGGCCTCGCTGGCGGCGTCCATGAACCGGTCCAGGTCCGGGCCGCCGACGGCGAAGATCAGGCCGGGGTTGGTGCAGAACTGGCCGGCGCCCATGGTCAGCGAGCCGACGAAGGCCTGGCCGAGGGCTTCCGCCCGCGCCTTCAGCGCCTCGGGCAGCAGGAACACCGGGTTGACGCTGCTCATCTCGGCGTAGACCGGGATCGGCTCGGGCCGGGCCGCCGCGATGCCGGCCAGGGC
>JBARAK010000157.1:0-2604 GCA_049791955.1 Caulobacteraceae bacterium
GGCTGGCCGCGGTCCAGGCCGCCGCGCTCGCCAAGCTCGACCAGCAGATCGCCCGCCTGCGCGGCTCTCCGGCCGGCCGGCGGGAGGCGGGCAAGCGCCAGCTCAAGACCCTGCAGGCCCAGCGCACGCCCATCATCCAGCAGCTCGACCAGGCCCGCCAGCTCTCGACCAACGCCGAGCGCGCCTACGCCACCGCCGCCGAGCAGCAGCGCGCCGCCTTCAATTCCCACCTGTTCGAGGCGACGCCCTCGCCCCTGTCGCCGACCTTCTGGACCTCGCTGGCCGACCAGCTGGAGCCGGACCTCGACCGGCTGCAGAAAAGCGCCATCCAGGCCGCCTCCACCGCCTGGAACGCGCCGGAACCCAGGGCGGCGATCCTGCTCGCGGTGGCCCTGGCCATAGCCCTCGCCCTACTGTTCCCGCTGCGGCGGCTGCTGGAGCGGTTCGGCTGGAAATGGACCGGCAGCGAGGGGGCCCACTACAAGCTCCGCCTCTCGGCCAATGCGCTGTGGATGACGGTGGTCGACACCCTCGCCCCCGGCCTGGCCGCCACCGGTCTGCTGCTGGCGGCGCGCTGGGGTGGGATGCTGTCCGACGAGGCCGACAGCCTGGCCCAGTCGGTGGTGCGCGCGGTGTTCTGGGGCGCGGGCGTGGTCGCGCTCGGCCGGGTGCTGATCTCGGCGGGCGAACCCAGCCGGCGGATGCTGCCGCTGGAGGACGAGGCCGCCCGGCGCATCCGCGCCTATCCGTGGATCGTGGCGCTGATCACCGGCGCGGGCCTGCTGCTGACCCAGCTCAACAGCATCATCGGCGCCAGCCTGGCCGCCACCATCGCCGCCAACTGCGTGGTGTCGATCGCCTATGCGGCGGTGGCGGCGCTGATCCTGCTGGCCCTGGGCTCGGTGCGCAAGCCGCTGGAGGAGACCGCCACCACCGAGGACGCGGCCCGTTCGTCCGGCGGCCCGCTGGTCTCGCTGGCCCTGGCCGCCGCCATCCTGTTCACCATCGGGGCGGTGCTGACCGGCTACACCACCCTGGCCGCGCGGATCGCCGGCCAGATCTTCTGGCTGGGCGTGCTGGCGGCGGTGGCCTACCTGCTGCTGCGCTTCATCGACGAGCTCTGCGGCGAGCTGTTCGCCTCGCGCGGCTGGGCCTCGCGGGTGCTGATGCGGGTGTTCAACCTGCGCCCGGCCCTGGTCGCCCAGCTCGGCGTGCTGCTCTCGGCCGGGCTCAGCGTGCTGCTGCTGATCGGCATACTGGTCCTGGCCCTGACCCCGTTCGGACGCAGCGGCCAGGCCCTGTTTTCCCAGACCAGCGCGCTGGGAAAACCGCTCCATATCGGGTCGATCATCCTGTCGCCCCCGGCCCTGGCCGCCGGGCTCGCCAGCCTGGCGGTCGGCATGGCCCTGGTGCACGTGGTCCAGCGCTGGCTGAACCGCCGCTTCCTGCCGGTCACCGACTGGGATTCCGGGGTCCGCAACTCGGTCAACATGGGTGTGGGCTATCTGGGTGTCGGCATCGCCATCCTGTGGGCCCTGGCCATCGCCGGCCTGGGCTTCCAGCAGATCGCCCTGGTGGCCAGCGCCCTGTCGGTCGGCATCGGCTTCGGCCTGCAGCAGGTGGTGCAGAACTTCGTCTCCGGCCTGATCCTGCTGGTCGAGCGGCCGGTGAAGGTCGGGGACTGGGTCAACCTCGGCGGCCAGGAGGGCGACATCAAGAATATCCGCGTGCGGGCGACCGAGATCCGCACCGGGGACAACACCACCCTGATCGTGCCCAACTCCAGCTTCATCACCGCCACGGTGCAGAACAAGACCCTGGGCAACCCGCGCGGGCAGGTCCAGATCAAGCTGACGATCAGCATGGTCCAGGACGCCGACCGCTCCAGGGACGTGATCCTGGGCGTGTTCGCCGACCACCCGGAGGTGATGAAAAAGCCCGCGCCCAGCGTGTTCATCGACTCGATCGCGCCGGGGGCGGTGAACTTCAACTGCACCGGCACGGTGGCCAGCCCGCGCGACGCCTACCGCATCCGAAGCGACCTCTATTTCGAGATGCTGCGCCGCATGCTCGACGCCAAGATCATGTTCCCCGGCGGGGGCACGCCCTCGATGGTGATCGAACCAGGGCCGACCCTGCGCGACCTGCTGGCCCGCAACGCGACCGAAGCCCTGGCCAAGCGGGAGGCGGAGCCGGTTGCCGAAGAGGATGGAAAACCGGGCTAGGGTTTCTGTGCAGAGGCTGGTGCGATCCCGACGATCTGCTCGTTCTTGCGCACGCGCTGTTCGGCGATGGACATGGCCTGCTGCTGGTCGTCGGCTTCGACGATCTCGGCGCGCGTGGGCTCCTCGGGGAGCGCGATATCGCGGAAGGTGATTTCGAACCTGGGCATGGCCGTCTTCCCATTCGGGATCGATCAGACACTCACACCCACAGGCTAACCCGTCCGCCCGAACAGGGGGGCGATAACAGCCATCGCTTACCCGCCTGACCGCGGTGTTCGGCCCTACCCCGCTCTTCCCCGCGGAGGCGGGGATCCAGGTCGTAAGGCGTTGCCGGATCAAGGTTTTCGCAGCCAAGCTTGGCCCCGTCGGCGCCCTTTGA
>JBARAK010000158.1:0-3515 GCA_049791955.1 Caulobacteraceae bacterium
CGCCTGGGCCGACAGGGCGAAGAACGCCGCGACCAGCGCCGTTGCGAGCCGGGCGCGCCGAGGTCCGGACCGGGCGGCTTTTGCCGCCGTTTGGCTTCGGCTCATGCCGTTCTGCCTTCCTTGCGAAGTTCTCGGGCGACCCCGTGGGCGAGATCGGCGGCGCAGATCGCCTCGCGCCCCTGCTGCAGCGCGAGAATCGCGCCCGCACGGATCACATTGGCGATGGCTCCGCCGGACAGCTCGTATTTCTCCGCCAGCAGCGGCAACCGCACATCACCGGCCAGCCGTTCGCCGGGGCGCAGCATGCCCTGCCAGAGCCTCAGGCGCTGCTCGGCGCTGGGCATCGGGAAGTGGACCATGGACTGGAAGCGCCGGCTGAAGGCTTCGTCGAGATTGCCCTTCAGGTTGGTGGCGAGGATTACATCTCCCGGGAAGTCTTCGATCCGCTGCAGAAGGTAGGAGACCTCCTGGTTGGCGTAGCGGTCGTGGGCGCTGGACGTGGCCGTGCGTTTGCCGAACAGGGCGTCGGCTTCGTCGAAGAACAAGATCCAGCCGCTGTGCTGGGCCTGATCGAATACCCGAGCCAGGTTCTTTTCCGTCTCGCCGATGTACTTCGATACGACCATGGAAAGGTCGATCCGGTAAACGTCGGAGCCGACCGCCTTGCCGATCAGGATGGCGGCGAGGGTTTTGCCGGTCCCTGGCGGCCCGTAGAAGAGGCTACGGTAGCCGGGCTTGATGGTGCGGCTGAAGCCCCAATCCTCAAGAATGGTCTGGCCATGGCGTATCCAGGCCGTGATGGTCTCGAGTTCGGCCCGCCCCTCACGTCCGAGCACCAGATCCTCCCAGCTCAGTTCACTGGTGATGAGCTTAGCCGGAAAGGCGGCGCCGAACTCCGGCCGGTGACGGCCGGAGCGGGTCAACTGCGTCAGGGTCTCGTCCGAGAGCATCAGCGCCCCGCTTAGATAAGGCTCGCCGCCGGCGTCGTGATCCAGCCTCAGGATATTGCGGCGCCGGAAGGGGTGATCGTCGGCGAACAGGCGGCGGAGCTCGAAACGCCGCTCGATGGCCTCGCCTGCGACCAGCAGGGCCGCGGTCTCTCCGGTCGGAAGGAAGCCGGAATGGCTGCGGCCGCGCCAGCCGCCGAATTCGGTGAAGCCCCGATCGATGTTCGAATTGCGCAGGAACAGCGGGTCGAGGATCTGGGGGCGCACATGGGGCGCCAGGGCCAGGGTCAACACCAGCCGCTCAGGCCAGCCGAGCCCGTGATCGCGCACGAGCCGCCCAAGCCCGGAGGACAATCCATCAAGCAGCGGCGGGACGATCTCGTGGACGTCGGCGTATTCGCAGGGTTGACCGAAATGAAGTGCAAGGCGGGCGTGCAGCACCTGGTCGAACCAGGCGAGCTCGGCCTCGATCGCTCCGGCGTTGTCGGCGGCCGATGCGATCGGGCCGCCCTCGGTCGGGTCAGCGCCAGTCGACATGCAGCACCTGTTTCATCCAAGGTGGTTTGAGGGTCGTGAACCCCCAGGGGATGCGATCCAGCAGCACGTCGAACGCCCGCGGTTCCACACGCAGCCGCCAGAGCTCAGGTTTTAGGCTGAGTGCGCCGCGTCGCTGCAGGAAGGTTTCGCGCAGACCCGCGATCGAGGTCGAGCCGAGGGCGGTCCAGCGCTGGATCATGGCCCTCAGCAATCCCTCGATGGTTTCAAGCTCGTCCGGGGTGATGTCGAAGGTGGCTTCGATCGGCTCATCGAGGTCGAGACCGCACAGGAGCTTATTCAGGACCAGCTCGTGCTCGAGCCGGGGCGGTCCGCCGTCGACGAGAAACTGAAGCAGATGCACCGCACGTTGGGCGGCCCCCTCAGCGAAGACGCCTTCGTGCAGCAGGCCCAGGCGGCCAAACAGCATGGGCAGATAGGGGCCAGCCAGCACCATGCCGGCGTTGGCGACATAGTCCACATCTTCGGCCACGGGCGTCGTCGTCATTCGCCTCGCGGGCACGGTGGCGACCTGGGGCGAGGTCTGCGCGTCCCCGGTCCTGAGCGCCTTGGCGAGAACCAGCCGATCCGCCTCGCCGCCGCCGGATACGCCGGATTCCAGTGCGGCGGCGATGGCCTCGCGCCATGGGGCCGGATCGGCGGTTCCCGTTTCGGCGATCAGCGCATTGAACCAGCCGATGGCGAAGCCGGTGGGATCGAACCGGCGGCCCTCGCGGAAGAATTCCCCAAGCACGACCCGTGTGTTGAACTCGGCCAGGAGCCGTTCCCGGTGTTCAAATACGAGTGGATTGGCGCCCGAGGCGGCGAGGGCTCCTGACAGGAGGGAGATCGCGCGGATCGCCGGTTCGGCCTCGGGCCGCCGCTGGCGGCGCAGCAGGTCGCGCCAACGCGCCTCCACAGGCGATGCGCCATCCTCGGCGTCCGCCGCCGTGTCGTTCCGTCCACGGTTCGCATACTGGCGCAGGGCTCGAAACGCCCGCGCCCTCGTCAGGTTTTCCTGACGGCGCGCCCAGGCCCATAGGGCGCGTGCTAGCGCTTCCCGTGGCGTCGAGGATTCGCCCCACAGAGCATCCAGCACCGTCGTCCAGAAGTTTCGCAGCACCTCGGCCCGGGCCTCGGGGCCGGGCGCGGCCTTGGTCAAGAGGAGCCGCGCTTCCGCGGCGGTGGCCGCCGCCGCCAAGTCCAAAAGAAAATCGGGCGGCAGTTCGTGGACCAGAGCGTTTCGAATCTCGCGCCGACGGCCTTGGCGCCAGAGTTCCGCGATCAGCCACGCCTTGTCGTCGGCGAGGGCCTCGCGCCAGGGCGCCGAGCCCATGCCGGGCCTTGCACCATCCTCCAGAGCGGCGCGAAGGGCCCCGCGAAGCATCTCCCGTCGGGATCGGGCCGCGGGGGCGCCCAGGTCGCCTGGGTCTGTAATAATCGATGACGTCGCCTTTCCGGCCAGGGCCAGGGCTGCCGCTTCAAGGCGTTCGAGGGCCTCCGGCGCGTCTCTCCCCAAGGGCGGGCGGGTCGCGTGGAGGCGAGCGAAGATCTGTGGGAACGACAGGCCGCTCGTCTCGGCCGCACGCTCAACCAGATCTGCGAAGACAGCTTCGGATTCAAAAGCTCGGCGCCGAGCGACCAGGAGGTAGTCCAGCAGCCAGAGGCGAACGGTTGCGGTGGGGTCTCGTGTTCCCTCGCCGAGTTTGGGCAGCCATTCGCCGGCGCGTTCGGCGAGGACGGTGAACACATCCGCCTCCGCGGGCGGCGCCCAGAGCGCGAGGATACGGCGGATGTCGGCCGGGCCGAGATTGCGCGCGAAGGTTCTCCGCCAGGCGGACCGATGTCCCCGCCGCCGCAGCGTCTCGGCTAGCCAGACCGGATCGAGCGCGGCCAGAAGCGCCCAGGGTTGCGCGTCCAGGCGCGCATCGTCGAGCTGCCGCTGCAGGGCCTCGCGCCAGCGCGCGGCATCTTGGTCGCCGCCCGATCGTGGCCTTCCCGTAACGGCGTCATCTCGGGCAAGGCGTTCAAGCA
>JBARAK010000159.1:0-6862 GCA_049791955.1 Caulobacteraceae bacterium
CGATGGGTTCGAGCGGTTTGGCGCCGCCCTGGCCCGCGCGCGCGCGACCGCGCCGGCGGGCGAGATCTTCGAGCGGGCCTGCCTGGCCTATCTGGCGTTCGGGGAGGCCAACCGCGGGGTCTACCGGCTGATGTTCGCCTCGCGGCTACTGATCACGTCGCAGGACGTGGGGTTGGAGCGCGCGTCGGGGGCGTCCTTCGATTTCCTGCAGCAAGGCGTCGCCTACTATGTGCCGGCCGAGCAGGTCTATCCCGCCGCCGTCTGGGTCTGGTCGACCCTGCATGGCCTGGTGATGCTGGAGGTCGAGGGCCTGGTCTCCGGCCCGCACGAAGGCAAGGCCACCTCCGCCCAGGTGGTGCGCCAGATGGTGGCGACCTTCGCCCGCACTTCCGTCGATTCTCCGGCATCTTAAAATCCGCTCATCCCCGCGGAGGCGGGAATCCAGATTCAGTCTCATACGTCGGCGGATTTGAGCTGGATTCCCGCCTTCGCGGGAATGAGCGGGATTTAGGGAACCCTAGTTTGGTTCCTTTTCCAAAAGGAGAGGGAGGTCAAAGCGCCAGCGCTTCCTCCACCTGGCCCAGACGTTCCTTGCCGAAGAACATCTCCTCGCCCACGAAGAAGGTCGGGACGCCGAATGCGCCGCGCGCGACCGCGGCCTCGGTGTTGGCGATCAGCCGGGCCTTGACCGCCGGGTCCTGGGTCTTCGCCAGCAGGGCCGCGCCGGGCAGGCCGGCCTCGTCCAGCACGCCTTGCACCACGACGGGGTCGGCCATGGCCAGTTCGCGCTCCCAGAAGCCGGCCACCACGGCTTCGGCGTAGGCGTCGCCCAGCTCCATCTCCTGGGCCGCCACCAGGCCGCGCATGGCCAGCAGGCTGTTGACCGGGAAGTGCGGGTTGAAGCGGTAACGGATCAGGGCGTGGCGCGCGATGAAGCGGCGGGTCTCCAGCATCTCGTAGTCGAGCTTGCCCTTCACCTCGGCGAAGGCCGAGACGGGCGACTGGTTGCCGGTGGCCTTGAAGATGCCGCCCAGCAGGCAGGCCTGCAGGTTCAGCCTGGCCCCCGTCCGCTCCAGCAGGTCGGGCAGCACCCGCCAGGTCAGGTAGGCGTTGGGACTGCCGAAGTCGAAGATGAAGTCGAGCGCGGGCGCGGGCATGTTCACCAGGTCTCCGTCCAGGGCCGCAGGTCCATCTCGTGCGTCCAGGCCGAGCGGCCCTGGCGGTGCAGCCAGACATAGTTGCGGGCGATCTCGTCGGGCTTCAGCACCTCGTCGCGCGCCAGGCGGGCGTCCAGGTCCGGCGTGTTCTCCCGCGCGAACACCCCGTCGACCGAGCCGTCGATCACTACGTGCGCCACGTGGACCCCCTTGGGTCCCAGCTCGCGCGCCAGGCTCTGGGCCAGGGCCCGCAGCGCGTGCTTGGCGCCGGCGAAGGCGGAGAAGCCCTCCCGCCCGCGCACGCTGGCGGTGGCGCCGGTGAAGATGATCGTGCCCCGTCCGCGCGGCGCCATCGCCCGCGCCGCCTCGCGCCCGGCGAAGAAGCCGGCCAGGGCCGCCATCTCCCACACCTTGGTGTAGACCCGCGCGGTGGTGTCCTCGACCGTGAAGCGCACGTTCGCGCCGATGTTGAACACCACCACTTCCAGTGATCCGACCTCGGCCTCGATCCGCTCGAACAGGGCGACCATCTCGGTCTCCTCGCGGGCGTCCACCCCATAGGCATGGGCCTCGCCGCCATCCTTGCGGATCGCGTGGGCCAGGGCCTCCAGTTCGTCCAGATGCCGGGGCCGGCGCGTCAGGCACACCGCCAGCCCTTCGCGCGCAAACGCCCGCGCGATCCCGGACCCCAGTCCCTCGCCCGCCCCGACGACCAGGCAGACCCCGCGCGCGCGATCAGATGGCTCGCTCATGAAGGGACTTAAGCACCGTAACCGGCGCTTGGGGAGGGGCGTTACAATTGTCACAATCTTGCCGCACTGCACAAACCATCCGCATCCCACCCCGGCGAGGCGATTGTCCGTTGTGTGACGGTGGACCATAACGCCCGCGACGCGAGTTGGCGTCGTAGCGTGGGTGGGCGGTAAGTCTATGAATTTCAACGTGCGCGGGGCCGGCGCGGTCTCCTTCCTGGCGCTGGTGGCGGCGGGCGCGGTCTCGGTCGGAGCGGCCCAGGCGCAGTCGTCATCCTCCCAGGAGACGGTCTCCACCCAGGTGTCCGGCGTCACGGTGACGGGCCAGGGCCAGCACGACGCTTCCCTGCCGCAGTACAACACCCCGGTGGTGACGGTCGGGCCGCTCGGCCCCGAGGCGCTGCTGGATACCCCCCAGTCGATCACCACGGTCCCCCAGGACCTGATCGTCAACCAGCAGACCCGCAACGTGAATGACACCCTGCGCTTCCTGCCCTCGGTCGAGATCCGCGACCAGCAGGGCTTCGAGGTGTCGCGCCCGCAGTCGCGCGGCTTCCAGAGCAGCATCGCCCAGAACACCCGCCTGGACGGGCTGAACGTGATCGGCACCACCGCCATCGCGGCCGAGAACCTGTCCGGCATCGAGGTGTTCAACGGCCCCTCGGGCGCGCTGTTCGGGCCCGAGAGCCCGGCCGGGACCTTCAACTACATGCTGAAGCGCCCCACCGATAAGCCGCTGCTCGACTACACCGAGGGCTTCCAGTCCGACGGGATCTTCACCGAGGCCGCCGACATGGGCGGGCGCTTCGGGCCCGACGACAAGCTCGGCGTGCGCCTGAACATCGTCCACGGCGAGGGCGAGAGCTATGTCGAGGGCAGCAACGTCAACCGCACCCTCGCCGCACTGGACGTGGACTACCACCTCGATTCCAAGACCGTGGTCGAGGCGGACTACAGCCATTACGAGACCGAGGGCTACGGCCTGCCGGGCAGCATCGTCTATGACGGCGCCAGCACCAGCGCGTCCAGCAAGAGCAGCCTGCTGCCCAAGGCGCCCGATCCCACCCAGGTCGGCCTGGGCCAGCCGGGGGCGGGCACGGACCTGCGCACCGAGACCGTGCTCGGTAAGGTCAAGCACGAGATCAACAGCGACTGGAGCTTCGAGGTCGGCGGACTGTACCAGAACGCCATCCGCGGCCTGTTCGGGATCACCAACACGCTGACCAACAACGTCGGCGCCTATACGGTGACCAAGAACTTCACCGCCGTGCCCCAGTTCACCATCGGCAGCAACAGCGCCTACTTGAACGGCCATATCCGCCTGTTCGGTTTCCTCAACGACGTGACGCTGGGCACCAACGGCTTCATCAACGGCCAGTACTCCCACGCCAACACCAACTTCCCGGTGACGCTCGGCAGCGCCAACCTGGCCGATCCGGTGGTGTTTCCGACCAAGCCCCAACCCAATCCCGGCAAGCTCTACGAGTCCGGCCGTCTGTTCGAGCAATCGATCATCATGGGCGACACCCTGCACCTGAACGAGCAGGTAGCGGTGCAGGCGGTGATCAACACCTCGTTCCTGCATTCGGAGAGCTGGAGCTCCACGGGCGCGATCACCAGCAACGACAAGCACGATGGGGCGGTCAGCCCGACCGTCAGCCTGCTCTACAAGCCGCTGCCTTCGCTGACGCTGCACGCGACCTGGGCCCAGAGCATCGAGCAGGGCGACCAGGCGTCGGCCAACAGCCCCAACGCCAACCAGTTCCTGGCTCCCTACCAGGATGAGGAATACGAGGTGGGCGCCAAGTACGCGGTGTCTCCCAACATGCTGGTGACACTGGACGCCTTCCACATGACCCGGCCCTTCGCCACCAACGTCGCCCCGACCAACCTCTTCGAAGTGGTGGGCGAGCAGCGCAACAACGGGGTCGAGGCCTTCATCCAGGGCGAGGCGACCCCGGACCTCAGCGTGTTCGGCGGGGTGACCTACATCGACGCGCGGCTGGAAGGCTCGGACAACCCCCTGACCACCGGACGGCGTATCGTCGGCGTGCCCGAGGTGAAGAGCGACCTGGTGTTCGACTATCACCCCGGCTTCGCCCGGGGCGGCGCCCTGACCATGACGGTCAACTACGAAAGCGACCGCGCGGCCACCGACACCAACAACTCCTACGCCCCGGCCTATGTGACGATCGACCCGGGCGTGCGCTACGGCTTCGACTACGCCGGCCACCGCATCACTGCGCGGTTCCAGGTGCTGAACGCCACCGACACCCACTATTACGTGTCGATCGCCGACGGCGCCATCGTCGGCAGCCCCGGCGCCAACACCGCCTACCTGGGCGGCCCGCGGACCTACGAGGCGAGCCTCGACCTGCAGTTCTGAGGTTGGTCCCCCTCTCCCACTTGCGGGAGCAAGGATAAGGCGCGAGCGGTTTCCTTTAACCCGCTCATTCCCGCGAAGGCGGGAATCCAGATCAAATCCGCCGACGTGTGAGACTGAATCTGGATCCCCGCCTCCGCGGGGATGAGCGGGTTTTTGAGAGACCTGCGAAAGCGGAATGGGCAGTCGTCGTGAGACCCATCCTCCTCACTTTGCGGCTCACTCCATTCCAAGCACCTTGAGCACGTCCGGCCGGCGCGCATACCTGCGCCGCAGCGCGCGCTCATCCGCCTCGACCCGCGCACAGTGCAGGACCTTCACCGCGTGGTCGATCTCGGCCGCGCGGCCCTTGTCGTAGGGCTCTTCGCCGGCCCAGTGTTCGCACTCGGCGCGGCGCTCCATGAAAGCGCCGAGCTCGCGCGGGACCCTGGCCAGGGCGGCGTTGGCCGGCGCGCTGAGGGCCGGCCAGGCGAGCAGGGCGAGGATCGTGGGAAGCATGGGCGCTCTTAGCGTCCGGCGATCGAGCGGCGCAGTTCGGTCCGCAGGCTCGCCTGGCCGGGATCGTGGACGTCGTCGACCCGCCAGCCGGTCGTCGCGCGCACCAGGTCCAGGCCCACGGTGCGGGTCTCGCCCAGGTTGACGAAGCGCACCGTCGCCCGCACGCCGCCCGCGCGGGCGGCGTAGGTCGCCTGGACGACACGGATGGTCCCGGAATCCTGGCAGTCGCAGACCGGGTCGCCGTCGATCGCCCCGACCTCGCCCGGGTGCGCCCGCTGGTCCTTGTCCATCAGCGCCAGCAGGGCGGGGGTGTAGATTCCCCCCGCCGCCTGGCCGAGCGAGCTGTAGGAGCTGTCGGCGCGATAGGGCGCGTAGAGGCCACGCACGAAGGCGTCGGGACTTCCGTTCGCCGGAAGCGCCAGCGCCAGTCCCGCCGCCAGCAGGCTCGCTCGTCCGATCATGCCGCCCTCGTTTGCAGAGAGGCTATCGCTTCGGCTCCCCCGCGCCCAGTACGGTCTTGGGCTCCAGGTAGGCCTCCAGGCCGAACGGGCCGTTCTCGCGGCCGAGGCCCGATTGCTTGACCCCGCCGAAGGGGGCCAGGGGCTCGTGCGCGGCGCCGTTGATCACCACGCGGCCGGACTCCAGCCGTGCGGCCACCCGCTCGGCGCGGGCCGGGTCGGAGGACATCACATAGGCCGACAGGCCGTAAGTGGTGTCGTTGGCGATGGCGATCGCCTCGTCCTCGCTGCGGTAGGTCAGCAGGCACAGCACCGGGCCGAAGATCTCCTCCCGCGCGATCACCATGTCGTTGGAGACCCCGGTGAACACGGTCGGGCGCACGAAATAGCCGGCAAGCCCCTCGGGATGGCCCTCGCCGCCGACGATCAGGCGGGCGCCTTCCTCGATCCCTTTGCGGATGTAGCGCTGGACCCGCTCGTACTGGGTGCGGCTGACCATGGGGCCGACGGTGGTCTGCGGGTCGCGCGGATCGCCGACCTTGACCTCGGCCACCGCCGCCGCGATCCGCGCCTCGATCTCGGCCAGCCGCGCTTCGGGAACCAGGACGCGGGTTCCCGCGATGCAGGCCTGGCCGCTGTTCATGAAGCCGGCCTCCAGCACCTGCGGGATGGCCATGTCCAGGTCGGCGTCGTCCAGGACCAGGGTCGGCGACTTGCCGCCGAGTTCGAGGGTGACGCGCTTGAGGGTGTCGGCGCTGGCCCGCACGATGGCCTTGCCCACGGCGGTGGAGCCGGTGAACGAGATCTTGGCCACGTCCGGATGGGCGCTGATCTCGGCCCCAACCACGTCGCCGCGCCCGTTGATGATATTGAACACGCCGGGGGGCAGGCCAGCCTGGTGCAGGCTTTCCAGCACCACCTGGGTCTGCAGGGCGCTCATCTCGCTGGGCTTGAGCACCGCGGTGCAGCCGGCGGCGATGGCGTAGGCCAGCTTGTTGCAGATGAAGCCGGCGTTGCTGTTCCAGGGCGTGATCAGCCCGACCACCCCGACCGGCGCCATCATCACCTCGGCCGAGCCGATCCGGCGGGTCAGGTCGAAGTCCTCCAGCGTGCGGGCGGCGGTCAGAAAGCACGCGGCTGCATGGGTCGTCATCCACCGCGTACGGCCGACCGGCGCCCCAAACTCCTCGACTATGGCCTCGATCAGAGCGGCCGCGGCCGCCGCCATGACATCGTGCAGCCGATGCAACAGGTCGATGCGCTCGGCCTTGGTGGTGCGCGAGAAAGCGGGCAAGGCGCGCTTGGCGGCGGCGATGCCGGCGCGGGCGTCCTCGGCGTCGCCCAGCCGCACCTGGCCGATCACCTCGCCGGTGGCGGGATTGTGCAGGTCGAACAGCTCGCGCCCGTGTGGCTCGACGAACTGGCCGTCGATGTAGATCTGGTCGATCAGGCGCATGGGAAACTCCGGCTTGGTTACGCTGGCGGAGATGGGCCTCGAACGCCGATCCGATAAGTCGCATAATCCTGGATGAGCTGCTGCAGGAAACGGGACAATGCGCCGGGCCGGGCTGATCGAACTGGAGGCGGTGCTCGCCGTGGCCCGCAGGCGCAGCT
>JBARAK010000160.1:0-10774 GCA_049791955.1 Caulobacteraceae bacterium
CGTGACCAGCGCGGCCGAAGCCGGACCCGAGACCATCGAGATCGCGCCGCGCACCGGCGGCGCGGCGGAGAGCTTCTCGATCGCGGTGAAGGGCGGCCGGGTGGTGCTGGGCGGCGCGGACATGCGCGGCGAGATCTTCGCCATCTACCAGTTCAGCCAGGACTACCTGGGCGTCGACCCGATGTACTACTGGACCGACCGCGCCCCCGCGCACAGGACCTCGGTCGCCCTGCCGGCCGGGCTCGACCGCGCCTATCCCGCCCCGCTGTTCAAGTATCGCGGCTTCTTCATCAACGACGAGGACCAGCTGACCGGCTGGGCGCCGGGCGAGGCCAAGGACCATTCCGGCATCTCGCTGGCGGTGATGGACAAGATCTATGAGACCATCCTGCGCCTGAAGGGCAACATGGTGGTGCCGGGCACCTGGACCTTCCCGACCGACCCGCAGATGAAGGCGGCCGGCGAGCGGGGGCTGATCCTGAACCAGCACCACGCCATCCCGGTCGGCATGAACGTGGCGCGCTGGCCGGCCAACACGCCCTACAGCTTCTCGGCCCATCCGGAGATCCTGGAGCGGGCCTGGACCAACGCGGTGCATGAGTACGACCCGCACCAGGAGATCCTGTGGTCGGTGGGGCTGCGCGGGCTGTCCGACACCTCCTACGCCACCATGGACCCCAGCGTGGTCGGCAACGACAAGCTGCAGGGCGAGCTGATCAGCAAGGCGATCGTGGACCAGATGCGCATCGTGCGCTCGGTCGACCCCAACGCCCACTTCGTCACCGACCTGTGGCAGGAGGGCGCGCGGCTGGCCAAGGAAGGCTACCTGCACATCCCGCCGGAGGTGACCACGGTGTGGGCCGACACCGGCTATGGCCTGATCCAGGACCAGGGCCAGGTCTCGCGCGGGCAGGGGATGTACTACCACGTCGCCATGCTGAACGGCCGCGCCAACCAGCTGACCGAGATGGTGCCGGTGGACCGGATCTATTCGGAGTTCGGCCGCTACATCAACGCGGGCGCGACCGAGTACATGCTGGTCAACACCAGCGACATCCGCGCGGTGTCGATGACCACCCGCGCGGTGATGGAGACGGCCTGGGGCGGCCTGCCGAAACAGGGCGGGGCGGCGGGCTATTACGCGCGGTGGGCGGCCGACGAGTTCGGGCCCAGGGCCGCGCCGGCGCTCGCCCAGGCCTATGCGGACTACTTCAAGGCTTTCTCGCACCTGCCCAACGGCAACGACTACGGCGACCAGCTCTATCACAGCGAGGCGCGCCAGCTGATGCTGGGGACCATGGACAGCGCGCCCTACTATGGCCTGCCCGGCCAGTCGCCCAAGTGGACCCCCGCGCGGATCATGGGCATCGGCATCGATCCCGACCCCAGCCGCGACGTGGCCCTGGACTATGTCGACAAGACCAGCGAGCGCGAGCTGAAGACCTGCGAAGAGGCGGTGGCGCGCTGGGACGCGGTGTGGCGCGAGGCGAAGGCTGCGGAGGCGCTGATCCCGCCGGAGCGCAGGGCCTACTACGACTACGAGATGCTGACGATGACGGCGATCAACCGCGACAGCAACCACATGCTGCTGATGATCAGCCGCGCTGTGCGTGACGCGCGGGCGGGCGACACCGCCAAGGCGCGCGAGGAGGCCCGCTCGACCCTGGCCGACTTCGACGAGATCAAGCAGCTTGAGGCCGGCAGCGAATACGGCAAGTGGGCCCACTGGTGGCGGGGCGAATGGCTGGTCGGGATCGACGAGAGCCGCGCGATGGTGGACCAGTTCCTGAAGTGGCTGGACGATCCGATGACCACCCTGCCGCCCCCGGTCCAGACCAGCAGCTGGCAGGGCTACTATCACATCCTGCACTACGAAGGAGACAAGACCGCCGACGTGCACTGAGGCGGGATCGCCTCTGCTGCGAGGGCGGGGGATGAGCAGTTCTGTTCATTCCCCGCTCTCAGGAGCCGCACATCCCCGCGCAGGCGGGGGATCCAGATCCAGTCTCACACCTCTGCGGATTTGAGCTGGATTCCCGCCTTTGCGGGAATGAGCGGTTTCATGGGACGCCACCACGCGCCTGGGCCTCCCCCTCGACTTCTCCAGCCTTCCTCTTTCGCCAATGCGGGCAGCGAGGTTAACGGCCAAGCTGAAGCTGGACCGTCTGCATCCTATCCGCTAGCGTCGGACCGTCATACGGAGCGCCCATGTCACCCTCCAGATCGTTCACCAAGGCCGAGGTCGGCGTGCTGTTCGTGGTGGCGCTGATGATGGGTGTCGCGATCGGCGTGGTGATCGGCGACCTGCCCCATCCGTCGCTGGCGCGGCGGAACACCTCCGAGGTGATGTTCATCCTGGCCACGACGATCTCGGTGGCCTTCCAGATCTACAGCGTGAACAGGGCCTGGAAGATCCGGACGTCGAGCTGAATCCCCCTCTCCCGCGAAGGGAGAAGGCGTCATGGCGGCGCTCACCCCGCCTGAGCTAGACTGCGCCCATGGATAACGACGAGATCGAAGAGATGTTCGCGGGCCTCGGCCCGGTGTCGATCCGGCGGATGTTCGGGGGCAAGGGCGTCTATCACCGTGGGCTGATCATCGCCATCGAGCTGCGCGGCGAGATGCTGCTGAAGTCCGACGCGGTCAGTGCGCCGCAGTTCGAGGCGGCCGGCGCGCGGCGGTGGTCCTACGACGGCAAGAAGGGCAAGGCGGTGAAGATGCCCTACTGGACCATCCCCGAGGACGCCTTCGACGATCCCGACCTGATGGCCGGCTGGGTGCGGCTGGCCTATGAGGCGGCGCTGCGTTCAGCCGACAGCTGATCCTTCTCCGAGCAACCCGTCCACCACGCGCGCGGTGAGGCCGCGCACGGCGTCGGGGGGCAGGCCCACCCGCTCGGCCAGGGCCCGGCCGATCAGGCTGTCGGCGAAGGCCAGCAGGGTGACCAGGGCGACGATCTCCCGCGCACGGCCGGTGCGAGCGCCGCCGGCGACGAAGGGCTCCAGCCTCCCCACCAGCTCGCCGAGCGGGCGGGCCAGCTGGTCGGTATGGGGCTTGGGGCCGGCCAGCACCGACCAGGCCATCAGCACGCCGATCCCGCCGGAGCGGTAGGCCTCGAACACCCGTTCGACGATGGCGGCGACGTCGGCCTCGCCTTGCGCGTCCTCACCGACCAGGGCGGTGACGGTGCGGGTCAGGTCCTCGACCATGGCGTCGCGAAGCTGGGCCTGGAACAGCTCGGCCGAGCCGAAGTGGTGGATCAGGTTGGCGTGGGACATGCCCAGTTCGGCCCCCACCGCCTTCAGGGTGATCGCCCCCGGTCCCCCTTCGATCAGCAGCCGGCGGCCGATCTCCAGCGCGTCCCGGCGCACCGCCTCGGGCTTGCGGCGGCGTTCCACCGGAGCCGGGGATTGCGGGGCTGGGGATTTAGTTGACATCGATGTAAATTACGGCTTGCCTGTCGGCTCGGCAAGCCCGGAGCGCCCTCACGTGTCAGGTTCGATGCAGTTACTGGGACGGACGGCGGTGGTGACCGGGGCGGGCGGCGGCATCGGCCGCGCGATCTCGGCCTCGCTGGCGCGGCGGGGCTGCCACCTGGCGCTGGCGGACATCAACCCGGCCGGGCTGGCGGAGACGGCGGCCATGCTCGGAGGCGGGGAACTGCGGGTCTCCACCCACGCGCTGGACGTGGGCGATCCCAAGGCGATCGCCGCCTTCCCCGAACAGGTCGCGATGCTGCACGGCGGAGCCGACATCCTGGTCAACAACGCCGGGGTGGCGATCGGCGGGAGCTTCCGGGAGGTGTCCGAGGCCGATTTCGAGTGGCTGTTCTCGATCAACTTCTGGGGCGTGGTGCGCATGACGCGCGCCTTCCTGCCGCTGCTGCAGGCCCGTCCCGAGGCGCGGCTGGTCAACCTGTCCAGCCTGTTCGGCCTGATCGCCCCGCCGGGCCAGACCGCCTATTGCGCCAGCAAGTTCGCGGTGCGGGGCTTTTCAGAGTCGCTGCGCCATGAGCTGGCCGGCACGCGGGTGGGCGTCACCGTGGTGCATCCTGGCGGAGTCGCCACCGGCATCGCCCGCAACGCCCGCATCGCCAACGCCTTCACCCCGGAAGAGGTCGAGCGCGCCCGCGCCAGTTTCGAGGCCAAGCTCAAGCTGGCGCCCGAGACGGCGGGCGAGGTGATCGTACGCGGCGTGGAGCAGCGCCGGGCCCGGGTGCTGGTCGGCTCCGACGCCAAGCTGGCCTCGGTGATCGAGCGGCTGGCCCCCACCACCTATTGGAACCTGCTCGGACGGGCGTTCAAGGCCAAGTGAGCATGACGACGGAGAATTGCTGATGGCGCGGATCACCCCCTGGCTGATGGGCGGCGCCGGCCTGCTGACCGCGGCGGCCGGCGGCCTAGCCCTGTTCAACGGCCTGACCGCCCGCAAGATCGAGACGGCCTTCCCGCCGCAGGGCCGCTTCATCGAGGTCGAGGGCGCGAAGCTGCACTACCTGGACGTGGGGGAGGGGCCGGCGATCGTGATGATCCACGGCCTGGGCGGCCAGATGCGCAACTTCACCTACGCCCTGGTCGACCGGCTGAAGGAGCGCTTCCGGGTGATCGTGGTCGAGCGGCCGGGCTCCGGCTATTCGCAGCGCGCGCCCGGCGTCTCGGCCCGGCTGACCGTTCAGGCCAGCGCCATCGCCGCCTTCATCCGCGCGCTGGAGCTGGATCATCCCCTGGTGGTCGGCCACTCGCTCGGCGGGGCGGTGGCCCTGGCCCTGGCGCTGGACCATCGCGAGCAGGTGGGCGGGCTGGCGCTGATCGCCCCGTTCACCCAGCCGCAGTCCGAGGTGCCGCCGCTGTTCCGTGGGCTGGCCGTGCCCTGGCCCTGGCTGCGCTGGCTGGTCGGCTGGACCGTGGCCGCCCCGGCCGCCATGCTCCACCGCCAGGAGACCCTGGAGGTGCTGTTCGGGCCTGAACCCGCGCCGGGCGACTTCGCCACCAAGGGCGGCAGCCTGCTCAGCCTGCGCCCGGCGAGCTACTACGCCGCCTCCACCGACATGATGGCGGTGGATCAGGACATGCCGGCGCTGGCGGCGCGCTACGGCGAGCTGGACCTGCCGGTGGGGGTGCTGTTCGGGACCGGCGACCGCATCCTGGACGCCGCCGTCAACGGCCAGGGCCTGGTCGGCAAGATCGCCGGGCTGGACCTGGAGCTGATCGAGGACGGCGGCCACATGATCCCCCTGACCCAGCCCCAGCGGGTCGCCGACTTCGTCGCGCGCATCGCCGGGCGGATCGGGGCCAGGGCGCCGGTCAAGGCCATATGAGCGTGGAGCACTTCGACGTCGTCATCATCGGCGCGGGCCTGTCGGGGATCGGCGCGGCCTGCCACCTGCAGACCCAGTGCCCCGACCGGTCCTACGTCATCCTGGAGGGGCGCGAGGCCAGCGGCGGCACCTGGGACCTGTTCCGCTATCCGGGCGTGCGCTCGGACTCCGACATGTACACCCTGGGCTATGTGTTCCGGCCCTGGCGCGAGGCCAAGGCCATCGCCGACGGCCCCTCGATCCTGAACTACATCCGCGAGACCGCTCGGGCCTACGGCGTCGACCGCCAGGTCCGCTATCGCCACAAGGTGCTGCGCGCGGCCTGGTCCTCCGCAAACGCGGCCTGGACGGTGGAGGCGGAGGTCGAGGGGCGCGCGGTCGCCTTCACCTGCAACTTCCTGCTGACCTGCACCGGCTACTACGACTACGCGGGCGGCTACACGCCTGAGATCGCTGGTATGGAGCGGTTCGGCGGCCGCATCGTGCATCCCCAGGCCTGGCCCGAGGGGCTCGACTACGCCGGCCGGCAGGTGGTGGTGATCGGCAGCGGGGCCACGGCGGTGACCGTGGTTCCGGCCATGGCCGAGACGGCGGCGCATGTGGTCATGCTGCAGCGCTCGCCGACCTATGTGGTGTCGCGGCCGTCGGAGGACGCCTTCGCCAACAAGCTGCGCGAGCGGCTGCCGGCCAGGCTGGCCTATCACATCGTGCGCTGGCGCAACGTGATGCTGACCATGGTGTTCTTCAACCTGGCGCGGCGGCGGCCGGGGCGGGTGAAGGCGCGGCTGATCGGCTGGGTGCGCGACCACCTGGGTCCCGATTACGACGTGGAGACCCACTTCACCCCCCGCTACAATCCCTGGGACCAGCGGCTGTGCCTGGTCCCCGACGGCGACCTGTTCCGCGCCATCCGCAGCGGCAAGGCGTCGGTGGCCACCGACACCATCGAGGGCTTCACCGAAGACGGGATCCGGCTCAGCTCCGGGCGCGACCTGAAGGCCGACGTCGTGGTGATGGCCACGGGCCTGCAGATGCAGCTGCTGGGCGGCGTCCAGGTCTCGGTCGACGGGGCGCCGGTCGATCTGTCCCGGCGGCTGAACTACAAGGGGACCATGTGCGAGGGCGTGCCGAACCTGGCCTCGATCTTCGGCTACACCAACGCCTCCTGGACCCTGAAGGGCGACCTGACCGCCGGCTACGTCTGCCGCCTGCTGAACTACATGAAGCGGCGCGGCTACGATGTCTGCACCCCGCGCGAGCGCGACCCGGACATCGCCGAACAGCCGATCATCGACTTCAGCTCCTCCTACGTCCGCCGCGCCGTCGACCGCTTCCCCAAGCAGGGCTCCCGCGCGCCATGGCGGCTGCGCCAGAACTACCTGCTCGACCTGCTGGGCCTGAAGTTCGGGCGGGTGGTGGATGGGGTGATGCAGTTCTCGCGCAAGGGGGCCTGATCCTCCTCCCCTGCGAAGCGGGAGAGGAGGGTCAAGCCGCTCTCGCACTGCGCCGGTAGAGCAAAGGCGAGCTGCCGGTGACGCGCTTGAAGGCGTTGCTGAAGGCGCTTTCGGATTCGTAGCCGACCCCGGCGGCGATGGCCGAGACCGGTTCGGCGCCCTTGCGCAGGGCGGCGGCGGCCAGGCGCATGCGCCAGCGGATCAGGTAGTCGAGGGGGGCCACGCCCACCCGCGCCTTGAACCGGTCCGCGAAGCTGGAGCGGGACATGCCGCAGGCCGTGGCCAGTTCCTCCAGGGTCCAGCGCCGGGCCGGTTCGGCGTGCAGCCTGCGGATGGCGGCGCCGATGCGACGGTCGGCCAGGGCGCCAAGCCAGCCGATGGCTTCTGATCCGGCCTCGGAGGCCAGGTAGGTTCGCAGCACCTGCACGAACATCAGGTGCGCCAGGTGGTCGGCGGTCAGCGACGCGCCGGGGCGCTCGGCCGAAAGCTCCTGGGCGAGTTGGGCGATCAGCCAGTGCAGCGCCTGGGCCTGGCCGGAGGCGCCTTCGACGTGGATCAGCGACGGCAGCAGGTCGAGCAGCAGGCCCGAGTCCGGCCCCTCCAACCTGACCCCGCCGCCGATGGCGTGGAAGTCGTCGAAGCCGCCGTGATGGGCCGTGCGGTCGCCGGCATGGGCGAACACCTCGACGGCGGGGACGGGCTCCAGCGCCGGATCGCTGGCCAGCACGCAGCCGCTCCGGTTCAGCAGGAAGCAGTCGCCGGCTTCTAGCCGCAGCGGCGCGGGCAGGCCGTCCATGACCAGCCAGCAGCCGCCCCGGATCACCGCGGTGAACTTGACGCTGCGGGGGCGCGAGAAGCGCATCGCCCAGTCGCCGCCGGTCACCAGGGCGGCGGACAGGTAGCTCCGGGCTTCCAGCAGGGCGAGGACGTCGGAGAGGGGATCCATGCGTATTCCGGACGATCGCGCAGAAATCATGGACGCGATCGCATGGATCATCCGGTGTGGGCCGCGCAATGTCCAGCCCTCCGACGTGCGGCCCAGACCGCCCGTATCGGGCCGCCCAGTGAAGGACCTCCCATGCGTACGCTCCAGGCTCCCATCCTGTCAGGCTTCGGTCCCGCCACCACCGCTGAAGAGGCGCTGGCCGGCGCCGACCTGACCGGCAAGGTCGCCATCGTCACCGGCGGCTATTCCGGGCTCGGTCTGGAGACGGCCCGGGTGCTGACCAAGGCCGGCGCCCAGGTGGTGGTCCCGGCCCGCGACGCCGCCAGGGCGCGCGCGGCGCTCGAGGTCGCGCCTGGGGTGGAGCTGGAGGCGCTGGACCTGATGGACCCGGCCTCGATCGACGGCTTCGCCTCGCGGTTCCTGGCCTCGGGCCGGCCGCTGCACATGCTGGTCAACAGCGCCGGGGTGATGGCCTGCCTGTTGGCGCGGGACGCGCGGGGGAACGAGGCGCAGTTCTCCACCAACCACCTGGGGCATTTCCGGCTGGCCGCCCGGCTATGGCCGGCGCTGGTCCGGGCCAGCGGAGCGCGGGTGGTGGCGGTGTCCTCGTACGGGCACCGGCGCAGCGCGGTGGACTTCGACGACCCGAACTTCCTGCGCCGCGCCTACGAGCCCTGGCAGGCCTATGGCCAGTCCAAGACCGCCAACATCCTGTTCGCCATCGGGCTCGACCGGCGCGGCGAGACGCACGGGGTGAGGGCCGTCTCGCTGCATCCCGGCGCCATCCTCACACCCCTGGCCCGCCACATGAGCCAGGATCTCATCCGCACCGCCGGGGCGATCGACGACGAGGGCCGGCCGGTGATCGACCCGGCCAACGACAGGAAGACCGTCGAGCAGGGCGCGGCGACCAGCGTCTGGTGCGCGGTCAGCCCGCAGCTCGCCGGCATGGGCGGGGTCTATTGCGAGGACTGCGACATCGCCCGGCTGGTCCCGGCCGGCGAGCAGGGCCTGCGTGGCCTGCGCCCCTGGGGCGACGACCCGCAGGCCGCCGAACGGCTGTGGCGGCTGAGCGAGGAATTGACGGGGGTGGGGCTGGCCTGATCGCCTCTCCCGCAAGGGGGAGAAGGCGTCAGCTCATCCCTCCGCGCCGTAGATCTTGACCAGGTCGAACAGGAAGTCGCGGCCTTCGTAGAGGGTCTTCACGCCGATCCGTTCGTTCAGGCCGTGGATGTGGCCGAGGTCGGGGTCGTAGAAGAAGCCGCTGACGCCATAGGTCGGGATGCCGACGTCGCCCAGGAACACCCCGTCGGTGGCGCCGGCCTGCAGGGTCGGGACCACCGGCACGCCGGGATAGTATTTGGCCGAGACCGTGCGGATCGGGTCCATCACCTCGGGCGTCAGGGGCGTCGGCTTGGCCAGCGGGCCGCGGTGGTTGGGCATGCTGATCGACACCGCCGGGTCGGCGGCCACCTGCTCCAGGGTCTGGCGCACGGCCTCGGTGGAGACGCCGGGGAAGATGCGGCAGTTGACGTTGGCCTGGGCGCGCTGGGGCAGGGCGTTGGTGGCGTGGCCGGCGTTCAGCATGGTGGCCACGCAGGTGGTGCGCAGCATGGCGTTGAAGCTGGGGTCCTGGGCCACGATGGCCAGGGCCTTGGCGTCGTGCGGGTCGTTGAGCAGGGCGGTGATGGCCGCGCCGGTCTCGCCGCCCTTGATCTTGGCCATGGCGGTGAAATAGGCCCGGTTGGCGTCGTCGAACTGGACCGGGAAGTCGTACTGGCTGACCCGCATCAGGGCCGCGGTCAGGCGGTAGATGGCGTTGTCCTTGACCGGGCGCGAGCTGTGGCCGCCGGGGTTGGTCACCACCAGGTCGTAGTCCTGCGGGGTCTTTTCGGCCGCTTCCACCGACAGGGTCACGCGATGGCCTGAGGTGTCGAGCTGGCCGCCGCCGCCCTCGTTCAGGGCGAAGGCCGCGTCGATCAGCGGCTTCTCATGGGTGGCCAGCCAGCCCGCGCCGTTGAAGGCGCCCTCGGTCTCCTCGCCGCAGGTCAGCGCCATCTTCACGGTGCGTTTCAGCCGGACGTTCTGGGCCTTCAGGCGCGAGAGGGTGTCGACCCACACCGCCGCCATCGCCTTGTCGTCGCTGGAGCCGCGCGCATAGAAGTAGCCGCCTTCCTCGACCAGGGTGAACGGATCGCGTTCCCAGTCGGCGCGCTTGGCCTCCACCACGTCGATGTGGGCCAGCAGCATCAGCGGCCGCGCCTTGGGATCGGTCCCCGGCAGCACCGCCACCAGGCCGCCCTCCTTGGGATGGCCGGGGGCGGCGAAGGGGTGCAGGTCGGCGTCGGGGAAGCCCGCGGCCTTCAGGTGGGCCTGCATCCTGGCCGCGGCCTCGGTGCAGCTTCCGGCCGACAGGGTGGTGTTGGTCTCTACCAGCTCCTTGTAGAGCGAGTGGAACGCGACCTGGTCGGGCCGCAGCGCCTGGGCCCCCGCGCCGCCGGCCGCGAACAGCGCGGCCCCCATGGTCAGCCCACAGACTACCCGCTTCATCCGCATCCCCCCTTGTCCCGAGGGGATCGGAGCCGATCCCGGCGCGGTTGGCAAGGGGGAGAAGGTCCTAGCTCGCGGTGAAGCCCACGTCGGCGCTCCGCATCACGCGCGACAGGCGCGGGAAGATCACGCGGATCGCCACGTCGTGCAGCTCGGTCGAGATCGAGGAGGCGCAGGCGTCCTCGGCCACCACCATCTCGTAGCCATGCTCCCAGCCGGCGCGCACGGTCGACTCGACCCCGGCGTTGGTGGAGACGCCGCCGATCACGATGGTCTTAACCCCGCGGCGGCGGAGCTGCAGGTCGAGGTCGGTCCCGTAGAAGGCGCCCCACTGGCGCTTGACCACCATGATGTCGGTGGGCTGGGCCAGGCCGTCGCACAGCTCGAACCAGGCGGGGGGCAGGCTGTCCAGGGCGAGCCGGCTCGGCTGGTCGACGCGCTGGCGCGGGGCGTCGCCGAAATCGGGGGAGAAGCCGGCGCGGACCAGCACCACCGGCGCGCCGGCGG
>JBARAK010000161.1:0-7653 GCA_049791955.1 Caulobacteraceae bacterium
CGGCGTAGTTATGCGTAGTATCTTGACGAGTTCCCAATCACATAAACCATCCAACCCGAAAGCCAGACAGTCCATATTCATGGTGTCTTCAAGAGACCGCATTCGTCAGCGTTCATTTTTGATAAGCTCGAAGCTTATCGCCAGAACGCCGCCGCCTGCGTTTCTCTTTCCATCCAACAATGTCAAAGACCCAGCGCCAAGGGACAGATCCCGAAACGCCGATACTCCGCCGAACACCGTCCGACCGAGGCATTCCAATCCGCGCTCACCATCAAGCTGGGAGCGCGAAAGTCCTGCGATTTGAGAGAACGGAACCCCCTCGTAAGAGGGCGTCCGATCCGCGTTCCGGGTCGCGACTGACTAGGTCAGATCGGCGACTGGAGCGCCGCGGCGGCGGAGGCTGTGTGGGCCGCGCCGTCGGGAGGCGGTGTGTAGCCCGGGTGGATTCTGAGATCAACATCATTTTTGATCTTTTTTCCGATGCCCAGATCGCCCCCGTTTGGGGCGTGCCCCCGGGGGTGGATCATCCGCACACGTTCACGGCTCCCCCCTCCCCCATCGCGCCATAAACTCAGCGCGCCGGCCCAGGCGTCCCCTGGCCGAAAGCCCGACCGACAGCGATCCACTCTCCCCAGCCGACGCCCTGATCCTGCGCCTCGACCTCCAGGGTCCGGCCGGCGGCCCCATCCGGAAGCGCGAGCCGCACCCAGGTCCATCGCTTCGCACTCCGCAGGTCGGCCGCCCCGATGATCTCGCCGCCCGGCTGGAGCCTGAACAGGACATTCTGCCCGATGGGGATCGGACCCGTGACGACCGGCAGCACGACAGCCGAGATCCCGTGACTTGGCAGCCGGTAGCGCGCGACAAGCCTACCGGTGTTTGCATCCGCCCCGCCCCACGATCCGTCATAGCTGACGCCATCGGGCGCTGGGCCTGGTTCGGGATTCGCACCTGATGGCGCGAAGACGCCGGTTCGATCGCTTCCGGCCAGCTCAAGAGGAACACGGCCGGGGGGATCGAACACCACCGTGGCCAGGGGAACCGGAGCGGCGGCTTCGGCGACGCGGCACGCCTTATGACCTCCGTCGATCAACAGGTAGGCGGTCAGCGGCTGGATCCCCGCGTCGGGACTGGCGACGCCGATCCAGTCCACCAGCTGCCGCTGCCGCCTTATACCGCCACTGAGCAGATCCTTCAGCCCGGCCCTGACCCGGCCGACACCGGCGACCCGCCCCGTACGGTCGGCCAGCAGCAGCACACGGGTCGGATGCTGGGACGGCGGCGCCCAGACCGTCCCCTGGTAGAGGGGTTGTCCCGCGGACACCGTTCCCTCGCAAACCCCGCCGATCCCTTCCGGCGCGATCGCCGACAGCGGGCCGCCAAGGGCCTGGGCCCAGCGCTCGGAGAAGACGGAACGCCTGTGGCGACGCAGGTCGGCGGACTGCTGCACGGCGGTCTGCGGCGCATAAGCCACCCTCGAAAGCAGCGGAACATCGGGCGCGCCGGCCGCCAGGGCCAGCATGCCGCCTTCCCGCTCGAGTCGCAGGTTGGTGGCCGGCCTCAGGGCTTCACGTCCCTTGATTGAGAAGACGACCAATCCAGCCGCGGCCACGATCATGAGCGCCTGGGCCGATCGTCCGTTGGGATAACGCCCCCTCAGGACCAGCCAGACCGAAAGCAGGCTGGCGGCGACGATGGTCATGACGGGCGTCGCGTACCTTATCGCCAGAGCCTCTTCCGAGCCGAGCGGGGCGCGGCCATAGGCGGTGGCGGCGCCGCTGAGCAGCCCGAACAGGATCACCGCCGCCAGACCGAGGCGCGCCTCCCTGCCCGGCTTCGGTCCAAGCCCGGCGGCGACCAGGCCCGCCAGCGCCAGCAGGCCCACGAACACGCCGTCGATGCGGGCGGCCCGCACCGTGGCGCCCGCCCCTCCTCCCTGGAAGAACCAGGCGAAGGGGCCGCCCAGATAGGTGAGCCCGAAGGGAACCCCGGCCAAGAAGCGGTTCCCCAATGCCATCGACTGCTGCCAGCCCGGATTCGGGGCGAAAGGGCCGATGGCGTAGAGCACGCCACCAAGCACGGCCGCACCGAGCATGGCCCGCCCGGCGTTCTGGCGTCCCATCACGAAGAACAGCACGCTGAGCAGGGGCGCGGCCAGCAACCCGTTGGCCATCGAGCAGACGCTGACCAGGGCGGCGGCGATCGAGAGCGCCAGCCACAACAGGCGCTCGGTACGGGCGTACAGGACCGCGAACAGGGCGCCGGCCGAGAAGGCGGCGAACACCATCACGAACTGGACCTGGAAGCCCCAGGTGAAATTATCGTACTGGCACGTGGACAGGGTGAAGCAGAGCGACACCAGGAAAGCGAGCGCCGTCTGCCGCCCCCTCAGTCCGCCAAGCCTGGCCATCAGGGCCAACGCAGCCGCGGCGCCGACCTGGATGGCCAGCGAAGACCCCATGTTGAAGATCTGGCGGCCGCCCAGCAGGGCGTCGATGGTGTAGAACACCTTCGCCGCCACGATCAGGTGCTCGTTATGGTGCTTGAACGGCTGGCTCCACAGCGAACCGTCGTTGACGTAGCCCCACTGGTCCCAGAACGGTACGTCGACATAGCCGGTCAGGACCACCTGGGCCGTCATCGCGATGGTTATGATGACGGCGACGCCGACGAGACCAAGCGCGACGGGCTCGAGCCACCTCGCCCAGCGCCCGCGCTCGCCGTCCCCGAGCGACAGCCTCCGCCCTGTGAACCTTGCGCCTTCCATCTGGCCTCCCCGATCGTGACTCGGCGATCGCGCAGGCGACGACGCCCCTTGAAGAGGCCGAGCGGTCGGATAATGTAGCCTCCGCCTCAAAGCGCAAGGGGGCGGGGAGGCTGCCCTTGGAAATACTGAATCTCAATCAAGCTTTTGTTTTGACTTTGATCATTTCTATTCTTCCCATCGCCTCGGGATGCACGAATTCCTCCCAGTCCTCGGGGGGCGACGCCACTATATTGTCGATCGACACCCCCTCGCCGCCAGACTGGGCCAGACCGCTGATCGGCCAGCAGCTCCCTTCCACGGAAGCTGCGACCACCCAATGCGACGGCTTCGTCGACAAGATCGCCACCGTCTACAAGGGCGCGCGCCCGGGCGTGGGGCTGGTCGGCTGGGGCTGGGATGTGCAAGCCCACAAACCCCTGCAGCGTTTCCTTGTCGTCGACCCGTCGGATACGGTGATCGGGGCCGGGCATGCAAGCGGCCAGCTAAGACCCGATGTGGAGACCGCGCGGGCGGGCGTCGTCACCACCCCCCAGGTCGGCTGGCAAGCCACCGCGCAGATCACCTCGGGACAGGTCAAGGTTTACGGCCTGACCGACTCCGGCGCGCCCTGCCTGGTCGGAACCCTGGCTGTGAGGACCTGAATGGGCGCCCCGACACCCAACCGCACTGACTGAGCCCATGTCCCCCATTCAACAGAAATCCAAACCGCACCGCGTCTTCATCACGGGAGCGGCCGGTCTGGTTGGGCAGAACATCATGCCCGCCCTGGTCGCGTCCGGAGACTATGAGATCGTCGGTGTGGACAAGCACCAGGCGAACCTCGCTATCCTGCGCAGCTTCCATCCCGATATCCGGCTGATCGAGGCCGACCTGTCGGAGCCTGGACCCTGGCAGGCGGAGGCGGCGGCGGCCGACAGCATCGTGATGCTGCACGCCCAGATCGGCGGCCTGGACGGCGACGCCTTCGAGCGGAACAACGTGACGGCGACCCGGCGGGTGCTGGATGCGGCAGCGACCGGCGCCGCGGGTTATCTGGTCCACATCAGTTCGTCGGTGGTGAATTCCGCGGCTGAAGACTTCTACACCGAGAGCAAGAAGGCGCAGGAGGCGCTGGTCGAGACCTACCCGATCCGCAAGGTGATCCTGCGTCCGACGCTGATGTTCGGCTGGTTCGACCGCAAACATATGGGCTGGCTCAGGCGCTTCCTCGACCGCACGCCGGTGTTCCCCATCCCTGGAAATGGCCGCTTCCTGCGCCAACCGCTGTTCGCCGGCGACTTCGCTTCGATCATCACGGCCTGCCTGCAGTCCCGTATCGAAGGCGCTTACAACATATCGGGGCTGGAGAGCGTCGATTACATCGACATGATCCGTACGCTGAAGCAGGTGACGGGCGCGCACGCGCCGATCGTGAAGATTCCCTACGGCCTGTTCCACGTCCTGTTGTCGACCTACGCCCTGGTCAATCGGGATCCGCCTTTCACCACCGCCCAGCTCAAGGCGCTGGCCACCCCCGACGTGTTCGAGGTGATCGACTGGCCGGGGCTGTTCGGGGTCAGGCCCACGCCCCTGCGCGAGGCGTTCGAGCGCACCTACCGCGATCCGCGCTTCGCGGACGTGACCCTGGAGTTTTAAGTGGCCAAGATGATCGTGGTCGGCGCGGGCCCGATGGGGCTGGCCGCCGCCTATTTCGCGGCCAGGAAGGGCTATGAGGTCGAGGTGCTGGAGGCGGACGACCGCCCGGGTGGCATGGCCGCGCACTTCCAGTTCGGCGACCTGTCGCTGGAGCGCTACTACCATTTCTGCTGCCGCAGCGATGTCGACACCCTTGCCCTGCTGGCGGAACTGGGGTTGCCCGATGCGATGAAGTGGGTCGAGACCCGCATGGGCTATTTCACCGACGGCAGGCTGTTCCGCTTTGGGGATCCGCTGTCGCTGCTGCGCTTCACGCCCCTCACCCTGATCGAACGCGTGCGCTACGGCCTGATGGTGTTCCTGGCGACCAAGCGGTCGGACTGGCGCCGGCTGGACCGCATCAGCGCCAGGGACTGGTTCGTCGGTTGGTGCGGCCAGCGGGTCTACGACAAGCTCTGGCGGCCCCTGTTCGACCTGAAGTTCTTCCGTTTCGCCGATCGCATCTCGGCCGCCTGGGTTTGGCAGCGCATCAAGCGCCTGGGCAGGTCCCGCAAGTCGCTGTTCCAGGAAGAGCTCGGTTATATAGAGGGTGGAACCCAGACCCTGGTCGACGCCCTGGTCCACGCGATCGAGGCCAACGGCGCCCGCATCCGCCTCTCCACGCCGGCGCGCCATATCCTGGTCGAGGCCGGCAAGGTGCGCGGCGTCGAGACCGCCAGCGGCGAGCAGATCGAGGCGGACCTGGTGATCTCCACCGCCCCCCTGCCCTACATCCCCGCGATGCTGGAGCGGGACGCGCCGGAACTAGCCACGGCCTACACCGGCTTCGACAACGTCGCGGTGGCCTGTGTGCTGCACAAGCTACGCCGTTCGGTCAGCCCTAATTTCTGGATCAACATCTCCGACCCCGCGATCGGGATCCCTGGCCTGGTGGAGTTCTCCAACCTGCGTCCCACGGGCGAGGTCATCGTCTACGCGCCCTACTACATGCCGGCCGACCATCCGAAATTCGGCTGGAGCGACCAGGCCCTGCTGGATGAGAGCTTCGGCTACCTGCAGAAGGTGAACCCCGCCCTGACCGAGGCCGACCGGATCGATGGCCATGTCGGCAGGCTGCGCTATGCGCAACCGGTCTGCGACGTCGGGTTCGCCGAACGCATCCCCCCGGTGCAGACCCCGGTGGATGGGCTCCACATCGCCGACACCTCCTTTTATTATCCGGAGGATCGCGGCGTTTCGGAAAGCATCAAGTTCGCCAAGGGCGTCGTCGAAAAGATCGGCGCGCCATGAGCCGGGCCTTCGCCAAGTTCCTCCTGGTCGGCGGGTTCGCGGCGGCGGTGAATTGGGGCTCGCGCTTCGGATTCAGCCTCGTCCTCGGCCTGAGCTGGTCGATCGCCGCGGCCTACCTGCTCGGCATGATCACCGCCTATGGGCTGAGCCGTGCTCTGGTGTTCGAGAAGAGCGGACGCAGCATGGGCGAGGAATTCCTGCGCTTCGCCCTGGTCAATGTGGTGGCCCTGGCGATCGTGGAGGGCGTCACCGTCGGCCTGGTCCACTGGGTGTTTCCGGCCATCGGTTTCAACTGGCATCCGGAGGCGGTGGCCCACGCGATCGGGGTCGCCTCGCCGACGGTCACCAGCTACCTGGGCCACCGCCACTTCACCTTCGGCAAGCGCCGCGCGGCGCCAGACGCCGCGCCTCGCGAGACCCCGACATCCTCTGCAGAGCGTCCGCTCCCGCTGGTCGTGGATCTGGACGGGGCGTTGCTGAAGACCGACACCCTGGTCGAGATGGCTGCGGCGGGCTTCTTCCGCCGCCCCTTCGCCACCCTGTGGACGCTGCGCGCGGGGCTCAACGGCCGTGCGCAATTGAAGGCGGCGCTGGCGGCGAACGACGACCTGGACGTCGGCCTGCTGCCGTTCCGATCGGACTTCCTGGCCTACCTGAAAAGCCAGCGGATCGCCGGCCGCGCACTGCACCTGGTCAGCGCCGCCGACCAGCGCGTGGTCGACCGCGTCGCCGCTGAACTGGACCTGTTCCGGGACGCCCGGGGCAGCCAGGATGGCGTGAACCTCAAGGGGCGCCGCAAGCTTGCGTTCATCCAGGCGCGCTTTCCCGACGGCTTCGCCTATGCCGGCGACAGCGCGGCCGACCTGCACGTGTGGCAGGGGGCGGACGCGGTCTTGCTCGCAGGCGCCCGGCCGGACGTGGCGCGCCGGGCGCGCGCCCTCGGCAAGCCGATGGAGGCGGAATTCCACGCCGAGCCTCAGGGCCTGCGCGTCTGGGCCAGGGCGCTGCGCCTGCACCAATGGACCAAGAACGTCCTGATCTTCATTCCCCTGCTGCTCAGCAACCACGCGGGACTGCCCGGCGCACTGGTTGAGGCCGCGGGCTTCCTGCTGATGAGCGTCGCCGCCTCGGCCACCTATCTGATCAATGATATCGCCGATCTTTCCGGCGACCGGCGCCATCGCACCAAGCGCCACCGCCCCCTCGCCAGCGGCGCCCTGCCCCTGGTGCAGGCGGCTATCGCAGCCCCGATCCTGTTGCTCCTGACCCTGGCCGGGGCGTTCATCCTGTCCGGCGGTTTCGCCGCGACGCTGCTGATCTATCTGGTCCTGACCCTGTCCTATTCGATGCGGCTGAAACGGACGCCGCTGCTCGACGTCTTCGTGCTCGGGGCGCTCTACACCTTGCGGCTGGTGATGGGGACGGTGCTGAGCGCGACCGACTTCTCCCCCTGGCTGCTGACCTTTTCGGCCTTCTTCTTCATGTCCATGTCCATGGCCAAGCGCCATGTCGAGCTGCTTGGCGCGCAGGGGCCATCCCACGAGAACCTGCCAGGCCGCGGCTATCGCCCGGCGGATGCGCCGCTGACGCTCGGTCTCGGCCTGGCCGGAACCGTCGCCGCGGTGCTGGTGATCATCCAGTACATGATGGCCGAGGCCTTCCCCTCCGACGTCTATCGTTTCCCCGCCGCGCTCTGGGCGACGCCGGTCCTGGTCGGACTTTGGTGCTCGCGCATCTGGCTGCTCGCCCAGCGCGGCGAACTGGACGAAGACCCCGTCTCCTTCGCGGTGAAGGACCGGATCAGCCTGGCCCTCGGCGCAACGCTGGCGGCCACCTTCCTCATCGCGCGCTTCCTGTGACCCCGCGGGGCTTCCGGGCGACCGACCGCCGCCGCAGCTGGGGACGAGTGGCGCGGGGACTGGAGTATGTCGCGGCCCCCCGCTTCCAGGACGAGGCCGTGC
>JBARAK010000162.1:0-5174 GCA_049791955.1 Caulobacteraceae bacterium
GGCTCATCACATCCTGGGGCTGGAGCAGGTCCCAAGGGTTCGGCTGTTCGCCGATTAAAGTGGTACGTGAGCTGGGTTTAGAACGTCGTGAGACAGTTCGGTCCCTATCTGCCGTGGGTGAAGGAGACTTGCGAGGATCTGTCCCTAGTACGAGAGGACCGGGATGGACGCACCTCTGGTGGACCTGTCGTGGCGCCAGCCGCGCAGCAGGGTAGCTAAGTGCGGAATAGATAACCGCTGAAAGCATCTAAGCGGGAAACTAACCTCAAAACAAGGCTTCGCTGAGAGCCGTGGTAGACCACCACGTTGATAGGCCAGGTGTGGAAGTGCCGCGAGGCATGGAGCTTACTGGTACTAATAGCTCGATCGGCTTGATCGTTCCTCAGCTAAACTCATGAGTGCTTTGAGTTGGACTTTGATGTCTTCTAATTTCACATCCGTTTTGTTGACCTGGTGGCTATGCCGGAAGGTCCCCACCCGATCCCATTCCGAACTCGGTCGTTAAGCCTTCCTGGGCCGATGGTACTTCGTCTCAAGGCGCGGGAGAGTAGGTCGTCGCCAGGTCTACAAAGCGGATGTGCATTGTCCAAATGACCCTTCATCGCGAACTTTAAAGGCCTCGGCCTTTGCCTGCGGGTTTTGCCGCGGGGTGGAGCAGCCCGGTAGCTCGTCAGGCTCATAACCTGAAGGTCACAGGTTCAAATCCTGTCCCCGCACCCAAACCCCGTCGACCAAACAGCCCCGCTCGCGCGGGGTTTTTTGCGTTTGGGCCCCGGACTTGTCGTGCATCGTGCGGCTCAGGCGCTGGAGGCGGGCGTCCGCTGGGAAACGGGCTCGGCGGCCGGCGCGCATTTGCACACCTCGATGAGCAGCCGCTCGGGCGACAGGGGTTTGGGCAGCACGCCGTCTACGCCCGCCGCCTCGCACGCGGCGAGGTTCTCGGGTTCGACGTCGGCGGTCAAGGCCACGATCCTGGTCGCGCGATTGGGGCCGTTGCTCCGGCGGATGACGCGCGTCGCCTCCAGTCCGTCGATCTCGGGCATGCGGATATCCATCAGGATCAGGTCGAAGGGGCGGTCCTGCGCGGTCCGGATCGCCTCGGCGCCGCTGGCGGCCTCGGTGATCTGCAGGTCCAGGGGACCCAGCATCAGCCGCACCAGTTCGCGGTTCATGGCGGTGTCGTCGACCAACAGGATGGATAGAGGCGGACATTCCATCTCGGCCGACGTCTCCACGATCTCGGACGGATCGTCGGCCGGCGGCGCGGGAACCTCGAAGTGGAAGGTCGATCCGCGCCCGAATTCGGAGTCCACGCCGATGGATCCGCCCATCACCTCGACGATGGCCTTGCAGATCGCCAGGCCCAGACCGGTGCCGCCATGGGTGCGGTTGATGGAGACGTCCGCCTGTGAGAAACGCTCGAACAACCGCGGCAGGGCCTCGGGTGCGATGCCGGGGCCGGTGTCGGCAACCGCGACGCGGAGACGCTCGCGCTCATGATCATAGCGAACGCTGAGGACCACCTGGCCCTGGCCGGTGAATTTGACAGCGTTGCCAGCCAGATTGACCAGCACCTGGCGCAGGCGCGCCAAATCGCCCGATACGAAGGGCGGCGCGTCTGCATCGAGCTCAAGGGCGACGCCCTTGGCGGCGGCCTGCAGGCTCAGCAATCCGCGCACGTCCTCGACCAGCCTGATGACGGACAGCGGTTTCAGCTCGATCTGCACATGACCGGCTTCGAGCTTGGAGAAGTCCAGTACGTCGTTGATCAGCGAGAGCAGGGCCTCGCTGGCCTCGAAGATGCGCCGGGAGTGGGCCTGGGCCTCGCCCGGCAGGTCCTGGCGCTCATGCAGTATGCGGGAGAAGCCGATGATCGACGTCAGAGGCGTCCGTAGCTCATGACTCATGTTGGCCAGGAAGGCGGTCTTGGCCGCGGCGGCCGCTTCGGCGCTACGCCGCGCTTCCTGAAGGGCTATCTCGCCCCGCACCCGGCCGATGGCCAGGCTGGCCAACTCGGCGGCCGCTTCCATGAAGTGCACGTCGTCCGGCGTCGGGCCGCCTGGCCGGTGGCGATAGATGGCGAAGGTGCCGAGCACCTCGCCCTGCTGCCCCCGGATCGGCTGGGACCAGCAGGCGCGCAGGTCGGTGTTTTCGATGAGATGGCGGATCGGCGCCCACCTCGGATCGGTGCGCAGGTCCTCGCAGATCACCCGCTCGTTGCGATGGGCGGCGGCGGGACAGGAGCCGATGTCCGGCGCGATCGGCGCTTCCACCACGCTCTCACGATATTTCACCGGCAGGCTGGGCGCGGCCGCCAGGCGCAGCCAGTGTGTCTCCGGGTTCAGCAGATAGACGCTGCAGGCGATGTCGGGATCTTCTTGTTCGACCGCATAGATAATGGCTTCGAGCACCTCGGCGATCGGCGTGCCCAAGGTGATCAGCGACATGATCCTGTGAAACCGGCTGAGTGCGGCAGTCCGAACCATGGGCCCTTCGCGGCTATTCTTAAGCCCGATGATGCGCCCTGGAGTTTTTCGCGTTGATTAACGCGTTATGCGTGTGGCTTGTCTCTGCCGGCGTCATTTCGCCGCGACTTTCAACCTGAGTCCGGCGCAGGAAGCGCAGCATCGCCTTCTCACAGGTCCCGGGATCCTCCAGGCATCGCCGGAAGCCGGCCTGCAGGCGATCGTCGGCGTAGGCGGCGATGACCTCGGGATGGATGTAGCTGGAGCGGCAGACGGCGGGCGTGTTGCCCAGCTTACGGGCCACCTCCTTCACGCATTCGGCGACCGTATGCTTGTGCTGGGTCTCGCTTTCGGCGCGCTCGCAAGCGGCCAGCAGTTGGGCGGCCAACAGGCTGCCGGCCCAGGTGCGGAAGTCCTTGGCGGTGAAATGCTGGCCGGTGGCCGCGTGGATGTAGGCGTTGACGTCGTGCGAGCCGACGGCGTGGGTCTGGCCGTCCTCGCCGACATATTGGAACAGGCGCTGGCCGGGCAGCTCCTCGCAAGCCCGGATCACCCGGGCCAGGCGGCGGTCATGCACGCCCGTGCGATGGGCCTTGCCGCTCTTGCCGCGGAACGCGAACACGACCGCCGCGCCCTGCACGTCGACATGGCGCTTGCGCAGGGTCGTCAGGCCGAAGCTCTTGTTCCTACGGACGTATTCGTCGTTGCCGACGCGGATGAGGGTGAGTTCGAGCAGGCGCGCCACCGTGGCCAGCACCTTCTCTCGCGACATGCCCGGACCGGCCAGGTCCTGTTCCACGCGAGCGCGCAGGCGGGGCAGGGCGCGGCCGAACGCGGCCATGCGGTCGTACTTGGCGCTGTCGCGCTGCTCGCGCCAGCGGGGATGGTAGCGGTACTGCTTGCGCCCCCGCTTGTCGCGCCCGGTGGCCTGGATATGACCGTCGGGATCGGGGCAGATCCAGACCTCGCTCCAGGCGGGCGGGATGGCCAGGGCGCGGATACGGTCGAGAATCCCGGGATCGTCGACGAGGGCGCCGGAGGGATCGTGGTAGTCGAAGCCCGTGGGCGAAGGGCTGCGGCGCAGGCCCGGTTCGTGGTCGCCAACGTAGGCCAGGCCCGCCGTTGAGGCAGGCGTCACATGGAGTTGGCCGTCCCGCGCCAATCTGAACTCCTGCGAGCCTCGTCTAGCCTTCCGGCTAGGCGCCTGAACGAAGCCAACGTGTTAGATCACAAGCCAGTTCCGAGGGAGAATCAGTGAATTACCGCCATGCCTTCCACGCGGGGAACTTCGCCGACCTGGTCAAGCACGGGGCGATCACCCTGATCATGGATCGCCTGGTGACGCTCTCCGAGCCGCTATTGGTGGTCGACAGCCATGCGGGTGCGGGTCTGTACGATCTGGGTAGCGAGATGGCCCGCAAGTCGGGCGAGGCCGAGGGCGGGGTGTTGCGGCTGATGGCCGATGACTCCGCGCCGGAGGCCTTCCGCTCGCTGAAGGCGGCGGTGCGCAACGCCAACCGTGACGGGGTGATCCGCGTCTATCCCGGCTCGCCAGTGCTGATCGCCGACCGGTTGAGGCGCGACGACGAATACATCGGCGCCGAGCTGCGGGCGGACGACTACGAGATTCTGGGCAAGACCATCGCCGCGTCGCGCGGGCTGGCCCGGGCGGTCAACAACGACGGCTTCGTGGTGGTCAAGGGCCGCGCCGGCGACGCGCGGCCGCTGTTCGTGGTGATCGATCCGCCGTTCGAGCAGCCGGACGACTATGTTCGTATCCTCGATGCGCTGGAGCCCATCCTGGCCCGGCCGCGTCCGGCCACGGTGCTGATCTGGCTGCCGCTCAAGGACCTGGAGACCTTCGACAGCTTCCTGCGGGGCCTGGAAGCCATGGCGCCGCCATCCGCCCTGGCGGTGGAGACGCGCCTCAGCCCCTTGACCGATCCGATGAAGATGAACGGCTGCGCCCTGGTGATCCTCAATCCGCCGCTGGGGCTGGAAGCGCCGTTGAAGTCGATCGCCGAATGGGTGGTCGCCAACGCCGGCGGACCGGGCGGACTGGCCAAGCTCTGGAAGCTGGGCTGAGTCTTTGTTGCGCTATCGCCTGACGGCTACTTGAGCGCGTTTTTGTTCGCGCTATCGGCCTGGCGGCCTACTTGGGCGGGTGGAACGCGGGAGGTTGAAGCGCCCGCAAGCGGCGCGTTTGTGCAACGGCGATATTGATGTATGTTGCGCTGCACAATCGCACTGTTCGCGGATGCCCAACGGAGCCTCCCCATGTCCTGGTTCGAAAGCGTCTCCCTGAAGACAACCGGCTCCGAGCCGGCCAAGACCCTCTCTCCCGAGCAGGCCGCGATGGCGCAGGTGGGGGCCTTCTCGCCGCTGTGGGCGCTGTTCATCGGCGCCTCGACCGCCGGCATCGCCTTCTGGAGCATGACCCGCTGGATGCAGCTGGCGATGCCCGAGCGCATGGCCGAACCGGTGAAGCTGCGGCTGGTGAAGCCGGACCTTGAGCCCGCGTCGGTCGTCGAGCTGAAACCGGCCCCGGCTCCTGAAGTCCAGCTTCCTGAAGCCAAGGCCCCCGAACCCGAGATCAAGGCGCCTGAACCCGCGCCCGTGGCCAAGGCTGAACCCGCCCCGGCGCCCGTGGCCGTGAAGCCCGCTCCGGCGCCCAAGCCCGCGCCCGCACCGGTAGCCAAGGCCCCGATC
>JBARAK010000163.1:0-4447 GCA_049791955.1 Caulobacteraceae bacterium
AGTTGGCCGCGCGGATAATGGCTGGCGACCCGGTCTTCCCACCACCCCGCCTCGGCGGCGACATAGGCCGCATGCCGGCGCCACTCGGCCGGGGCGAAGGCCTCACGGGCGCGGCCACCCAGCCGCACCGATCCCGCGTTGACGTCCAGGTCGGCGATCATCCGCAGGAACAGGCTCTTGCCCGATCCCGACGCGCCGGTGATGGACGCGCATTCGCCGGGCCCGACCGTCAGGGCGAAAGGTCCCGCCAGGGCGCTGTGCAGGCCCTGGATAACAAGCCCCTCGGGCGATTGCGACTCGGCGTCCTGCATCCCCAACTGCTGTGGCGACAGCCGCGCTTGCGTCAAGGGGCGCTTCCCCGCGCCATTGCCACCGGCTCCGCCTGCATGTTCGGTTGAGCTTCGACGGGTGAGATGATTCCGACGCCCCCATGGCAGGGCGCATCCATCCACTTCAGGAGACGCGTTTGCGCGCTGTCATGGTCAAGGGCCTGTCCCATTACGGCGGCACCCGGCTGTTCGTCGACCATGCCGCGGCGGCCTTCCGCGGCCTTGGCTTCGACGTCGAGGTCCTGGACCTGGCCGGAGGCGAGGATATCCCGGGCGTGTTGCGCGCCGCCGCGCGGACGCCGACCGACCTGGTCTTCACCATCAACTACCTTGGCGAATATCGCGATGAAGCCGGCCGCACCGTGGCCGAGATATTCGATGCGCCCCATGTCGTCTGGCACACCGACTACATCTTCTCCCACGAAAAGCGGCTGCTCGCGACGGCGCGCGACACCGCCCTGCTGCTGGTCGATCCGACCCAGGTGGAGGCGATCGGCGAGTTGTTCGGCCCGGACAGATTCGCCCACACCGGCTTCTTCCCTCATCCGGCCGTAGGCTTGGCCGCCCCCGTGGACGAGGACGCCGACGCGTTCGTGCGCGCGCGGCCGATCCCGCTGCTGTGGTCGGGATCGGCCCCCGATCCCGGGACGCCGCCGTGGCGCGACATGCCGCCGGCCGCGCGCCAGATCTTCGACGCCGCTTTCGAGCTGGCGCTCTCGGTCGAGTGGACGCCGCCGCATCGGGCGCTGGACACGGTGCTCCGCTCGATCGGGCTCGACCTCGCCGACCCCGGCCTGACCGGGATCCGGATGGGAGCGAGGCTGGTGGACATGCAGGTGCGGCTGACCCGGCGCCACGCTTTCCTGGAGGCCCTGGCGGCGACGGGACTGCCGCTTCACATCTGCGGCGACGGCTGGGCCGACCGGATGCACCGCTTCCCCAACGCCGTCTACGAAGGGGCCGTGGAGATGACCCGGATGACCGAGCTGATGCGCCGGTCCCGCGTGGTGCTGAACACCAACGGCAACTTCGGCGCCGGCTCGCACGAACGCCCCTTCTCCGCGGCCCTGGCCGGGGCGGCGGTGTTCTCCGACTTCAGCCGCTACTACGCCGAGGCCTTCGCCGGCGACGAGATCGTGCTGTTCGAGTGGAAGGCCCTGGACAAGGGCATGGATGAACTGGTCCGCCTGACCGGCGCGCCCGATATCGCCCACGCCATGGCGTCCAGGGCCAAGGCCCGCGTCCTGGACGAACATACCTGGGACCGCCGCATCCCGCTCGTGCTCGACGCCGCCCGCCGGATCGCCGGGAAAAACGGAAACGCCTGACCGCGCGACTCCAAAATCCGACGCTCGCCCTCTTCTCCCGAATGGCGCCCGATACAAGTTCTGATAGCGTTCACAGGCCGGCGCGCAGACGCCCGTCAGACGACATCGGGAGGAACGATGAAATCCTTGCTGCTGCAGCGTTTCGGCGCTGTGCTTGTGTGCGGCGCGATCGCCGGCGGGGCCTGGGCCCAGGCCGGCCTGCCGGCGCCGGCCAACCTCACCGCCGACCAGGACCGTCAGACCATGATGGACCAGCTGGGCATCCGCACCCTGCGCCCCGGCTACAGCGGCAACGAGAAGGCGCCCAACCACGCCAACTACGACGAGGCCAAGGCCAGCCCCTATCCCGACCTGCCCGACCCGCTGAAGCTGGACGACGGCCGCAAGGTGACCACCGCGCAGGCGTGGTGGAGCGAGCGCCGGCCCCAGATCGTCCGCGACTACGAGCGCTACGTCTACGGCCGCGTCCCCGCCGATGCGCCCAAGGTGAGCTGGAAGACGGTGGCGACCGACAAGGAGAGCCTGTCCTTCGGCAGCCTGCCGGTGATCGCGCGCAAGATGATCGGCCACGTCGACAACAGCGCCTATCCCCAGATCAATGTCGACATCCGCATGACCGTGGTCACCCCCGCCGACGCCAAGGGGCCGGTCCCGCTGCTGATCATGTTCAGCCCCGAAGGCTTCCCTGCCCCCACCCTGCCCTCGCGCGACGAGTACGACCGCATCAACGCCGCGCTGAAGGCGGTGCTGGCCCGCCAGGACCCCACGCTGGCCGAGGTGTTCGCCCAGCATCCGGGCTATGAACTGCAGAGCCTGCCGGGCTTCCACCTGCCCCAGCCCAACGCCGACGGCGACCCGCCCAACATGCAGCAGCTGATCGCGGCCGGCTGGGGCTTCGCCACCCTGGACCCCGCCAGCGTCCAGGCCGACGACGGCGCGGGCCTGACCCGGGGCGTGATCGGGCTGGTCAACAAGGGCCAGCCCCGCAAGCCCGAGGACTGGGGCGCCCTGCGCGCCTGGGCCTGGGGCGCCAGCCGCGCGCTCGACTACCTGCAGACCGACCCGGCCGTGGACGGCAAGCACGTCGGCATCGAGGGGGTGTCGCGCTACGGCAAGGCGGCGCTGGTCACCATGGCCTTCGACACCCGTTTCGCGATGGTGCTGATCGGCTCGTCGGGCAAGGGCGGGGCCACGCCGCTGCGCCGCGACTTCGGCGAGGACGTCTCCAACCTGGCCACCGGCGGCTACTACTGGATGGGCGGGAATTTCCTCAAGTACGACGCCTCCGACGCCCGCTTCGGCCCGATGAACCCCGGCCAGCTACCGGTGGACTCCGACGAGCTGATCGCGCTGTGCGCCCCGCGCCTGACCTTCGTCAGCTACGGCCTGCCCGCCCAGGGCGACGCCCGCTGGCTCGACCACCAGGGCAGCTTCATCGCCACCACCGCCGCTAACCCGGTCTTCACCCTGCTGGGCGTGAAGGGCCTGGACGACGCCGCCCCCGACTACCATTCCGCCCGGATGCCGCCGGTGAACGTGGCGCTGCTCGGCGGCGAGTTGGCCTGGCGCCAGCACGACGGCGGCCACACCGACGCGCCGAACATGAAGTACTTCATCGCCTGGGTGGACCAGCACATCGGCCACGTCCCGCCGGTTCCACAGTAGGAAGTATTCCCCTCTCCCACCTACGGGAAATGAAGATAAAGGACGCGCCCGTTTCCTTTTAATCCGCTCCCTCCGCGAAGGTGGGGACCCAGATCATAGAGTTGACGCCGTACAGAATCGCGCTGTGCTTGATATTTCAGGCACAGCGCCTTTCGACATGGATCCCCACCTTCGCGGGGAAGAGCGGATTTTAAAGGCCCACTCGAGGAACTGGCTCCCTTGAGCGCCTTCCAGCCCCCTCCCACCCCTGCTATCAGACCGGACAACAGACGAAGCGGGTCGGGGGACTCCATGGGTTGGCGAGACAGGGCGGGTGCGCCCGCTGACGGGCTGCCGCCGCTTGACGCGCTTCCGGGAACCGGCCTCCAGCCGCTGGACGCCGCCCCGACCGCCCGCGCCGCGCCGGCTGTCGCGATCCTCCTGTCGGTATGCGTGTTCGCCTACGCCGCCATCTTCCTGCACGCCGCGATCAAGGGCGCGATCCTGACGCCGTTCGGCGATCCCCACGCCTGGGACGCGCTGGTGTTCATGACCGAGAAGAGCGGGGACTGGCTCGGCTACCTCTGGGCCCCGCACGCCAACCAGCGGATCGTGCTCGCCCGCGCCCTGACCTATCTGGATGTCGCCGCGTTCGGACACGCGCACATCCCCGTCTTCCTGATCGCGACCATCGGATTGCTGTTCCTCTCCGCCGCCGGGCTGGTCGCCATCCTGCTGCGCGAGACCGGACGCCAGGCGCGGCCCGGGGGCTTCGCCGCCGCTGTCGCCACGGCCATCGCCATGCTGATGCTCAACCTCGCCGCCGGAGAGGACTGCGCCTTCCCGGTGTTCAGCGTCTACATCTTCGTGTCCGCCTTCGCGGTCCTGGCCCTGAGCGCGGTGGAGTACGTTCCCGCCTCCGTCGGCCTGGCGGCCCTGCTGGTCGCCCTGGCGGGCGCGGCCCTGTCCGGCTTCGGCAACGCCGCCGGTCTGGCGGTGTGGCCGGTGCTGATCTACAGCCTGGTGCGCGGCCGCCGCGGCGTGAAACCGCTGGTCGCCGCCGCCGTGGCGGGAGGATGTCTCGTCCTCGCCTCGCTCAGCGGCCTGGACGCGCCGAGCACGCACCTGGGCGGCGCGAGCGTGGCC
>JBARAK010000164.1:0-16702 GCA_049791955.1 Caulobacteraceae bacterium
GCCTCCGCCTGCCGCGACGCCCGATCAAGCCGCTGCAGGCCCAGGACGGCGAAGGCGAAACTGGCCGGCTCGGCGATCAGCAGCCCCTCGCCGTACCACTTCACCGGCGTCATGTAGTGCGACAGGAACGGCCACAGCGCCTGGGCCAGGACGATGTTCAGCAGGGCGACGGGGACCATCGCGACGGCGGCGACCCCGGCCACCGCCGCCCAGAACAGCGGCCCGCGGCCGAGCTTCGCCACAGCCAGGCGCACCCCCGTCCCGATCACCGCCAGCGCCACCCAGCAGCAGGGGAGCTGGAACACCAGGCGCTGCCAGAACGGCCCGTTCAGGAAGCTGCCGAAGGGGCCGACCACGGCCAGGAACAGGCCCAGCCCCGTGACGATGGTGAAATCCTGCGCCCATCCGCCCCACGGGCCGGGGGGCATCGCCCTTTGCTCCATGGGCCCAAGCTATAGCTCAGATCGCCGCTCCGCGAACCCGTTCGCCCGTTCGCGAAACCCCGGTGGCGAAGGCCCTGCCGCACAACGATGAAGGGTGGCGTCCTCATCGCCGGAGCCCCCATGCGCAAGTCCCTGCCGTTCGCCGCCGCCCTGCTCGTCGCGGCCCTGATCCTCCCCGCCCTCGCCAACGCCGCGGTGGGCTTCCAGCACTTCACCATCCCCGACCCGCAGGGCGCCGGGCCGCTGGAGGTGGGCGTCTGGTATCCCGCCGACGGGCAAGCCCATCCCCAGCCGCTGGAGCTGTTCACCCAGACCGTCGCGCAGGACGCCCCGGTGAAGGGCCACGACCTGCGCCTGATCGTGATGTCCCACGGCCACGGCGGCTCCTACGCCGGCCACCGCGACACCGCCGAGGCGCTGGCGGAGGCGGGCTTCGTGGCCGCCGCGGTCACCCATGACGGCGACAGCTGGAAGGACGCCAGCCGCGCCACCCACCTGGAGGACCGGCCGCGCCAGCTCGAAGTCCTGACCGACTACATGCTCAGCCGCTGGCCCGGCCACGCCAAGCTGGACGCCAACCGGATCGGCGCGTTCGGCTTCTCGGCCGGCGGCTTCACCGTGCTGGCCTTCGCGGGCGGCGAGCCGGACCTGACCCGCTTCGGGCCCCACTGCCGCGCCTATCCGGACTTCTCCGACTGCCGCATCGTCGCCGCCGCCAAGCTCGACACGAGCACGGCCACGGCCGCAACCCGCACCTGGACCCACGACCCCCGGGTGAAGGCCGTGGTCGCCGCCTCCCCGGCCATCGGCTTCGCCTTCGGCAAGGCCGGCCTGTCCAAGGTGACGGCCAAGGTGCAGCTCTGGCGCGGCGAGGACGACCCGGTGCTGCCCAACCCCTACTATGCCGAAGCCGTCCGCCAGGACCTGCCGGCGCCCCCGGAGATGCACGTCGTGCCCCACGCCGGCCACTACGACTTCCTCGCCCCCTGCCCCCCCGCCATGGCCGATCGCCTGCCGGAGATCTGCGCCCACGAACCCCGCTTCGACCCGGTGGCCTTCCATGAGGCGTTCAACCGCGAGGTGGTGCGCTTCTTCCGGGCGGAACTGGGGGCGGGAGGGGCGTGACGCTTCGCAGGCGCCCCGGGGTGAACAACGGGCGGTGGATCGCACCCGCCGCCCGGTCCGGTTCACGGCTATATTGCGCCCATGCGCGCCTTCCTCGACTTCGAAGCGTCTTCCCTTTCCGACCAGAGCTATCCCATCGAGGTGGCCTGGGTGTTCGAGGACGGCCAGGCCGAAAGCCACCTGATCCGTCCGGCGGCCGGATGGACCGACTGGGACCCCAAGGCCGAGCGGATCCACAGGATCAGCCGGGACACGCTCCAGGCCGATGGCGAGCCGTCCGACGCGGTGGCGCGCCGCCTGGTCGAAGCCCTGGGCGGCCACCGCCTGTTCGCCAGCGCCCCCTCATGGGACGGGAAGTGGCTGAGCGTCCTGCTCCGCAGCGCAGGCTTTCCACGCCACGCCCTGAGACTTGAGGACACTGAGGTCGCCCAGGTCGAGGCGATCGCGGAGGTGCTGGGCGAGCGGCTACCGCAAGCCGTCCTGTCGGCCACCACCCGTTCGGTCCTGGCCTCGGTCGCCGAGCAGAAGGCGCTGTTCAAGACGGAGCATCGGGCGCTGGCGGACGCCCGCATGGAATTGTGGACCTTCACCCGCAGCCTCAAGCTAGCGGAACGCGCCGCCGATGAATGGGAGACGGACCAGGCCCGGAAAGCCCGAAGCGGCTAGCCCTCATCCCGGCCCAAAATGGCTGGCGGGGCGGCCGCGATCCTGTAGCGTGGCCGGATGCTGGCCTCGATCCTATTCGCCGCGATCCTCGCCCAGGCGCCGGCGCCCGCCGCCCCCGCGCCACCCCATGCGCCCGAGGTGTTCGACGTCACTGTCTCGACCAGCAAGGGGCCGTTCGTGATCGAGGTCCATCGCGCCTGGTCGCCCAGCGGCGCGGACCGGTTCTACGACCTGGCCAAGGCCCGTTATTACGACGACTCCCGCTTCTTCCGCACCGTGGCGGGCAAGTGGGTCCAGTTCGGCATCGCCGGGAACCCGGCCGTGGCCAAGACCTGGCGCAGCCGGACCATCCCCGACGATGCGCTCGTCCAGCACAACCTGCCGGGCTATATCGCCTTTTCCAACACCGGGCCCGGCACCCGCTCGACCCAGGTCTATATCAACCTGCGCGACAACTCCGCCCAGAACGACCATGAGCCGGCCTTTGCTCCGTTCGGCAAGGTGGTGCAGGGCATGGACGTGGTCGAAAGCCTCTACTCCGGTTATGGCGAGACCTCCGGCAGCGGCATGCGCGCCGGCCACCAGGACGCCATGTTCGAGGGCGGCGACGCCTATCTGGACGCCAACTTCCCCAAGCTCGACAAGCTGGTCAGCCTGAAGGTGACCCGCGTCGCGCCTTAGCCGCGCTTGACGCCAGCCCACGGGCAAAGCTCGGGACGCGGTCCTGTTCCCGGCGCTTACTTGCTCGGCGCCTGCGCATGAGCCTTGCGGGTTCGGCGCCCGCGTTCATCCCCGGGACTTGCTGCCGGGATTGAATCGATTATGCGGTGTAGGTGATCGCCGATGGCCTGTGGTTTTGACGGGCCGCAGAGGCCACGGGCAAGGACATGGCTTGATGACTCTCGCTGAGATTTCGCAGATCTCGCAGGCGATCGGCTCGGCCGCGGTTGTCGCCTCGCTCATTTTCGTGGGCGTCCAACTTCATCAGAACACCAAGGCGACCAGGGCGTCGTCCCACCACGCGGTCTCCGAGGCGCTCAACCAGGTCAATCTGCTGTGGGCGCGCAGTGGCGACGCCGCCAGGATCTGGCTTGCCGGGACGAGCGACAGATGCGCGCTGACGCCGGAGGACCGCTGGCGGTTCGACTCCATGGTGCGCGCCTACCTGCACGTCTGCGAGACCATGTACATGCAGGCGGACCTTGGCGCAGGAGATGCCGGCATCGTAATCGCCGAAGGCAACGGCATCAAAAGCGTCTTCCTGTCAGCAAGCGTCAAAGAGTGGTGGCAGGAAAATCCCTTTGGCTTCTCGCCTGAGTTTCGCAAATACGTCGACAATCTTACGTCAGGCTGATCTTCGTTATAGCGTCCGGAGGACTGAGCCGCGCCGCGCCAATGCTTCAGGGCGCGCCCGCTGAGCGGTTCCTACGGAAGGGGCAGCCGACTTCGCCCCACCGCACCGAATAGGTCCAACCGGTTTCCGCATGCTGCAATCGCTGAGCTTTTCCCGGGATGGCGCGGTGCTCCACCCCGCCGCCCTGTCCCCCGCCGACCTCGCCGCGCTGGAGACGGCCCTGGCGGCGGCGCCTCAGGACCGGGCCGGGGTGCGCCTGCACGGCTCGGACGCCCTGCGCGCGCTGCTCGACCCCAACGGCGTTATCGGCGGCGTCATTGGCGGCGTCGCCCGCAACGCCTTGCAGGCGGACGCCCGGCCCGTGCGCGCGGTGCTGTTCGACAAGACCGCCGCCGCCAACTGGTCGCTGGCCTGGCATCAGGACCGCACCATCGTGGTGCGCGAGCGCCACGAGGTGGAGGGCTTCGGCCCCTGGACCACCAAGCAGGGCTTGCTCCACGTCGCCCCGCCCTACGCGGTGCTGTCCGGCATGGCCACCCTGCGCATCCACCTCGACCCCACCCCCGCCGCCAACGCGCCGCTGCTGATCGCCCCCGGCTCCCACCGCCTGGGCCGCATCCCCGAGAGCGAAGTCCCCGCCACCGTGGCCCGCTGCGGGGTGGTCACCTGCGTGGCCGGGCGCGGCGACATCTGGGCCTACGCCACCCCCATCCTCCACGCCTCCGAAGCCGCCCAGGCCCCGGCGCGGCGGCGCGTGCTCCAGGTGGACTATGCGGCGGGGGAGTTGCCGGGTGGGTTGGAATGGCTGGGGGTGTGAGGCCGGGCGGCGCCCGCCCTACTCGGCCACAGGTTCCAGCCGACCGCTGTCGAAGGCTGCGGGCGCATCCGGATCGCCCGATTCGGGATCAGCCGCCCAAGGCGTGACGTCCGCCGCCGCCGCAGCAGCAACCGGCGCCCGCCCGCGCCTGTTGCGGCCATGGCGATGGCGCAGCGCCACCGCCGCCAGGAACAACGGACCGCCCCACACGATGACATCCGTCGCGACCAGGTAGCCCAGCACCGGCGGCCTGGACGGCTGGTAGAGGATGGCGTGCATGAAGAAGAGCACGGCGGCGAGCGCGGTCATGACCCAGATCCAGGGCCGGTGGTAGCGCGCGGCGAGCCAGAGCAGGCAAACCCCGAACGCACAATGCGCGACCAGCCCCACGCCATAGATGTCGTGGAGCAGGAACTGGAGAGGGGTCGTCACGATCCAGAAGCCCATCAGCAGGGCGGCGATCCCGCGCTCGGGCTTATCGCCCGTCCGCATCGTCACCCCGCAGCAGGACACCGCCCACACCACGCCTGACAACACCGTCACATCAGCCAGCGTCACGGTCGGCCCTGATTGCTTCCATGGTCGAACCCACGGCGGCGTTATGGCCGGAGAAAATTATGGGAGGATTTACAACGCGGGGTGGATTGGGGACCTTCACCCGCCTGCCTGGGCGCGCGAACGCTTCAAAAGCGGATGGGGGCCAAGCTTCGCGATCGCACTCTTCAAACCTCAACAGAGACCCCTTGATCAATCCACAATATTCAACCTACGGATAAATTACTAGTTACTCTAGTCGATTGCAGAAGATTTCGAAGTGAAACTGAATTGGCGGCTCGACATGCCGGAATCCGCTCCTCGCAGCCTTGAACCGGCGAGTGGCCGTTAGATAGCTTCGCGCTACCAATGGACCTGGGCTCCAACCGAAAATCGCGCTCGACTCAAACCACAGCTACAGACGGTACCTATCGCTGCGGGTGAAAGATATCATGATCGAAACGGCACTTGAGACAGCGTGATCTTGCAGCTTGCGTAACCGTGTTTATGGAGAAACATCTCGACACTCCTGCGAGTCAATACCTGATCCTTCCCCGGGCCTATCATCAATCCAACGATTGGCAGTTCGCTCTCCCCTAAAGGACCGAGCTTGAGGTAAGGAACCAGGACGTTCTTATTGGCGCGAAAACTCACACCGTCTCGAAGCGTCCGATGCTGAACAATCAGCCGACTTTCCCTTTCGTCGCGAAAACCGTTGTGTTTGAATTGAGGGATGAGCTGCGACAGGACCTTATAGGCAGCATCATTTAACTCCCGCACGCTTGATGCTTCTATGAAATCCCTATCCTCTTCGAGCGCGCTCAACTGCTCCCTGATCGCTTTTTTCATCTTCGAACTAGCGGTTAAAGTTCCGTATATAACCGGGCGAAGCTGAGTGCCTTGAGACTGGAAAGCAGTCTCCAGTTTCCGGCGATCGAACTGGATTGAGACGCCCTGTTCGAGACCGCCATATCCGCGCCATTGGCTAAGCAAATCTGGGCTTTCGCAAAAGCAGGTCGCGTAGGTGTTGGGCACTTTTCCATCTTTAAGCGCCCTTCCAGCGTGCTTGAGCGGCTCATGCCATTTCTCGGTTGATCGCTCCTGGAGAAACCGCTCTATCGCGTCGAGGGACGCCTCGATGCCATGTTGAAGCTCCCTGCTGTCATTCAAGAACGAAACGTTGGATGCCCAAAGGCAGCCGCTCTCGATGATACCGACTAGCCCGCCAAGGGTCGTGTAGTGCGAAAGCCTCCGGTTCGGGCTTCCAGGCTTGGGCTTGACTGGCGTCTTAAATTTCAGCCTGACCACCATCGGAGTCCCCACAACCCATAATAGCGCCCCATACGGTAGTGACCGACCATGATTAAGTCTCAACGGTCAGGCTGGGCTGTCCCCTCGCCCGCAGCACCTTGAGCTTGACTAAAGTCAAACCATTCCAGCTTCCGATCAATTCAGTAAGGCGCAATTGAGCGTCACGAATAGCGACCTTAGGCGGTTATATCAATAAACTACTCAGATGGCGAATATCCGCACAAAATAACTCTATTCACACAGGTTAAATCTGCCGCGTGTCACCCATGATCTTACGCCCATCCAGATGGTACGAGCGCATCATTGGTTTCCCACCAGTCGTGCGCAACGTGCGACACGAACGATTGATCGTCAGGAAAACGCGCATGATCCGTAATGATAACTTGGAAGGCGCCGTCAAAGGAGTGGGTGATCGCGATTAGCCAATCATAAATCCTGCGCACCTCCTCCAAATCCGTTTCCGCAACGGTGGTTTCTCCACCCGGAAAATAAACTTGAGACGGCTGATCAATCGCAAGGAATCGCGGCGTTGGCCGGTCTCTTTGAATGAACCAGCTATGAAGCGCCATATGGCCTAAGAGATGGTACCAAACCCAATTTTTGCCACTACCGAAGCGTGAAAAATTTACCGTTCCCTGTTCCGTCTCGTTCACAAGATACGGCCCCCGAATATCAAAGGTCAACAAACCAGACGAATAGGCGAGAGAGAGTTCCTGGGCCCACCGCGTAATGACGCCCCCTATGTTTCCCAAGAAGGTGGCCGTTTTAGTCTTCAGGCTCGTAAAATCCGTCTCTTCTTCAAGCTCTTCCACTGTCGCTTGAAGTGCCGCTATGTCCATCTCAAGGGCAGCACGATCTTCGTCGCTGCTGGCAGAAGCAACGCGCAGGAACATCTGGATCATACCGCCGACTCGGGCTGAAGTGTTGCGGCGCTCAAGCGTACCACGGACACGAATGTCCTCTTCGCGCAGTTGAGCGATCCGAGCGCGCGCTGCCCCGATCTGACTTATGACCTGGTTCAACTGCGTTCTGCATTCAACTAGGGCTTGCTGCACTTGAGTGCGGTCAAGCGCCACGAAATTGAGTTCATGATCAAGAACATTCAGCGAGCGCCTAAGATCCGAAACCTTCGGCGGCGGCGAGATCAGGTCCGCTTCGCAAAGCGGGCACGTTCCTCCATCCACCGTATGACTGCTTGCCAATTCCAGGCTTCTTAAGCGGAGCCGCTGCTCGTTGACTGCACCCAAAACCTGATTCTGGTCGGATCCAAAATCCTCAAGGGATTCGATCTGCCGCCTGAGATTGCCGCGGCGGCGATCAAGCTCGGCGATTTGTTGTGCCAACAGGCCCAGCTGATCACTCCCCGCCGCGTCGATCTGCGACCGGCTGAGAGATTCCGCTTGTTCGAGCAACTGCGAGACATTGTCGGACGATGGCGGTCTCGGAAGGCGATCAGGTAGTAGGCCACATTGTTGAGCCTCTACTACGAGGTAGGCTGCCTCGTCATCTCGGCGCGCCTCCACCAAAGCGGCTCGGTCCAACTGCTTTTGTAGCTCCCGGATACGCTTTCGTCTTGCCTTCAGGTCGGCTTGCTTGGCAATGACATCTTCATTGATCGCCCCAAGGTAGTAAGGAAGTGTATCGCGAATGAGCTGAGCAATTTGCGGATCGCCCTGACGATGAAAAAAGAGGTCCGGATTCGCAATTTCATTCTGCTTTTGAAGAGAATAGATCAGGCTTGACCTAAAGGTTAGTTTCTTACGAGCAACTTCACCATCAGCTCGGGGAATGAGGGTCGTTCCGATGCCTAGTTTAGCGCTGATTTTATCGAGCAGATCGTCTCGTTTGTATCTGGGTTGCAGATCTTGAAGCGGCGGAATCTCGCTGAAGCCACCGGGCGCGATGTGCCAGAAGGGGCTACCTTTCCTGGAGGGATCCACACCAGGTCGCGCCACAAATAGTCGATCGCCACTAAAATCCAACTCCAGCGCATACCATGCCACCGAGTCCTGAATCACACCGGCCGGTACGCCGAGCTGATGCGCCCCAAGACAATAGTCGATGATCGCTAGAATTGCCGACTTTCCACGCTCACTAGGCCCGGTGACGATATTTACCTTACCTAAATGAAAAGGTAGATCCCGTATAAACCCGCGTTCATGATAGAGAACAATCCGACGAATTTGCATGTTAAGGCCTTAAGCCAAAGGCTTCTAGGATTGGGGCCAGCGTGCCGCTCTTCGCCAGCCAACGGCCTGCGAATCCTGCGTTGTTGAGGTGAGCAAGAAGGTCGGTGCGGACATCCAACTGAAGCTCGCCGTGTGTCCGCCCCGAACGAAATCGCCCATCATCACCCGCTTGAAGATGCCCGGTGCGAAGTGCGAACACGATGCCCTCGCGAACCACTGGAACCAGCGAATAGGCGGCGGCGGAAATATTCGCCGTCGCGGCGGGATTTTTTCTAAGCCAACTCACTAGACTCCCAGCCAAGCGGCGAGGGCGTTCGTCATTGAATTCACGGCTTAACGCCAGGGGGACTGCCAAAAAAAATAGAACAAATGGCATGCCCAACTGGCGCTCGTCGGAGATGCCCTTCTGCTCAGACTCAAATCCTTTGCAGGCAGCAGCCAAGACCAGCATGAGAAAGGCCGGATTGAAGAGATTGCCGTAGTCAGCGGAGCGCTGCTCCCACGCTGGCAATGCAGGCCTCATGTGGAGCGCTTTCCAGAGCCAAAGCGGGCCCTCCATTGCGGATGCCACCCGATGGTAGGTTGGTCGCCCCCAGCGAGGATATGGTATGATCCGCGGGCTAGAAACGGCGCGCTAAACCCTTTCAAATCTGGAGCCGGCATCGATAAAGTGTCTCTGAGTACTCGTTGCCCGAGTTTCTGATACGCTTTTTCCGGTTCAACACTCGACGCGCAATCTTCGCATTCAATTTCCGCTGACCCGAAATGTACACCCCAAGCCCCGCGAAGATCGCCTTCGAACCGACCAAGGTCGGTAAGATCAACACGGAACTCTTCGATCCATCTCTTTCGATGGGCGTCAGCTTTGTAGAAATCCAGCATCGCCGAAAGCATCAACTCACCTTCGGGACGGTGTCCAATGGCGAGTATTTGTTGTACAAAGGTGCGCCCGCGAAGTGCTTCAACCTCGTCGTCGGCGAGAGCATCAGCGATATCGTAACGAGGCAAGGCGGAGAGCGTAAGTATCTGAGATAGCTCAGCAATCTTTCGTTCCAGCGCCTCAAATGGAATGGACCGAGCGCCCCGCCCTGCAAGGTGGTGGACACATGCGCCATACCACCATCCCACAACGCCCTCGACGAACTGAGGGTGAATCTCGTCCGTTCCACCTGACGCACGCAATCGCTGATCAATCTTTTTCCTTAAATCTCGGATGGATGGCGATGAAGTCACGATCGTCATATTGTTGACGAGGTGAATGCGCTTCTCGGTGGGCAAAAGCAAAAAAGCGGAAGCGCCTTTCTTGAGCGCCCCCTTTTCTGACAGATCAACTTCATTGAAAATCTCTGTTGCGAGATTTTCCAATCGATTCAGCGCCTTAACTGGATCTCGCTTTAGGCCACCACCCTTTGGCGCGAGAAAATAAGCGATTGAATCTTCGTCACCACCTTTGGGCGACGTCGTCATTAGGAAAAAACTTGTCTCAGATGACTCGATTTCACCATTGATGAGGGTTGCCCAAATTCTAAGGGTCTTCCAAAGATCCTCGTGCCGATCGGTGAGACTGCGGACCGAGCGCCCCTCTTCTTTTCGATGATGCTTTAGCTGGAGAAGTTCCTGAGGGTCTCCTTCGCCACTTTCAGAAACGACATCATCCATCGTTTCAATTGAAACTTGGACAGTCAGTTTGTCGCGATCGAGTAAGTGATAGAGCGCATACTCGCACTGATAGATGTAGCCGAGCATTGAGTCGCCGGCAGAAAACTCAGAGTAGGTAGGGTTGCTCAATTCATCCGCTCGGCCAGTTGGAGTCGCGCCGCCGCAACCCTAGCGTCAGTCAAGCTTCGCTTCTAGTGCGTTCCGCCGCAAACCGCAAACAGAGGCGGCTAACCACCCACTTCGGGTCGTGGAGTCCGCTATGGGGCTGGCGCTGGCACGCCCCCTCAGATCAAATCCTCCAACGCCAGCCGCAGCTCCCTATCCAACTGCTCAACCGTGAACGGCTTGGTGATCAGCCGGGTGCCGGCGTCCAGCACGCCGTTGTGGACGATGGCGTTGCGGGTGTAGCCGGTCATGTAGATCACCCGCAGGTCGGGGCGCTGGAGCAGGGCCTGGTCGGCCAGTTGGCGGCCGTTCATCTGGGGCATGACCACGTCGGTCAGCAGGACGGTGATCTCGGGCCGTTCGGCCAGGCGCTCCAGGGCGACGGCGGCGCTGTCGGCCTCCACCACCTCGAAGCCCAGTTCCTTGAGCGCGCTGATGGCCACGGCGCGCACGCCCGCGTCGTCCTCCACGATCAGCACGGTGAAGCGGCGGCTGATCAGCTTGCGGGCGGCGGAGACCGTGGGCCGTTCGATGGCCGTCCCGTCGACGTCGCGGGGCAGGTACAGCTTGACCGTGGTGCCGACCCCGGCCTCGCTGTAGATTTTCACGTGGCCGCGCGACTGCTTGAGGAAGCCGTGCACCTGGCTCAGGCCCAGCCCGGTGCCGTGGCCCACGCTCTTGGTGGTGAAGAACGGGTCGAAGGCCTTTTCCATCACCTCGACCGACATGCCGCGGCCGGAGTCGGTGACCGCGATCATCACGTACTGGCCGGGCGTCACCTCGATGTGGGTGTCGGCGTAGGCCTGGTCGAGCGAGGCGTTGCCGGTCTCCAGCGTCAGCTTGCCCCCGTCCGGCATGGCGTCGCGGGCGTTGACCGCCAGGTTCAGGATCGCGCTCTCCAGCTGGGGCGGGTCGACGAAGGCGCGCCACAGGCCGCCGGCCAGCACGGTCTCGATCGCCACCCGCTCGCCCAGGGTGCGGCGGAGCATCTCGGACATGTCGCCGACGCACTTGTTGACGTCGGTGGCGCGGGGGTTGAGCGGCTGGAGGCGGGAGAAGGCCAGCAGGCGCTGGGTCAGGGCCGCCGCCCGGTTGGCGCCGGTCAGGGCGCCTTCGGCCAGGGTGCGCAGCCGGGCGTCGTTGTCGGGGGACAGGCGGCGGATCAGGATGTCGAGGCTGCCGACGATGATGGCCAGCATGTTGTTGAAGTCGTGGGCGATGCCGCCGGTCAGGTGGCCCAGCGCCTCCATCTTCTGGGCCTGGCGCAGCTGGCTCTCGGCCTGCTTGCGCTGGGCGATCTCGCGCTCCAGCGACAGGTTCTGCTCGGCCAGCTGGCGGCCATAGGCGCGGGCCGCCCGCCCGATCATCAGGCCCAGCACGCCGACCAGCAGGATGGCCAGCACCACGAAGGCCGCCAGCCAGGTGCGCTGCAGGTCGACGCGGGCCTGGCGCTGCTGGAACAGGCTGCGCTCGGCCAGGTCGAAGGCGTCGACCTCGCCCCGGATACGCCGCATGACCGCCTGGCCTACGTTGCTCCTGACCATGGCCAGGGCGGCGGCGTCCTGGCCATGGTGGGTCAGGTCCACCGTGCGGTCCAGCTCGGCCATCTTGGCGGCGATCAGGCCGTCGAGGATGTCGAGCCGCTTCTCCTGCTCGGGGGTGTCGCCGGCCAGGCCGCGCAGCTGGGCCTGCAGCCGGTGCAGGCGGGCGCGGGCGGCGTCGAACGGTTCGAGGTAGCTGGGGTCGCGGGTCAGCAGATAGCCCCGCTGGCCGGTCTCGGCGTCCTGGACGGTGCTGAACAGCTCGCTCTCGACCCGGCGGACGTCGACCGAATGGGCCGCCGCCTGCTCGGTGCGCATGGTCATCACCATCGAGACGATGGAGGCGAGCGCGGTCAGCCCGAGCAGGACGAAGGCCGTGACCACGGCGGCCAGGATTCCGCGCTTCGCACTGAACTGCGCGTCCGGACGACTATCCAGAACCATCGGCTGACGCCCCCAGGTGCGGCTACCCGCCGCACGAACTTGGCCGTTCATAGGCGATCTCACGCGGGCTCGCCACAGGCTCGAAGTCCGTCCGCGAACCCGCGCAATTGTTGCGCCCGGGCCGCCCCGCTCAGAACCAGCTCCGCGCCCCGACGGTGAAGCGCAGGGCCTCGGCCCGCTCGCCGGCGGCGCGGACATCGTCGGCGGTGCGGGCGAAGCGCTGCTCGTAGGTCACGCCCAGGTAGGGGGCGAACTTGCGGGTGATCTCGTAGCGCAGCCTCAGCCCGGCATCGAGGTCCGACAGGCCCGAACCCACCCGCCGGGCGCGGTCGTCGCGGGTGTAGAGGTTCAGCTCCGCCTGGGGCTCCAGGATCAGGCGCTGGGTGAAGCGGATCTCGTCGGCGGCCTGCAGCTTGGCGGCGTAGTGGCCGTCGTCGCTGGCGTAGAGGGTGGCCGAGACGGTGGCGTAGTAGGGGGCGAACCCCTCCACCCCCAGCGCGCCCCAGCCGCGCCCGCGCAGGGAGTCCAGGTCGTAGCGGGCGCCGGCCTGCAGGTCGAAGTAGGTGGTGACCGGGCGGTCGTAGAACAGCTCCTGCTGGCCGTCCTCGACCTGGCCCTTGGACACCTCGCCCTCGCTCTTCAGCCACAGGCGGTCGAAGTCGCCGCCGACCCAGCCCTCGCCTTCCCAGCGCAACGCGCTGTCCTGGCCCAGCCGTCCCTCGAACTGGTCGAGCAGGCCGTGGACGAAGGTGCGCTGGTCGCCGACCGGATAGCCGAAGGGCGTGGCGCTGTCCGGGTCGCCGCCGGGGGTCTGGGCCGAGGCGGCGGAGGCGAGCGCGAGGACCGGGAGCATCGCAAGGGCGAACCCACGCATCAGGCCACCACCACCGTGCGGAACATCCCGGTTTCCATGTGGTACATCAGGTGGCAGTGGAAGGCCCAGTGCCCCGGCGTGTCGGCGCTGACCAGATAGCTGATCCGCTCGCCCGGCTTGACCAGCACGGTGTGCTTCAGCGGCCGGAAGTCGGCCTGGCCGTTCTCCAGCTCGCTGAACAGGCCGTGCAGGTGGATGGGGTGCTCCATCATGGTGTCGTTGATCAGCACGAAGCGCAGCCGCTCGCCGAGCTTGAGGCGGACGGGCGGCGCCTCGGCGAACTTCTTGCCGTCGAAGCCCCAGGTCCAGCGCTGCATGTTGCCGGTCAGGTGGAAGACCACCTCGCGGGTCGGGGGTCGGGGGTCGGGGGGCCGGGCCAGCGCCTTGAGGTCGGTGTAGACCAGGGTGCGGCGGCCGTCGTGGTCCAGCCCGTCGCCGGCCTCGCCCTGCCGGTCCGAGGTCTGGGCGGCGAGGTTGTCGACGTTGACGCCCATCCTCACCGGGTCCACGCCGCTGGCGTCGGCGCCCGGAAGCGGGGGGCTTTTGGGCCGGGACGGGGGCGTCTTCATCCCCGACATGTCCATGTCCGGCGTCTTTGACATGTCCATGCCTGACATGTCGCCCATTGGCCCTGACATGTCGCCCATTTGCATAGACATGCCCATGTCACTCATGGAGCGGACCGGGCGGGGGTCCATCGGGGGGACCGGGGCGCTCATCCCCATCCGCGGCGCCAGGGTGGCGCGGGCGTAGCCGGAGCGGTCCTGGGCCTGGGCGAACAGGGTGTAGGCGCGCTCCTCCTCCGGCCGCACGATCACGTCGTAGGTCTCGGCGGGCCCGATGCGGAACTGGTCGACCCGCACCGGATGCACGTCGCAGCCGTCGGCCTGCACCACCTCCAGCTTCAGCCCCGGGATGCGCACGTCGAACAGGGTCATGGAGGCGGCGTTGATCACCCGCAGCCGCACCCGCTCGCCCGGCGCGTACAGCCCGGTCCAGTTGGCCCGCGGCGAGGCCCCGTTGACCAGGTAGGTGTAGGCGGCGCCGGAGACGTCCAGGATATCGGTCGGGGTCATGCGCATCCGCCCCCACATCGACCGCTCGCGCCAGGTCGCGGCCACGCCGTCGCGCTTCAGCTCGCGGGCCAGGTCGCCCACGGTGCGCTGGCCATAGTTGTAGTACTCGCCGTCCTGCTTGAGGTTGGCCACGATCGACATCGGGTCCGCGTCGGTCCAGTCCGTCAGCACCACCACGTGCTCACGGTCGTAGGCGTTCGGATCGGCGTCCTTGGGCAGCACCACCAGGGCGCCGTACATGCCCATCTGCTCCTGCATGCCGGAGTGGCTGTGATACCAGTAGGTGCCGTTCTGGACGACCGGGAAGCGGTAGGTGAAGGTCTCTCCCGGCCCGATCCCCCGGAAGGACAGGCCCGGCACCCCGTCCATCGCGGCCGGCACACGGACGCCATGCCAGTGGATCGAGGTCGGCTCGTCCAGGCGGTTGGCGACCCTGACGGTCACCGTCTCGCCCTCGCGCCAATACAGCGTCGGGCTGGGCCACAGGCCGTTCACCGTCATTCCCATCCGCATGCGGCCGGTGACGTCGACGTGGGTCTCCGCGACCGTCAGGTCGAACTCGGGGCCCACAAGCGTCGACGGCGAAGCCGCCGCCGCGGCGCGCCCGGGAACGAAGCCCAGCGACCCTGCCCCGCCGGCCAGGGCCATACCCTGGACGAACCGCCGGCGATCGAGCCGCAGCGCGGACGCGCCGTGTTGAGGCCGGAACTTCACAGGACCTTCAGGCGGCGAGAGCGGCTTCGAAGCCGGCCGTCTTCAGCGCCTCCACGATGGCGGCGCCGTCGCTGCGGCTGCTGACGGCGATGGTCTTCGCCTCCAGGTCGGCCTCGACCACCGCCTCGGGATCAAGCCCGGTGATCGCCCGCGTCACGCCGCGCACGCAGCCGCCGCAGTTCATCTCCGGCACGGAAAACCTCTGCATCGCCCTTGCTCCATCGATCCGGTCGCCCGGCAGATGGGGCTTCCAACGGTGGCAAGGTCAAGGCCCTGCCGCGCGGGATGCAGAGGTCCGCGCCGCCCGCTACTGCCTGACCGCCGTGTAGGACATGGTGGAGCCCTGCAGCTTGTTGTCCACCGCGACCAGGATGGTCTTGCCGCCCGGCGCGACCGTCATCTTCATCACCGCGACCACCTTGCCGTCACGCTTGTCGGTCTCCTCCAGCGTGCGGTCGTCGAGCTTGCGGACCTGAACGCTGGTCACGCCGGGGTCGCCCATGAACGGCGCCTCGGCCCCGTCGATCCTGGCCGCGTAGGACTGCCCGGTCGGCGCGCTCATGTGCAGGGTGTCGCCCTCGACCTTGAAGCTGACGGTCAGGCCGTTGTCGGACACGCCCTCGACCTTGGTCGTCCGCCAGGAGCCGGACAGGGCGTGGGAACCCGCAGGCCCCGCCGCCACCTTGGTCTCCACGACCTTGCCGGTCACCGGCGTCTTGGAGTTCGAGGAATCCTTGAACACATAGGTCAGGGTCTTGCCGCCGGGCGCGAGGGTGGTGGTCGAGGTGGTGACCACCCGGCCGTCCTTCTTGTCGGTTTCCAGCACCGTGCGCGCACCCACGACCTTGATCGCCACCGAGTCGTAATAGGGGTGGCCCGTCACCGGGTGGTCGGCCCCGTCGGCCTTGACCTCCACCGGCGGAACGCAGGTCTTGCACTGGTAGACGCCGCCCTTCAGCAGGTAGACGTCAGGCTTCTGCGGCATCTGGGCCGAGGCGATGTCGGCCTTCCACGTGCCGTCGAACCCGGCCTGGGCGGCGGCGGCCACCGGAACCGAGGCCGCGACCAGCACGCCCAATACGATGTATCTTCTCATTTTCCTGCCCCGATATCTCATGCGAACAGAGCCGATCGGCTCTGCACAATCAGCCCCCGGGGCGACATATACTTTGAATGGGGCAAGAGCCGTAATACTCAAACAAGGCTACACGCCTAGTCAATTCCAACTACTTCTCGGCGACGATGGGAATACTCAAGCCTCGCCTCGGCCTGCTGGAAAGCGCGCACCCCGGCATCAGTCGCCAAGCGGCTCCTAGCCGGCGCAGCTCGCTTCCATCATCCCGATTCCGCCTTCGCAATTTTGCAAATGGCGAAGAAACCGCTGCGTAGCACGCCACATTTTCACAGCTTTTCCGGAAACCTCGTGCGAAATTTTTGCACCCCGTCCCTGCCCCGGGCTATGGAAAGATGAGCCGCAGCGCCTGACCGCCTCGTGGTCGCGGCCACCGATCGCCCTCGCCGCGCCGAGCGCATATCTTGTGGGACGCCGAACACTCGCTGGACGGAAGAAGGCCAGACCGCCGTGGACATCCCCCTCGCCGCCGACTTCCCCCTCCCCTCCCGTGAAACCTGGCTGGCCCTGGTCGAGAAGACCCTGAAGGGCCAGCCGCTGGAACGGCTGACCGTGCGCACGCCCGGCGGCCTCGAAGTCGGGCCGCTCTACACCGCCGAAACCGCCCCGGCCGCCCTAGCCGACGCCGTCCGCTTCGACGCCTTGCGCACCCAGGGGC
>JBARAK010000165.1:0-3623 GCA_049791955.1 Caulobacteraceae bacterium
CCGGACGGTCGAACACGCGCACCGCCACTTCCCTGACGCCCGCCAACTGGCTCGCGCCGCCGGTCAGGACGATGCTTGCGCCGGAGTCGAGCGGCGCGCCGGAGGCCTTCAGCCGCTCGCGCACCAGTTCGAGCGTCTCTTCGACGCGGGGGGCGATGATGCCCTTCAGCAGGCTGCGCGGCGCCACCACCGCCCCGGCGCCCGGATCGTCGCCCCGGGGCGGGGCCTCGATCATCTCGCGATCCTCGTTGGCCGAGGCGATGGCCGAGCCGTGCAGGGTCTTGATCCGCTCGGCGCCCGCCGTGGTGGTGGAAAGCCCGCGTGCGATGTCGGCGGTCACATGGCCGCCCCCCACCGCCAGACTGTCCACGTGCAGCAGGGAGCCGTCGCCGAACACCGCAACCGACGTCGAGCCGCCGCCCATGTCGATGCACACGGCCCCAAGGTCCATTTCGTCGTCCTCCAGCGCCGCCAGCGCCGAGGCGAAGGGGGCGGCCACCACGCCCTCGAACTGCAGATGGACCAGCTCAAGGCAATGGCCGAGGGTCTGGAAGGCGCTCTCGCTCATGGTGACGACCAGCAGGTCGAGGCTGAGGCTGCGGCCGAACATGTTGCGCGGGTCGCGCACGCCGCGCGCGCCGTCCACCGACCAGGAGATCGGCAGCAGGTGGATCGGCCGCCGTCCGAGGAAGCGGCACTGGCTGACCGCCAGCTGCAGCGCCCGCGACAGGTCCTGGTCACTGATCGGCCGGCCGGAGAGCTGGATGTTGGTGGAGGTGCGATGGCTGGCCAGCTGACCGCCCGCGGTGGTGATGACCACGCCCTGGACGCTGACCCCTGCCATGTTCTCCGCCCGCTCGACCGCCTGGGCGATGGCGTGCGCGGCCTCCTCCATGTTGATCAGCGCGCCGCCGCGGATGCCGTTGGAGCGGACGTGGGCCACGCCGCTGACGTTGATGGAGCGGTCCTCGCGCTTGGCGCCGTCCGGCTTCATGATGAAACAGCCGACCTTGGACGCGCCGAGGTCCACCGCCGCCACCAGGGGCTGGCGATGATGGCCGGACAGCACCTTGAGGCTATCTCGGGCGTCTCGGCGGTCGCGGAGGTTGGACATCCCCTTGGCTCCTGGTCAGGTTTTGGCGGGTGTTGGGGCGGGATTGGCGGCGGATGCGGTCTGGGGGCCGCTCGGCTGGCGCGGCCGCACGACCACCATTTCGGGGTCGCGCAGGTCGATGCGTTCGAAGCCGAGGTCGAGCAGGCGGTTCTTCTGGTCAAGCTGGTCGAGCTGGATCAGGGCGGCGTCCTCGCCGACAGCCGGTAGCTGGATCAAGCTGCCGTCCTTCAGGCGCAGGTCCCAGCGGCGACCGTCGACACGCACCAGGGCTTCCAGCTTGCCCATCAGCCGTGGCCGCGTCTGGACCAGGGGCAGGACCGCGCCGGCCGCCTGGGGCGCGCCATCGCCCACGATCAGGGGCAGGTCGACGAACAGGCCTGGATCGGCTTCCGGGATCACCTGGCCGTCAGGATCGACCACATGGGACTGGCCCTGGCTTTGCCAGACCGCCAGCCGGGGACGTTCGGATACGGCCAGGACCACCGTATCGGGCATCAGGCGCAGGATGCGCACCGACTTGACCCAGCCCACCTGCTGCACCCGCTCGCGGATCTCGCGCAGGTCGAGGCCCATCAGCGGGGCGCCGTGCTGTACGGCCGCAGCCTGTACGATGTAGGGGACCGAGAAGCGCGAGGCGCCTTCGACCTCGACATTGGCGACCCGCAGCCCGGCGCGCGCCAGCTGCCCCGCGACGGCGTTGTCGACGCCGGTCTGCAGGGCGTGGGCGCGGCCACCCGTCGCCAGCACAAGGCCCAAGCCGCCGATCAGCACGGCTCCGGTGGCGATGAGGGCGATGCGGGGCGGGATTGGAAGGCGGCCGGCCTCGGGCGCAGGCGCAGAACCGCGCGCGCGCTTTGCAGGCGCGGCGCCGCCCTTGCCCCTGGGGGCCTTGGGGCCATCCCGCATCACCGCGGGCATGAGGCGTCCTCAACAATCCATTGCACGAGGCGGTCGAAGTCCAAACCAGTGTGAGCGGCCTGCTCCGGCGCGAGCGAGGTGGGTGTCATGCCGGGCTGGGTGTTCACTTCCAGTAGGACCAGATCGCCCTTAACGTCGTCATAACGGAAGTCCGATCGGGTAAGTCCTCGGCAACCCAATGCGGTGTGTGCGCGCTCGGCCATCCGCATCGCCGCGGCCGTAATTTCCTCGGGAATCGGGGCTGGGACGATGTGCTTGGAGCCGCCCTCGCCGTATTTGGCCTCGTAATCGTAGAAGCCCGTGGCCGCGACGATGTCGGTAACCGCCAGCGCGCGCGGTCCACCGGCTTCGCCCAGCACCGCCACCGCCAGTTCGTGACCAGCGATGTAGGGCTCGATCATCACCTCCTCGCCATAGGTCCAGTCCTCAGTGGCCAGTGCCTGGGGCGGTCGGTTGGCGCCTTCGAACACCAGGAAGACCCCGACGGAGGATCCCTGGGCGTTGGGCTTCACCACATAGGGCGGCGCCATCACGTGATCGCGGGCGGCCAGGCGCCGATCGAACAGGCCTCCCCCCGGCACCGTCACCCCGGCCGCCGCCAGCACCGCCTTGGCCTTGGCCTTGTCCATCGCCAGGGCGGAGGCCAGCACGCCGGAGTGGGTGTAGGGGATATCCAGGGTCTCCAGCACGCCCTGCACGCAGCCGTCCTCGCCCCAGGCCCCGTGCAAGGCGTTGAAGGCGACGTCCGGGCGAACGGCGGTCAGGACATCGGCCAGGTCGCGGCCGGCGTCGACGCGCGCCACCTCGGCTCCCAGCCGCTCCAGGGCGGCGGCGCAGGCTTCGCCCGAGACCAGGCTGACCTCGCGTTCGGGGCTGAGGCCGCCGAGCAGGACGGCGATCCGGCGGTTGGCCAAGGGATGTTGGGACATCGGCGCTCTCATCCGCTCTGGCCCAGAGATGGGCCCAAGGGTTTGAGCTAATGCGGGATTTCAGCCGCGACGCAAACGCCGTGCTTCAGAGTCGAAACGCCGCAGAGCCGTCAGGTGCGTCCGATGCGCTTCACTTCCCAGTGAAGGTCGACCCCGAGTTTCTCGCGGACGTCGGCGCGCACGGCTTCGCCCAGGCCTTCGAGATCGGCGGCGGTCGCGCCGTCCGCGTTGATCAGGAAGTTGGCGTGCTGGGGCGAGAACATGGCCCCGCCGTGAGGCTTGCCGCGCCAGCCGGCCTCGTCCACCAGTTTCCAGGCGCTGTGGCCATCCGGGTTCTTGAAGGTCGAGCCGCTGGTCTTTTCGCGGATCGGCTGGGAGGCCTCGCGGCGGGCGGTGATCGCCTCCATGCGCTCGCCCACGGCCGTGGCCTCGTCGGGACGCCCTTCGAACAGGGCGCCGGTGAAGATCAGCCAGCGCTCCGCGGCCGCCCCGCACCTGCGGTAGCTGAAATCCATCTCGGCGTTCGACAAGGTCACGCGCCGGCCGGTGCGGTCCAGGGCGTGGGCCTCGACCAGCACGTCCCTGGTCTCGGCGCCGTAGCAGCCGGCGTTCATGGTGCAGGCGCCGCCGATGGTCCCAGGAACGCCGGTATAGAACTCCAG
>JBARAK010000166.1:0-2390 GCA_049791955.1 Caulobacteraceae bacterium
GTGTCCTCCTGCAGCGGCGCCCAGGCGCGGCCATGGGCCAGCATGCCCCGGCCGCCCGAGATGCCGGCCAGCGACAGGGTGCGCACCGCGCCGGCCGAGATGGCGTTGGCGCGGATCTTCTGCGGGCCGAGGTCGCGGGCGATGTAGCGGGTGGAGGCTTCCAGCGCCGCCTTGGCCACGCCCATGACGTTGTAGTTCGGGATGGTCCGCTCAGAGCCCAGGTAGGTCAGGGTCACCAGCGAGCCGCCGTTCGGCATCAGCCGCGCGGCGCGGCGCGAGGCGTCCACGAACGAAAAGGCCGAGATGTCCATCGAGCGGGCGAAGTTCTCGCGCGTGGTGTTCTCGACGAAGGAGCCCTTCAGCTCGTTCTTGTCGGAGAAGGCGATGGCGTGGACCAGGAAGTCGATGGTCCCGAAGGTCTCCTCGATGGTCCTGAAGGCGGCTTCCATCGAGTCGTCGTTGGTCACTTCGCACGGGATCAGGGTCTTCACCCCGATGCTCTCGGCCAACGGGCGAACCCGCTTCTCCATCGAATCCAGGATGGTGAAGGCCATTTCGGCCCCCTGGGCGGCGAGCTGGGCCGCGATGCCCCAGGCGATGGAATTGGCGTTGGCCACGCCCATCACCACGCCGCGCTTGCCGGCCATCAGATCGCCCTTGGGCAGGTCGTACGCGTCGGCCATTCATCCTCCCGGTCGCCGGCTGTGGACGTGTCGTCCCCGACGTCTCGTCCAAAAATGGACTATCCATGCGGACGTTTCGTCCACGAATACAGGGGGTCTAGCGCATGGATGGGGGCTCCGTCACCCGCCAGCCTGCCGATCCGTGCTAGACTGGCCTGAGGCTCAAAGGCCGGAGCAGCACATGGCCGACTCGTCCGGATACGCGCATGGCGGAGATCGCCGCGCCTTCAAGGCGGGCCGGCCGTGACCTGGGACGAGGTGATCGCGATCGCTTCGGAGCTTCCGGATGTCGAGGTGTCCACCGCCTACGGCACGCCGGCGCTGAAGACGCACGGCAAGTTCCTGACCCGGCTGCGCAGCGAGGACGACAGCCTGGTGTTCGTCGATGTCCCGATGGATGAGCGGGATTTGCTGATCGAAGCCGATCCGTGCGTCTTCCACATCACGCCGCATTACCAGGGCTATCCCTCGGTCCTGGCCCGGCTCGACATGGTCGATGCGATCACGGTGCGCCGGATGATCGAGCGCCGCTGGCGCAACGTCGCCCCTCGGCGGGTGGTGAAGGCCTACGACGCCCACTGACGATCTGCAGACCGTCGAACGCCACAACGTGCACTTGTCTGAAAAACGGACTGCCAGTCCAAGCATTACAGCCAGTTCATGATTACATGAACTTAATCTTCTTCTGTGAATGAGTCGTCATGTTGTTAAAATCAAGTCATGACTGAAGCTTAATTGGTCTTCCAGAGGCTCGGAGACTACTGAATTGCTCACCGCTGAGGCGGGCCAATTCAGAAACTCGAAGCACCGAAACCGGGAACAAGACCATGAGCAAGCTGATCAATGTCCTGACCACCGTCGCCACCCTCGCCATGGCCGCGGTCCCCCTGTCCGCCATCGGTACGGTGGCCCACGCCGCCGAGGTGCGCATCCAGGTCGCCGACCTCGACCTGTCCAATCCCGCCGACGCCGCCCGCTTCCAGGACCGTGTCGAGCGCGCGGCCCACGCCTTCTGCCGCAACGTCCCCGAGCCGCTCGCCAACCAGACCGCCTGCCGGTCGGCGGTGCGCGACGAAGCGGTGCAGCGCCTGGGATCGGCTCAGCGCGAAAGCCTCAAGATCGCCACCCAGGGCCAGGGCGTCTGGCGCGTCGCCGGGTTCTGATCCTGAACATCCGGATGATCGTGTTCATTGCAGGGGCGAGCTCACCATGGCCGCTCCTGCCCGACTTTCTTCAGTCCAGGGCGATGACCTCCGGCAGGCCGCGATAGCGGCCAGCCGCATCCATGCCATAGCCGGCCAGGAAGCGCCCGGGCGCCTCCCAGGCCACGAAGTCCGGTTCGACTTCACGGGTCCCGGTCCAGGGCTTTCGGGCGAACACCGCCGTAAGCACCTCCACCGCCCCCGCGGCCAGGGCCAGTTTCCCGGCCTCCAGCAGCGACAGGCCGGAGTCCAGCACGTCATCCACCACCAGCACGCGGCGTCCGCTTACGGACCGCTGCAGCCCGGCGCGGGTCTCGACCCGGCCGGCGCTGGCGCGCGCGTCGCCATAGGACGCCAGCCACATCGCGTCGAACAGGGGATGGCGATCGCGGCGGGCCAGGGCGCGGGTGAGATCGGCGGCGAACCACAGGCCGCCGGTCAGCAGGCAGACCACCACGGTCTCGTCGTCGATAGCCGGGGCGATCCGCTCCGCCAGCCGTTCCAC
>JBARAK010000167.1:0-3015 GCA_049791955.1 Caulobacteraceae bacterium
GATCGCACAGGGCCGGTCGGCGGTGCTGGAGGTGACGGACGGCGACCTGCCTGGGGTGACGCGGGCGGCGGAAGATGTCCGCGCGGACCTGGGCCGGCTGGCCGGTGGAACAGCGACGTCCGATGCGAAGGTGATCGCGGGGACCCTGGGCCACAGCCCGGTGATCGACCGGCTGGTGCGTGAGGGGCGGCTGGACGTCAGGGGCGTCGCCGGCAAGTGGGAAGCCTTCACGGTCCAGGTGGTCGAGCATCCCGAGCCCGGCGTCGACCACGCCCTGGTGATCGCCGGCGCCGACCGGCGGGGGACCATGTTCGGCCTGTACGACCTGTCGGAGCGCGCGGGCGTGTCGCCCTGGGCCTGGTGGGCGGACGTGCCGGTCCCCGTGCGGCCGGACCTGTACGTGACCGCGGGTCGCCGGGTGGAGGCGCCGGCGGTGCGCTACCGCGGGATCTTCCTCAACGACGAGGACCCGTCCCTGAAGGGCTGGGTCGTGGCCACCTACGGCGGCTTCAACCACCGCTTCTACGACAAGGTGTTCGAGCTGGTCCTGCGGATGAAGGGCGATTTCCTGTGGCCGGCCATGTGGGGCAAGGCCTTCGCCGACGACGATCCGCAGAACCCGGTGGACGCGAACGCCTATGGCGTGGTGATGGGCACCTCGCACCACGAGCCCATGGCCCGCAACCAGGCGGAGTGGGCGCGCTACGGCCATGGCGACTGGGACTACACCACCAACGCCGCCACCCTGCGCGACTACTGGCGCAAGGGGATGGAGCGGCTGGGCTCCAACGAGGCCCTGGTCACGGTCGGGATGCGCGGAGACGGTGACAAGCCGATGACCGAGGGCTCTCCCACCGCCCTGCTGGAGAAGATCGTCGCCGACCAGCGCCAAATCATCGGCCAGGTCACCCACCGCGATCCCGCGCAGACGCCCCAGGTCTGGGCGCTCTACAAGGAGGTGCAGGACTACTACGACCACGGCATGCGCGTGCCGGACGACGTGACCCTGCTGTTCTCCGACGACAACTGGGGCGACATCCGCCGCCTGCCGGAACGGGGACACACCCGGGCCGGCGGCTACGGCATCTACTACCACTTCGACTACGTGGGCGGTCCCCGGAACTACAAGTGGATCAACACCAACCAGGTCGAGCGCACCTGGGAGCAGATGCACCTGGCCCACGCCTACGGCGCCGACCAGCTGTGGATCGTCAATGTCGGCGACCTGAAGCCGATGGAGTTGCCGATCCAGTTCTTCCTCGACTACGGCTGGAACCCCGACGCCTGGCCAGTGGGCAAGGTCGGCAGCTACACCCGCGACTGGGCCGCCGAGCAGTTCGGCCCCACCCACGCCGCCGAGATCGCCGAGCTGCTGACCCGCTATACCCAGTACAACGCCCGCCGGAAACCGGAGCTGCTGGAGCCCACCACCTACAGCCTGACCGACTACCGCGAGGCCGAGCGGGTGGCCGACGCCTACGACGCCCTGGCCGCCAGGGCGCGGGAGGTCCGCAAGGCCCTGCCGGCCGGCTATGACGACGCCTTCGTGGAACTGGTGCTCTATCCGGTCGAGGCCAGCGCCAACCTGAACCGGCTCTATGTCACCGCCGGGCTGAACCGGCTCTACGCCGCCCAGGGCCGGGCCGCGACCAACCGCACGGCGGACCAGGTCAAGGCGCTGTTCCAGCGCGATGCGGACCTGACCCGGCTCTACAACGACCAGACGGCCCACGGGAAATGGACCCACATGATGGACCAGACCCACATCGGCTACACCAGCTGGCGCGACCCGCCGGTCAACATCATGCCCAAGGTCCAGACCCTGGACCTGCCGGCGGCGGGCGCCCTGGGGGTGGCGGTGGAAGGCGATGCGCGGGCGTGGCCGGCGGCCCCTGGCGCGCTGCGGCTGGCGTTCGACCGCTACGGCGCGGGGCGGCGCTATGTCGAGCTGTTCAACCGGGGGACGGGGCCGGTCCGCTACACCGTTTCCGCTTCCGCGCCCTGGCTGGCGGTCTCGTCGCCCACGGGCGAGGTGGGCGAGCAGACCCGGCTGGAGCTCTCGGTCGACTGGAGCCGCGTTCCGGCGGGCCGCAACCCGGCGTCCGTGACGGTCAGCGGGTCGGACGGGACGGTGGTGAAGATCGCGGTCGAGGCCAACAGCGTCGCGCTCAGCGGCGGCGGCTTCGCGGAGGCCGACGGCTATGTCGCCATGGAGGCGGCGCACTACCAGCGGGCGGTCGGCGTGGACGGGGTTGGTTGGGGCGAGGTCCCCGACCTCGGGCGCACGCTCTCGGGGGTGACCAGCTTCCCGGTCACCGCGCCGTCCCAGGCGCCGGGCGCGGGGGCGTATCTCGACTATGCGGTGAACCTGACCGAGCCGGGGCCGTTGGCGGTGCTGACCACCGTCGCCCCCTCGCTGGATTTCCGGGGCAAGGGCGGGCTGCGCTACGCGGTCTCGATCGATGGCGGCGCGGCCCAGGTGGTGAACCTGGAGGGCGATCCGTCCAAGGACGCCTGGGACCGCTCGGTGGCCGACGACGCGCGGGTGCTGGTCACGCGCTTCCCATCGGTCAGCGCGGGGCCGCACGTGGTGAAGCTGTGGCGGGTGGACCCCGGCGTGGTGTTCGAGCGGGTGGTGCTCGATCTCGGCGGCGTGAAGCCGAGCTACCTGGGGCCGCCGGAGAGCCGGCGGCTAGCGGCGCCCTGAGGCTTTTTCTCCTCCCCCGCTAGCGCAGGGCAGGAGGCGCCGCGGCGTAGGCGTAGAGGCCGAACATCGCGCCCACGAACCCGCCGGCGGTCCTGGTGCTGAGGATGGTCCCGTCGGCGTCCTTGACCAGTGTCCGCCAAGGGCCTTCGCCTTCGGCGTAGTCGAAGTCGTAGCGGTCGCCCCGCGCCTCGATCTTCAGTCGCACCGACGCGCCGGCGGCGGCGTCCAGCGGGGCGGAGGCGACCACCGCGCCGTCCTGCGGATCGGCCGGTCCCGCCCGCCGTTCGAGGCGCACCACGGTGTGGTCC
>JBARAK010000168.1:0-9449 GCA_049791955.1 Caulobacteraceae bacterium
GTGGAGGTGCGCCTCGCCAACGGCGCGGCCGGCGGCGCCCCCAAGATCGCCCACCTCTACGTCACCCAGGCCGAGGACCGGACGATGGCCTACCTGCTGGACGTGTCCGAGCAGAAGCAGCTCGAACTCCAGCTCAGCCAGTCGCAGAAGATGCAGGCCATCGGCCAGCTCGCCGGCGGGGTGGCGCACGACTTCAACAACCTGCTGACCGCCATCCAGCTGCGCCTGGACGAGCTGCTGCACCGCCATCCGGTGGGCGATCCCTCCTACGAAGGGCTGAACGAGATCCGCCAGACCGGCGTGCGCGCCGCCGACCTGGTGCGCAAGCTGCTGGCCTTCTCGCGCAAGCAGACCGTCCAGCGCGAGACGCTGGAGCTCGGCGAACTGATCAGCGAGTTCGAGGTGCTGCTGCGCCGCCTCCTGCGCGAGGACGTGATCCTGTCCACCGACTATGGGCGCGACCTGCCCATGGTGCGCGCGGACAAGAGCCAGCTCGAGACCGCGGTGATGAATCTGGCGGTCAACGCCCGCGATGCGCTGCGCTCGCACGGGACCAACGACGGCGGGATCGGCACGGTGAGCATCCGCACCGCGCGCCTCGACGCCGCGACCGCCCGCACGCTGGGGTTCCCGACCGCGCCGATGGAGGGCTGCGCCCTGATCGAGGTGGCCGACAACGGTCCCGGCATCCCGCCCGAGGCCATGGCCAAGATCTTCGAGCCCTTCTTCACCACCAAGCCGGTGGGGGAAGGGACGGGGCTGGGCCTCGCCACCGTCTATGGCATCGTCAAGCAGGCCGACGGCTGGATCCACGTGGATAGCGAGCCCGGCAAGGGCGCGGCCTTCCGCATCTTCCTGCCGATCCACATCCCCTCGGCCAATGCGCCCGCTCCGGTCGTCGCCCCGCCGAAGCCCGTCGCCCGGGACCTGTCCGGCGCCGGGCGCATCCTGTTCGTCGAGGACGAGGACGCCGTGCGGGGCGTGGCCGCGCGCCTGCTCCGCGCCCGCGGCTACGAGGTGATCGAGGCCGCCGACGGCGAGGAGGCGCTGGAGCTGGCCGAGGAACACGCCGGCAAGATCGACCTGCTGATCTCCGACGTGATCATGCCGGGCCTGGACGGGCCCACCCTGCTGAAGAAGGCGCGGCATTTCCTGAAGGACGCGCCGGTGATGTTCATCTCCGGCTACGCAGAGGCGGAGTTCTCCGACCTGCTGGAAGGCGAGAGCGGGGTGACCTTCCTGCCCAAGCCGATCGACATCAAGACCCTGGCCGAGCGGGTGAAGCAGGTGTTGCAGGGGGGCTGACGGACTCTCCTTCCGTCAGGGAAGGAGGACCATGCCTTACCCGCGGGCGGCCTTGTCGGACAGGTCGTCGATCTTGCGGACCAGGGCCTTGGCGCCGCCGTTCTGCAGGGTGGCGGCGTAGTCGGCGCGCTGCTGGCTGAGCTGGCTGATCGCGCCGTTGAAGTAGACGTCGATCACCTTCCAGTCGCCGCCGGCCTCACGCATCCGGTAGGTCAGGTCGACCGAACTGCCGTCGGTGCTGACCAGCTTGGTGTGGACCAGCTTGTCCGGGCCGCGGGTTTCCACGGCGCCCATCTCGAACTTCTGCCCATGATAGGAATCGAAGTTCTTCGCCCAGGTGGAGACGCTGTAGCGCGTGAAGGCGGTCAGCAGCGCCGACTGGTCGGCCGGCGCCAGGGTGGTCCAGGCGGGACCGGTGGCGAAGCGGATCATCACCGGCAGGTTGAAGGTGCGGGTGACCGCCGGCTCCAGCTTGCGGAAGCGGCCCTGGAAGCCGAGCGACTTGCCGCCCTTCATGGCCTCCAGCAGCGTGTGGTTGAAGCTGTCGATCTGCAGGGCGGCGGGATCGGAAGCCTGGGCGTAGGCCGCCGCGGGCGGCATGGCCAGGGCCACAGCCAGCGCGGCGGAGGCGAGCGGGACCGAGGCGACCAGGGAGCGGGCGAGCAGGGCGGGCTTCAACGAGCGCATACGTGGGATCCTGAGATTGCCGTTCACGGCGTTCACAACGGGGGCGTTCACACCGAGGTGTGGCTCAACTCTGGCCGACACCTCGGCCCTGGTTCCGAAACGTGGCCCCCGAGCATAAGGTTTCAGCGGCGAAATTCACGCGTCACGTTCGACCAGGAATGCAGGCAGGGCGCGAAGTACGTCCGCCTCCGGACCATAGGGGGCCAGGGCCTCGGCCGCGCGGGCCGCGATCCTGAGCGCTTCGGCCCGCGCGCCGTCCACGCCCATGATCGAAACCAGGGTGGCCTTGCCCGCCTCGGCGTCCTTGCCCACCGCCTTGCCGGCCTTCTCGGCGGTGCTGGTGGCGTCGATCAGGTCGTCGGCGATCTGAAACGCCAGGCCGAGGTCGTGGGCGTAGGCGCGGAAGCGGCGGCGATCCTCTTCGCTGGCCTCGCCCAGGACCGGGCCGGCCTCGCAGCAGAACTCGAACAGGGCGCCGGTCTTCATCCGCTGCAGCAGGGCCACCTCGTCGGGGCCGAAGTCGTTCTCCGGCGCCACGATGTCCATCATCTGGCCGCCGACCATGCCCTCGCTGCCCGAGGCGCGGGCAAGCAGGGCCGCCAGGTTGCAGCGGACTTCGGCGGAAGGATGGGTCCCGGCGCCAACGACCACCTCGAAGGCCAGGGTGAGCAGGGCGTCGCCGGCCAGCATCGCGGTCGCCTCGTCGAATTTCTTGTGGGTGGTGGGCTGGCCCCGGCGCAGGTCGTCGTCGTCCATGCAGGGCAAGTCGTCGTGGACCAGCGAATAGGTATGGACCATCTCGATCGCCGCGGCGGCCCGCAGCGCGCAGGCCTCGGGCGCACCGAACAGCCGGGCGCCCTGCAGGATCAGGAACGGCCGCATCCGCTTGCCGCCGACCTGGATGGCGTAGCGCATCGCCTCCTGCACCCGGGCGTGGTGACCGGTGGGCCGGGGCAGCAGCCGGTCGAGTTCGGCGTTCACGGCGTCCGCGGCGGCGGTCATTTCCGACTTCAGCCGGGTCGCGCTGTCGAGGGCAATGGTCGTCAAGGCGGTGTCGCTTTCGATCTGATGACGGAAGACGCCGGGAACGGGCCGGCGCGGCCGGGTCCTATACCGCGGGCGGGCTTCATTAGCGTGACCTTGGCGCACCATCACGTCGAAATCGGCCACTGTGGCCGATACGGTTTATGCCGGGCGCCTTCCAACCTGGGCGAGGGCTCCCTACTGTTACAGGGTCGCGAAGATTCCGAACGCCGTGGCCAGGATCGGAAAGCGCCACGGCGCGTCGCGGTAGCGGACCTTTTAGGAGACTGGGTTGCGGGTTGTTTTGGCTCAGCCGAGGGGATTCTGCGCCGGTGTGGTGCGGGCGATCGACATCGTCGAGCGCGCCCTGCAGAAGTACGGCCAGCCTGTCTACGTGCGTCACGAGATCGTCCACAACCGCCACGTGGTCGAGAACCTCAAGGCCAAGGGCGCCCGCTTCGTGGAGGAGTTGTCCGAGATCCCCGACGGGGCGGTGACGGTGTTCAGCGCGCACGGCGTCTCCCAGGCGGTCGAGGGCGAAGCCGAGCGTCGTGGCCTGCCGGTGCTGGACGCCACCTGCCCACTGGTCTCCAAGGTGCATTCCCAGGGCAAGCGCTATGTCTCGCGCGGCCGCGGCCTGATCCTGATCGGCCATGCCGGCCATCCCGAGGTCGAAGGCACCATGGGCCAGGTCGACGCGCCGGTCGCGCTGGTCTCCACCGAGGCCGATGTCGAGGCGCTGGAGTTCCCCGCCGACGCGCCGTTGGCCTACGTCACCCAGACCACGCTCAGCGTCGACGACACCAAGGGCGTGATCGCCGCGCTGAAGCGCCGCTTTTCAGACATCACCGGGCCTGATACCTCCGACATCTGCTACGCCACCCAGCATCGGCAGTCAGCTGTGCGCGACCTGTGCAAGGTGGTGGACGTGTTGCTGGTGGTGGGCGCGAAGAACAGCTCCAACTCCAACCGGCTGTGCGAGATCGGGCTGGAGGAAGGGCTGCCGAGCTACCTGATCGCCGATGGGGCCGAGTTGAATCCCGAGTGGGTTCGCGGTCATGAGACGATCGGGCTGACGGCCGGGGCCTCGGCTCCGGAAGAATTGATCCTGGACGTGATCGACACCTTGCGCCGTATTGGCGAGGTCGAGGTGACGCAAATGAACGGGATCAAGGAAGAGATCGAGTTTCGACTGCCGGCCGAGCTTCGCACCCCGGCCGAGTCCGCCGCCGCCGCCAAAGAAGAAGCCGCGGCCTGATTGGGTTTACAGCGCCGCTCCCCCGGCGCGGATGTTTGAGGAGTGCGGCATGGGTCTTCCCCTGCAGCAGGCGGCGCGGATCGGCGCCTATGTGATGAAGAAGCACTTCTCGGGCGAGAAGCGCTATCCGCTGGTGCTGATGCTGGAGCCGCTGCTTCGCTGCAACCTGGCCTGCGCCGGTTGCGGCAAGATCGACTATCCGGACGAGATCCTGAACCAGCGCCTGTCCTATGAGCAGTGCATGGCGGCCATCGACGAGTGCGGGGCGCCGGCCGTCTCCATCGCCGGCGGCGAGCCGCTGCTGCACCGGGACATGCCCAAGATCGTCAAGGGCTACATCGAGCGCAAGAAGTTCGTCATCCTCTGCACCAACGCGCTGCTGATGATGAAGAAGATCGACCAGTACGAGCCGAACCCCTTCTTCACCTGGTCCATCCACCTGGATGGCGACCAGGCCATGCACGACAAGTCGGTGTGCCAGGACGGCGTCTACCAGAAGGCGGTCGAGGCCATTCACCTGGCCAAGTCCAAGGGCTTCCGCGTCCAGATCAACTGCACCGTGTTCGACGGGGCCGATCCGGCGCGCCTGGCGACCTTCTTCGACGAGATGGAAGCGGCCGGCCTGGACGGCGTCACCATCTCCCCCGGCTACGCCTACGAGCGCGCGCCGGACCAGGAGCACTTCCTGAACCGCGCCAAGACCAAGCAGTTCTTCCGCGACGTGCTGAAGCGCGGCAAGGGCGGCAAGGCCTGGAGCTTCACCAACTCGCCCCTGTTCATGGACTTCCTGGCCGGCAACCAGACCTATGAATGCTCGCCCTGGTCCATGCCGCTGCGCACCGTGTTCGGCTGGCAGAAGCCCTGCTACCTCATCGGCGAAGGCTACACCCAGTCCTTCAAGGCGCTGATGGAAGACACCGAGTGGGACGACTACGGGGTCGGCAAGTACGAGAAGTGCGCCGACTGCATGGTTCACTGCGGCTTCGAGGGCACCGCCACCACCGACGCGGTGAAGAACCCGCTGAAGATGCTGGGCCTGGTCATGAAGGGGATCAAGACCGACGGCCCGATGGCGCCGGAGATCGACCTGACCAATCAGCGCCAAGCCAAGTACGTCTTCTCCGACCACGTCGAGAAGAAGCTAACCGAGATCAAGATCGCCAACCCCAAGGCGTCCAAGAAGGTCGTGACGGCGGAGTAGCCCGAGCGCCCTGAAGGCGACCTCCGCCTCGCGCCCGGTGCGGATCAGCGCCGGGAGCTGGGCGGGGTCCAGCGACAGCGATTTCAGGACGGCGAGGATGTCCATCCCGCCGTCCTTTTTCATGCCCGCCTGGGCGGCCTTGGGCAGGGCGCGGTCGGCGCCGTCGGAGATCACCCGCAGCGCCGCGAACGGCAGGCCATGGGCGGCCGCGAACTGGGCGACGACGTGGGACTCCATATCCACCGCGACAGCGCCGGTGGCCTTTTGCAAGGCGGCTTTGGCGGCGGCGTCCACCACCATGGCGTCACCCGCCGCGATCGCGCCGAGATGGGCTTTCACCGCCATCGGGGAGCACAGGCGCGCGAACAGCTCCGCGGCCCAGATGGGCTGGGCGGTCCAGGTCTGGCCACCGGCGACGATGCGGTCGGCGACCACCCAGTCCCCCACCGCCAACCCCGGAGACAGGGCCCCGCCCAGGCCGACGCTGACGATTCCGCGTGGCCCGTGCTGCCGGAAGGCGGCGTCGAGCTTGAGCTTGAGCGCCTCGGAGGCGCCCCCGCCCGTGATCACGATCAGGCCGGGCGTTTCGAGCAGGCGGGCCTCGCGCTTGAGACCGGTGACGGCGAGGAGCGGGGAAACCACGGTCTCCCTCACATCCCGAACGCCACCTCGCGCGAGTTGCTCTGCATCAGGTTGCGGTAGCGGGCCAGGGCCCACAGGGGGAAGAACTTCCGGTAGCCGTGGTAGCGCAGGTAGAACACCCGCGGGAAACCGCCGCCGGTATAGAATTCCTCGGGCCACAGGCCGTCTTCGCCCTGGGTCGATTGCAGATATTTGATCCCGCGTGCGACCGCCGGATGATCGGCCTCGCCGGCCGACATCATCGCCAGCACCGCCCAGGCGGTCTGGGAGGAGGTGGAGGGGGCGGGCTGGTAGCCCTTGTAGTCCAGCTTGTAGCTGTCGCAGGATTCGCCCCAGCCGCCGTCCGCGTTCTGGATCTTCAGCAGCCAGTCGACGGCGCGGGTCATCAGCGGGTCGGTGGGGCCGACGCCGGCCTTGTTCAGCGCCACCAGCGCCGACCACGTCCCGTAGATGTAGTTCACGCCCCAGCGGCCCCAGAAGCTGCCGTCCGGCTCCTGCTCCTTGCGCAGGTAGTCGAGGGCCGCCTTCATGCGCGGGCTGTCCAGAGGCTCGCCCAGCTGGGCGAGCATGCCGACGCAGCGCGCCGCCACGTCCACCGTCGGCGGGTCGAGCAGGGCGCCGTGATCGGCGAACGGGATGTTGTTCAGGTAGAAATGGGTGTTGTCGGCGTCGAAGGCGGCGAAGCCGCCGTCCTTGCTCTGCAGGCCGACGATCCATTCCTCGCCGCGGGCGATGGCCTCGTCGTTGCCCTCGATCCCCAGGCGCGAGCGGGCGCGGTCCATGGCCATCACCACCACGGCGGTGTCGTCCAGGTCGGGATAGTGGGCGTTGTTGTACTGGAAGGCCCAGCCGCCGGGCCGCACATCGGGCTTGCGGTCGGCCCAGTCGCCCTTGACGTCCAGCACCTGACGGTCGCGCAGCCAGTCCAGCGTGGCCTTGACCCGGGTCTCGGCCAGCGCGCCCCCGGCCTCCATCAGGGCGTGGGCGGCGAGGGCTGTGTCCCACACCGGGCTGACGCAGGGCTGGCAGTAGGCCTCGTCATCCTTGATCACCAGCAGGTTCTCGACCGACTTGCGGGCGATGGCGCGGTGGGGATGGTCTTCGGGGTAGCCCAGCGTGTCGAACATCATCACGCTGTTGGCCATGGCGGGATAGATCGAGCCCAGGCCATCCTCGCCGTTCAGCCGCTCGACCACCCAGGCGGTGCAGGCCTTGATGGCTTTCCGGCGCAGCCCCTTGGGCCACAGCAATTCCGTGCCCTTCAGCACGGCGTCCAGGGCGTTGAAGCCCGCGGTCCACAGGAACTTCGGGTCGGCGGCGTTGGAGACCCGCTTTGACTTGGCGGCGGGACGGAACAGCTCGCGCACGGTCACGCCGCGCGGGTTGCGGGCCTGGGGCCGCAGGTTCATCAGCACCAGCAGCGGCACGATCACCGTGCGCGACCAGTAGCTCATCTTGGACAGGTGAATCGGGAACCAGGTCGGGGCCAGGACCAGTTCGGCGGGCATGTTGGGGATCTCGAACCACGAGACCTCGCCGTACAGAGCCAGCTGGATGCGGGTGAAGACGTTGGCGGCGGCCGCGCCACCGCGTTCGAGGATCGCCTCGCGGGCGCGGACCATGTGCGGCGCGTCCATGTCGTCGCCGATCATCTTCAGCGCGAAATAGGCCTTCACGGTCGCGGAGATATCGAGCGCGCCGGCGTGATACAGCGGCCAGCCGCCGTGATCGCCCTGGATACGGCGCAGGTAGACGCCGATCTTGCGTTCCAGCTCCAGATCGTCGGGTTCGCCCAGGAAGTGGCGCAGCAGGATGTATTCCGCCGGGATGGTGGCGTCGGCTTCCAACTCGAACACGAAATGGCCGTCAGCCGCCTGCGTACGCATGAGGGCGTCGGCGGCCTTGTCGACCGAAGCATCAAGATTTCGGATCAAAACATCGTCGATCAGACGTGCTTCGTCCAAGATAGATTCATACATTCTCAAGCTGTCCCCAGGGGATCAACTACACGACGAAACGCGTGAGCGCCAACTCGGCGGCGTGTCTTCCAGAACGCACAGCGCCTTCAATCGTCGCAGGCAAACCCGTTGCAGTCCAATCTCCCGCCAGCACCAGGTTCGACCAGCGGGTGCTGGCCGGGGGACGCAGGGCGTCCTGTTCCGGGGTGGCGGCGAAGGTCGCGCGCTTTTCCTTGACCACCTGCCAGGGCGGTAGCTCCGCAGATAGGCCATGCACGGCGGCGACATCCTTCCACAACAGGCGGGCCAGGGTTTCGCGGTCCATGTCCACGAGACGATCAGCTCCGCTCACGGTTACGGATATGCGGTCGGGGAAGGCGAAAATCCACTCCACCGTCCCTCCGACGACACCGATCATGGGCTCGGCGTTGCGCGGAGGCGTCAGTCGGAAGTGGCCGTTGACGATGGCGCGGTGCTCGGTGGGGACCGTCAGGCCAGGGATGAGTTCCGCCGCAACCCACGGCGGTACGGCCAGCACCACCTCGTCGCCGGGCCCGACCGCGACCTCGCCGTCGGCGAACGTCAGGGCGGCGATCTGGTCCGCGTCCATGACGATGTTCCGCAAGCGCCGGCCCAGCCGTACGTCCGCGCCCGCCGCGCGCAGGGTGGTCAGGGCCGGCTCGACGAAGGCGGCGGCCAGGGTCGGCTCGGCGATCCGCGGGCGATAGGCCGCCCCGCCCTTGGCCAGGGTCTCGCGGATCACCGCACCGGCCAGGTCGGCCGAGCCGCTTCGGGCCTCGGTGTTGAGGGCGGCGAGCAGGAAGGGCTCCATCAGCCGTTCCCACAGCACGCCCTCGCAGCGGATCGCCTCGTCCACACGCTTGCCGGGCTGGGGGCGGGTGAGGGGCGCCAAGCCGAGGTAGTCAGCCATGCGGGTGCCGGGAACGCGGCGGCCGGGCGAGACTACCCACCAGGGAATGGGGCCTTCGTTCGGACGCAGCTTCCAGCGGGCGCCGGTGCGCACATCGGTCCAGTCGAACTCCGCGCGCTCCGGGCCGGCCAGCCTGTCCCGCGCGCCGATGGCGTCGAGATAGGCCATGATCGCGCCGTTGCCGGACAGCACCAGATGGTTGCCGTTGTCGATGGTCAGGCCGAGTTGGGGATCGAAATAGGAGCGGCAGCGCCCTCCGGCCTGGGCGGCGGCCTCCGACAGCTCCACGGTCACGCCGCGCTGCGCCAGCGTTACGGCGGCCGAGAGGCCGGCGAGCCCGGCCCCGACGATGTGGACCTTCATCCCAGGAGCCCGTGCCGCAGCACCAGCCATAGCAGCTCGCCCTTGCCGACCTTCACGCGGGTGCGCGGCGCGGTCCAGCCC
>JBARAK010000169.1:0-2778 GCA_049791955.1 Caulobacteraceae bacterium
CGGCCATCCCGTGCAGGGCTGGCTGGCCCGGGTGCTGGGCTTCCGGCTGCAGGGCGCGTCGATGCAGGTGCGCTGCCGCCGACACGAGTCCGAGGGCGCGTCGTGGCTGGAGCTGTCGCACGACGGCTGGGCACGGAGCTTCGGCCTGATCCACGAGCGGCGGCTCTATCTGGACCGCGATGTCGATGAACTGCGCGGCGAGGACCAATTGCTGGAAGCCGGGGAGGGCGCCCTGCGCCCGCAGAAGCGGCCCGTGTTCCTGACCGTGCGCTTCCAGCTGCATCCGGAGGTCAAGGCTTCCCTGGCGCTCGACCATCAGAGCATCCTGCTGCAGCCGCGCAACGCCAAGGCCGGCTTCGGCTGGTGGCTGCGCAACGACGCGCCGGACGTGAGCCTGGAGCCCGCCGTGCGCCTGGCCGACGGGCGGCCGCACCACACCAGCCAGATCGTGCTGCGCTGCCTGCTTGGCCGCAGCGCTACCGCCCGCATCCGCTGGAAGCTCAGCCGCGCCGACAAGGGCCTGGCCCCGCCGCCCGAGCTGCACAAGGCCGAGCCGAACAAGGCCGAGCCGAACAAGGTCGAGCCGAACAAGGTCGAGACTGGGCGGCCCGACTCGGGGAAGAAGGCCGGATGAGCGATCTGAAGCTTCGTCCCGCCCGGGCCGACGACCTGCCGGCCATCGTCGCCATGCTGGCCGACGATCACCTGGGCGTGGGCCGCGAAGACCCCTCCATGCCCTTGCATCCGCGCTACCAGCAGGCGTTCGCCGCCATCGCGTCGAACTTCAACCAGCACCTGATCGTGCTGGAGTGGGAGGGCGAGGCCATCGGCACGCTGCAGCTCACCGTGGTGCCCGGCCTGTCGCGGATGGGCGCCTCGCGCGGCCTGATCGAGGACGTGCGCGTCCGCTCGGACCGGCGCGGCTACGGCCTCGGCACGCGGCTGATCGCCTGGGCTATCGAGGTGAGCCGTCGCCAGGGCTGCGCCACCGTGGAGCTCACCGCCCACGAAAGCCGCAAGGACGCCCACCGCTTCTACGCCCGCCTCGGCTTCAAGCCGAGCCACGTGGGGTTCAAGCTGGAGTTCTGACCGCGCTCAAGTCGCCGCCAGGCGATAGCGCACGGGAAGATCTCCTGGCTCGTCTTGACTCGTCCCCGCCGCCCGGCCTAACCCCTGCCCCGTCCCGTGTGACTGGCGCTGAAGGTGGGAAACCACCGGGGAGCAGGGGATGCATGAGCCGCGCGCCTGGGCACGAACCCCTCTCCCAAGGAGCCGACCGTGCCCGCAGCCCCCGATTTCCCCCCCGCGCCCGACCAGGTCCGCGTCAAGCGCGCCCTGATCTCGATCTACGACAAATCCGACCTGATCCAGACCGCCCAGGCCCTGCACGACCTCGGCGTCGAGTTGGTCTCCACCGGCGGCACCAAGGCGGCGATCGCCAAGGCCGGCCTGCCGGTCAAGGACGTGGCCGACCTGACCGGCTTTCCCGAGATGATGGACGGGCGGGTCAAGACGCTGCACCCGGTGGTGCATGGCGGCCTTTTGGGCGTGCGCGACGCGCCCGAGCACAAGAAGGCGATGGACGAGCACGGGATCGGCGCGATCGACCTGCTCTACGTCTCGCTCTACCCCTTCGAGCAGACCGTGGCGGCCGGCGGCGACTTCGGCCACTGCATCGAGAACATCGACATCGGCGGTCCGGCCATGATCCGCTCGGCGTCCAAGAACCACGGTTATGTCGCCGTCTGCACCGGGCCCGAAGACATGGCCGAGGTGATCGCGGCGTTGAAGGCCTCGGGCGGTCATACCACCCTGACCCTGCGCAAGAGCCTGGCGGCCCGCGCCTTCGCCCGCACCGCCAGCTATGACTCGGCCATCGCGTCGTGGTTCGCCGGCCAGCTCGGCGAAACCGCGCCCAAGCGCAAGACCATCGCCGGCGAGCTCGCCCAGACCATGCGCTATGGCGAGAACCCGCACCAGTCGGCCAGCTTCTATGTGTTTCCTGAGCCGCGCCGCCCGGGCGTGGCCACCGCCCGCCAGCTGCAAGGCAAGGAGCTGAGCTACAACAACATCGCCGACACCGACGCCGCCTTCGAGCTGATCAGCGAGTTCGATCCGGCCGACCGCGCGGCCGTGGCCATCATCAAGCACGCCAACCCCTGCGGCGTGGCCCTGGGCGCCGACCTCAAGACCGCCTACGAGCGCGCCCTGCAGTGCGACCCGGTCTCGGCCTTCGGCGGCATCGTGGCCGTGAACCGCAAGCTCGACCGCGCCGCGGCCGAGGAGATCGTCAAGATCTTCACCGAGGTGGTGATCGCGCCGGACGCCGACGAAGACGCCATCGCCGTGTTCGAGGCCAAGAAGAACCTGCGCCTGCTGCTGTCCGGCGGCCTGCCCGATCCGCTGGCCAAGGGCGAGGTGTTCCGCTCGGTGGCCGGCGGCTTTCTGGTGCAGTCGCGCGACGACAGCCGCATCAAGGCGGCCGACCTGAAGATCGTCACCAAGCGCCAGCCGACCGACCAGGAAGTGCGCGACATGCTGTTCGCCTTCACCATCGCCAAGCACGTGAAGTCCAACGCCATCGTCTTCGCCAAGGATGGCCAGACCGCCGGCATCGGCGCCGGCCAGATGAACCGCCGCGACTCAGCGCGCATCGCCGCCATCCGCGCCGGCGAGGCGGCCGAGATGGCCGGTCTGCCGCAGTCGCTGGCGGAAGGCTCGGCCTGCGCGTCGGAAGCCTTCTTCCCCTTCCCCGACGGCCTGATCCAGGCCGCGGAC
>JBARAK010000170.1:0-4992 GCA_049791955.1 Caulobacteraceae bacterium
CTGTCCGGCGGCCAGCGCCAGCGCCTGGCCATCGCCCGCGCCCTGATCCGCAACGCGCCGATCCTGCTGCTGGACGAGGCGACCAGCGCGCTGGACGCGGAGAACGAGCGGCTGGTGCAGCAGGCGCTGTACGACGCCATGACCGGCCGCACGACCCTGGTGATCGCCCACCGCCTCGCCACGGTGCTGCGCGCCGACCGGATCGTGGTGGTGGAGGACGGCCGAGTGGTCGAGGAGGGGCGTCATGCCGACCTGCTGGCCCGGGGCGGCCTATACGCCCGCCTCGCCAAGCTGCAATTCGAGACCGCGGCCTGAGCACAACGCCCGTTTCCGCCCCGTAAGGCCCGGCGCCATGGACCGGACCTTGCGCCGGGCGGTTTCGGACCTGACCTTAATAACGACGAACTCATCGGCGACGAGACGGACGTGCAAGAAGACTTTGAAGATTGGGAAATCACCCCGGACGCCCAGCCCAGGCCCGCCGACTACGGCTACGACCTGGATACCGCCTTGTCGGCGGTGGTGGGGCTCGAGGCGGAAATCCCGGCCGACGCCTATACCGCCGAGATCCTTGGCGAGGCGCGCGGCGGCAACGGCGTACTGATCGATGACAGCGGGCTGGTGCTCACCATCGGCTACCTCGTCACCGAGGCGGAGCGGGTGCGGTTGCACACGCGGCACGGCCAAGTGGTGGACGGCCATGTGCTGGGGATCGACCAGGCTTCGGGCCTGGGCCTGGTGCAGGCGATGGACCTTTTGGATGTGCCTTCCATCAAGCTCGGCGATTCCCGCCATGCCGGATTGCGCGAGTCGGTGGTGGTGGGGGGCGCGGGTGGGCGCAAGCGCTCCGTCGCCGCCCATATCGTCGCCCGGCAGGAGTTCGCCGGCTATTGGGAATACCTGATCGAAGAGGCGATCTTCACCACGCCCGCCCACCCGAACTGGGGCGGGACGGCGCTGATCGGCCCGGCGGGCGACCTGCTCGGCATCGGCTCGCTGCAGCTTCAGCACCAGGCTTCCGGCGGACGGGTGCTGCCGCTGAACATGATGGTGCCGATAGAGCTGCTGACGCCGGTCTACGACCAGCTCAAGGCGGGCAAGCGGACGCAGGTCCGGCCCTGGCTCGGCCTGTTCGCCCAGGACCACGACAACACGGTGATGATCGTCGGCCTGGCCGGCGAGGGGCCGGCCAGTCGCGCGGGCCTGCGCGAAGGCGACGTCGTGCGCTCGGCCGCCGGCATGGACCTGACCAACCTGGCTGACTTCTACCGCAGCATCTGGGCCCTGGGCGGTCCCGGGGCGAAGGTGCCGCTGGTGGTGGAGCGGGAAGGCGACGTGTTCGACCTGACCGTGGTCTCCGCCGATCGCCAGGACTTCCTGAAGAAGCCCCGCTTCAACTAGCTGCAGCCTGTCCCGCGGAGCCAGGCGTCCGATCGATGGGCGCCCGATTGTTGGACGTTCGCGTGAAGGACCCACCGCCGCACCCGGCGCAGGTTGACCTTGGCGGGCGGTTCGACCACGTTGCACCCGCTCTCGCGGGAGAGACCGGGCCACACCCCGGCGCCGAAGGCGTAACCGCCCCGGAAACGCTCAGGCAAAAGGACCGCAGAGCCTCTAAAACGCTGGAAAGCAGCCAGTTTTGGAGTGTGACAGCCGAGGGTGTCGCCAGTTCGAGGCGTCGCCGATTCGACTCTCGTCATGCTCTGGACATCAAGGGCTCGCCGAAGGAGCAAGGTCGCGCACGATCGCGCGGCTGAAATCTCTCAGGCCCATGGACAGCGGGGGCGACGACGGTCGGCGTGCGCCGGTCGTCGAACCGCACCTGTTCTGTCGCAAAGGGCTTCGGCTTGGATTCTGACCTTCCCCTCAAGCGCACAGCGCTGCACGCCGCCCATGCCGTAGCCCAGGGCAAGATGGTCCCGTTCGGGGGCTACGACATGCCCGTGCAGTATCCGCTGGGGGTGCTGGGCGAGCACCGCTGGACCCGCGAGCACGCCGGCCTGTTCGACGTCTCCCACATGGGCCCGAGCTTCCTGGTGCTGGCCGCCAAGACCGGCGACGCCGACGCCGATCATCGCGCGGTCGCCGCCCTGGTCGAGCCCCTGGTCTGTGGGGACATCGCCGGGCTGAAGCCGGGCCAGAACCGCTACACCGTGTTGCTGAACGCCGAGGGCGGCATCGACGACGACCTGATGATCGGCCGTCCGGCCGAGCCCGAGCGCCAGGGCGAACTCTACATCGTGGTCAACGCCGGCTGTAAGGAAGCCGACTTCGCCCGCATCGCGGCGGCGGCCGGCGACAAGGCCCGGCTCGAACGCGCCGACGCGGGCGGCCTGCTGGCCCTGCAGGGGCCGGAGGCGGTCGCAGTGGCCCAGACCATCTTCCCCGGCGTCGAGCAACTCGGCTTCATGACGCTGAAGACGTTCAGCTTCGAAGGTTCGCCCGCCGTTATCTCGCGCTCGGGCTACACCGGCGAAGACGGCGTCGAGATCCTGGTCCCCGAGCACACCGCCGTGCGGCTGTGGGACCGGCTGCTGTCGGACGAGCGGGTCAAGCCGATCGGCCTGGGCGCACGCGATTCCCTGCGCCTGGAAGCCGGCCTGCCGCTCTACGGCCATGACCTGGACCAGACCGTCAGCCCGGTGGAGGCCGACCTCGGCTTCGCCATCTCCAAGAAGCGGCGCGAGCGGGGCGATCTCGCCGGCGGCGCGCGCATCGAGGCCGAGTTGGGCGGCGCGCTGAAGCGCGTGCGCGTCGGCCTGAAGGTCCTGAGCGGCGCCCCGGCCCGCGAAGGCGCCGAGATCGCCATCGACGGCGAAGTGATCGGCCGGGTCACCAGCGGCGGCTTCGCGCCCACCCTGTCGGCCCCGATCGCCATGGGCTTCGTCCCGCCCCAGTACCGCGCGCCGGGCACGGCGCTGCAGGTGCTGGTCCGGGGCCGGGCCCAGCCGGCCGAGGTCGTCGCCACACCCTTCGTTCCCCACCGCTACGTCCGCAAGGCGAAGGCGTGAGGACGTTTCCAGCTTCTCCTTCCACGCTCCAAGGAGCCTGAATCTATGCGTTACCTGCCCCTGAGCGATCGGGATCGATCCGAGATGCTGGCGGTCATCGGTGCGCCGACGATCGACGCCCTGTTCGAAGCCGTCCCCGCCGACGTCCACCTCGACCAGCCGGTGGGCCTGCCGTTCCACCAGGGCGAACTGCAGGTGGAGCGCGCGCTGAGCCGCCTGGCGGCCAAGAACGTCGCCGCCGGTTCGGTCCCGTTCTTCTGCGGCGCGGGCGCCTATCGCCACCACGTGCCGGCCACGGTCGACCACCTGATCCAGCGTTCGGAGTTCCTGACCTCCTACACGCCCTACCAGCCCGAGATCGCCCAGGGCACGCTGCAGGCGGTCTATGAGTTCCAGACCCAGGTGGCGGCGCTGACCGGCATGGAGGTGGCCAACGCCTCCATGTACGACGGCTCCACCGCCGCGGCCGAGGCGGTGCTGATGGCGGCCCGCGTCACCCGCCGCTCCAAGGCGATCCTGTCGCCCGGCCTGCATCCCCATTACGCCGACACCATCTACACCCTGGCCCACAACGCCGGGGTCAAGACCGACCCGCTGCCGCTGGCGGTGGACAACGAGGCGGCGGTGCTGAGCCACCTGGACGCCGACACCGCCTGCGTGGTGGTCCAGACCCCCAACCTGTTCGGCACCGCCACCGACGTCAGCAAGATCGCCGAGGCGGTCCACGCCGCCGGCGCGCTGCTGATCGTGGTGACCACCGAGACGGTCTCCTTCGGCCTGCTGAAGTCGCCGGGCGCCATGGGCGCCGACATCGTCGCCGCCGAGGGCCAGTCGATCGGCAACGGCCTCAACTACGGCGGTCCCTACGTCGGCCTGTTCGCCACCCGCGACCGGTTCGTGCGCCAGATGCCGGGCCGGGTCTGCGGCCAGACCACCGACGTGGCCGGGGAGCGCGGCTTCGTGCTGACCCTGTCCACCCGCGAGCAGCACATCCGCCGCGACAAGGCGACCTCCAACATCTGCACCAACTCGGGCCTCTGCGCCCTGGCCTTCACCATCCACATGTCGCTGCTGGGCGAGGCGGGGCTGCGCAAGCTGGCGCTGCTGAACCACCAGCAGGCGCGCCGGCTGAAGGACGCCGTCGCGGCCGTGGCGGGCGTCGAGGTGCTGACGTCGCGCTTCTTCAACGAGATCGCCGTCCGCCTGCCGGTCGCCGCCGCCCCGCTGGTGGAGACCCTGGCGAAGAAGGGCGTGATCGCCGGCGTGCCGGTCAGCCGCCTCGCCCCCCAGGCGGGCATGGACGACGTGCTGCTGCTCGCCGCCACCGAAACCACCACCGACGACGACATCGCGGCCCTGGCCGCGGCCCTGAAGGAGGCGCTGGCATGAGCGCGCAAACCGGCCCCATCCGTCCCGCCGGCCGTGCGGACGCCATCCATCTGGAGACCGACAAGCCCGCCACCCTGACCGGCGCGCGCGGCCTGCTGCAGGACGAGAAGCTGATCTTCGAACTCGGCGGCTGGGACAAGAGCGGCGTCGACCTGCCCGAACCGGAGCTCGACGCCTCCGACCTGGGCGACTTGGTCCGCAGCGAGGCCATCGGCCTGCCGGGCCTGTCCGAGCCGGAAGCCGTGCGCCACTACGTGCGCCTGTCGCAGAAGAACCACGCCATCGACCTGGCGCTCTATCCGCTGGGCTCGTGCACCATGAAGCACAACCCGCGCCTGAACGAGCGCCTGGCGCGCCTGGCGGGCTTCGCCGACATCCACCCGCTGCAGCCCACCTCCACGGTGCAGGGGGCGATCGAGCTGATGGACGAGCTGTCCCACTGGCTGACCAGCCTGACCGGCATGCCGGCGGTGGCCCTGTCGCCCAAGGCCGGCGCCCACGGCGAACTCTGTGGCCTTCTGGCCATCCGCGCCGCGCACGAGGCCAAAGGCGACGCGCGCAAGACGGTGCTGGTTCCCACGTCCGCTCACGG
>JBARAK010000171.1:0-5348 GCA_049791955.1 Caulobacteraceae bacterium
GGCGCGGATCGCGTCCAGCGCCGCATCGGGCGCCCGCAGGGCCGTCTTGCACCGCTCCAGCCACCAGCCAGCCGCGCCCGCGGCCGTGGCGTTATTGTTGGACGCGAGGTGGCGGACGAAGGCGTCCGCATCGAGCCTGACGACGAGGTCGAGGCTGGCGACCAACTCCTCGGCGCCGCCGGCCAGGTCCGGGCGGTCGAACAGGTCTGCGATGGTCCGCTCCACCGTCGTCACCATCACCGGCTGGCCGAGGCGGTCGATTTGGATGACGCTGCCCTGATCGAGCGGCGCTGCGGGCCGCACGAAGCGGCAGGTGAAGTCGTCCACGGCCACCGCGCCGGGCTCGCCATCGGCGATCACCTGGACGTCAAACGGCGCGGTGTAGGCGTAGCCATGCGCCTCGAGCGCCGAATAGTAGCCGATCACGGCGCCGGGGCGCAGCCGCGAGGCGACGAGGAGGCGGTCGATCCACCAGGTCGCGGCGTCGGCGTGCTTGGGGACCGAGGCGTAGAGCCCGCGGACGATGCGCTTGATGTTGCCCGCCCGGGCGTGCTGGGCCAGCATGGCGGTGACGGTCTTGTCGTCCGAGGTCCGCCCGACCGCACGCGCGTAATCAGCCCGGCTGAACACCGGGTTGGCGCTGAAGAAGGGTGCGGACAGGGTCTTGGGCACGGCTCAATAGGATCGACGAAAGCGATATATAAAGTATTGCTTTCACCGTCACAAGTGAGCGGCTTGTTTAGTTAGCGCGCGCTGCGCCCTCGATGAGCGGCGTGTGCGCGGTTGCCGGACTACATAGCTCGCGGACTTTACGGGCGGATCACCCGCGATGGCGCCATCGCCGTGTCGGATATTCGCACGTCAGTCGTAGAGCCCGAGCGAATGGCGGTGACGCCGAAAGTGACCACGGCGCGTCCGGCTGAAAACGACGCGGCGTTTGCCGCAGCGCGAGAGCGCGGGCGCCACCGCGTCACCGAGACCTTGGATCGTCCCGAAATGCTAAGTGCGGAAGCCTTTGGCGAACGCTTGGGACTGTCCCGCGTCGCCGTCAACGACCGGCGGCAGAAGCACGAGTTCCTCGGCCTTGAAGGGACGAAGCGCGGATTCAAATACCCCGCTTGGCAGATCGGGGAGGATGGCAAGCCGTTCAAGGCGCTCCCGAAGCTGTTCGACCTCCTCGGCGACAGCGCCTGGACTGTGTACCGCTTCCTGGTGCAGCCCCATGCGGAACTAGACGGGCAATCAGCGCTGGAAGTCCTGCGCGCAGGGCGTTCAGAGCCGGTGCTGGACGCGGCTGAAAGCGTGGCGCGTGGGGACTTCGCCTAGGTGGCCAGCCCAGCGCGAGCAGGAAAGCTCACTTCGGTCGAACGTCACCATGGCTGCGGGCGAGGTGTGGGCGAGCTAAGCGATTGGTTGCAGTGTGCATGAAGGTCACCACGACACCGGGCTGGTGGAGATGGTCGACTGTCCGCCGCAGTTGAGCCCTCCCTCGCCTCGAAATAGCCAGACCTCTGCCAGCGAGGAATGAACGGTCCATCTAGTGAATGCCGGCGTTGCCTTTGATGACCTGAGCACAAGGGAGTCCTGTCCACCACAGGAGTGAGGAGTCCCAGAGTCTCCGCTCCGACACTCACGATGGCATCGAGGTTCGGGGTATCAATGACCACTAAGACGCGCAGCGCCCACTTCAGATCCCCAATCGTCAATACCTTTCGGCGGGGGCTAGGACACGGTCATCGAAACCCCGAATCACAGGGTCTTACCAATTGGTAAGATCAGCGGCCGGGACGCAGCTCCGCCAGTGCCGCCCTGAAGGCTGCCTGGAAGTCCGCATTGGCCGCATCGGCGTCGAGCGAGAGCTCGATCACCGCGCGCTTAGAGCCCTTGGGCGTCAAGCTGAATAGATGGGTTCCGGACTCGCTAACGACCGCGCGCGAAGCCGGCTTGGCGAGCGGGGCAGTCCCCTTCCCCACCGCCGCGCCCTTGATCGCCTCCAGCACCTTCGCCGCCTCAAGGATCGGCTCACCGGCTTGCATCCGCCGCGTCTGCTCAGCCGCCAACTTCTTGGCTTCGGCCATGACCTTCGGCCGGGTCGCCGGATCCATCAGCAAGGGTTTGATCAGGCGGGCATGGTTTTCGCGCAGCTGCCGGATGTCCCCAAAGGCCTCGACGACCCCGGCGGGCAACTTGGCCAGTTCCAGGAAGCGAGAAAGCCACACCTCCCCCACCTCCATCCGCCTGGCCATGCGCGCCGCGACGCCGCCATAATATTCTTCGACCGCGTTGCGGTAATCGATCGCCCGTTCGTAGTCACAGATGTCTTGCCGGGAGCGGTTCTCGACGTCCGACAGCCGAAAAGCGGCTTCATCGTCGAGATCGCGGTCCTCGATCAGGAACCTAATGGGACGGTGCTCAACGCGGCGCAGATAGCTGACCGACCAGTGCCGGCGAGCGCCGCAGATCACCTCGAAATCGTAGTCCGGGTCATCCTTCACCCGGCGGACGATGGCAGGGAATTCCTGCTCACCCTGGGAGCGAAGGCTCTCCAGCAGATCGGCGCATGCCACCTCGTTGAGCAGGTCGTAGCGGCGATTGTGCCGGACCCACATGCGGCAACGATCGGGCTCCACGAGGTGGAGCGTCTTCTCCTTCACGTCGCCCGAGGTCACCCGAGACAAACCGCTGAGGCGCGAAGTCAAACGCTCGGGAGCCGCCGAAGCGGGCGGCGGCGGCGCATCCACGGCGGGCCGCGCATTCGGGGTTTCGGTGACCGGCGTCGGGCCGTCCATCAGACCGGACAGGATGCTGCGGTTCTTATTGGCTGTGGTCGCCATGCGCCCCTCCCCTATGCCAGGCCTTGCTGACGCAGCGCCGAGCGATGGCTGGGCCAGCAGCGGCGGATCAGCAGCTCTACCTCGTCATTGAGGAGGTCGAGGTTGTTGCGGCAGCGCTCGTGCGTCTTGGAGCCACTGGACATCTCGTAGACCGTGCGCAGTTGGACGTTAGCGTTGTCGATCTCAGCGGAGTCTAGGAGGGAGGCGCGGAGCATCTCCGCCCCGAACACCGACTGCATCATCTCGCGGATTTGGACGTGGGCGCTCTTGGCCTCGTCGACCTTGGTGGCGACCACCTTGACGAAGTTGAAGCTCCGCGCACCGAGTTTGTTGTCGAGCACCTCGATGGTCTCCACCACCATGCGCAGAAAATGCGCGGTCGAGGCGAAGTCGATCGTCGAGGGAGGCGTCGGAATCAGAAGCGCGTTGGCCGCTCGCAGCACCGCCAGGGAGATCATGCCCAGCGCTGGCGGCGGATCGAGGAGAATGACGTCGTAGTCGCGCATCAGGTCTTCGACCCCATGGCGCAGCCGGTCAAAGTCCTTGGGATTGCCGCGCACCCGCGCCGCGGCCTCGTACTCGGCATTGTAGAGGCCCAGGTTGGCAGGCAACAGATCGATTCCGGGCCAAGCGGTAGGCCGCAGGCCATACCGCAAGTCGGACTGGTCTCCGTGCCGGAAGAAGGGCAGGAGGGTCTCCTCGTCTTTGATGTCGGCGTCAGGGTTGAAGCCGAACACTGTGGTCGTGCTCGCCTGGCTGTCGCAATCGATTACCGCCACCCGATAGCCCTTCAGCGCCAGCGCCTGGGCCAGGTGGCAGACCAAGGTGCTCTTGCCGACGCCGCCTTTAAAGTTCTGCACCGCCACGACGAGGGTTGGGTCGCTGTCGGCCCGTCGGGGGCGGGTGCCGAACAGGTCGCGCATGGCGTTGACGTCCGCCAGGCTATAGCCCTCTCGCCGGCCTGACTGGGTCATACGCGGCGCGGGGAGACGGCCATCCGCTTCGGCCTGGCGTATGGCCTCGGTCGTGCGGCCGACCATCTCGGCGACCTTGCCGATGGCAAAGCGAAGCTCCAAAGTCTTCTGGGAGTCGGGAGCGAAGACCGTGGCGCGCAGCCGTTCCAGCACAGCGTGCGCCCGCTGGTTCAGACCCTCCATAGTCTCGAACAGCACAGGGGTGGTGGACGTCCGTTCAGCAAGCGCGGCGGTCGCCATGGCCTCTGTCCTTTGCAAATTCCGATCGAGCCGATGGAATTTTGCCAAGTTTTGACTGCACTACAATGAAAGAAGTATTAACGGCGACCTGCGCCCGAGCCTCTCATGGCTCGGGGCGACAGGGCGGCCGCCGTTCCGCTGCGTCCGTTACAAGAGATATTAATGGGGAAGGTTAGAAGGGTTAGACGGGAAAAATGGCCAACAAACCCTTCATGGATAACGGATTTTATTGAGCCCCGGTCACCGAAACCCCGAAGATAGGTCACCGAAACCCCGAGGCGTCGGTCATCGAACCCCCGAGGGAAAGGTCACTAATCCCCCGAGTCCCAAACCCGCCGCCGATCCATCATCCCATCGACGGCAGCGGCTCGAGCGTCCTCCCGTTCGACCTGCTGCCGACGCGCTGATTCGCGGTCAATTTCGGCCTTCAGCTGCGCGCGCTCGGCGGCGCCGCGTCGGACGAAGTGGACGGCCGAGGCGTTGTCGTTCGTGCTCACAAAGGTCATGTCGTATTCGGGCAGACCGTTGGCCTCGACGATCTTCTTGAGCATGTAATTGAACTGCTTCAGCGGGCTTTCGCTGCCGGACTTGTCGTGAAGCACCCTCACCCGGCAAATCCAGCCCTTCGGCTGGTCGCCGGCGTGCTTGCGGGCGATTCGGTAGATCGCGCGCTCGAGCCCGCCCTGCAGGCTGAAGTAGTCGGGGTGGAGGGTCAGCAGGGTTCTGTCGCCCATCAGGCCGTCGAACACCCATTTTGACAGGGTGATGGTTAGGCCGCGTACCGCGCCGCTCTCCGGATCGACATCCATCGTCCACTCATCGAGCCAGCCGAACTGAGCCCGCTTGTCCCGTTTGCTCGCGCGGATCGAGGTCTGAATGTTGGTGGCTTGCAGCCGCTGCAGCGCCGCTTCCAGGTCCTTATAAGCCTTCCCGCCCGTGTCCCGGCGGATCGCCTTCAGCAGTTCATGGGCCGTCGTGTGCAGAGTCGGAGTAAGGTCGTTGGCGCCCTTCTCCCGCAGTTGGTTCAACCGCGACGTCGCCCAGATCAGGATGTCCGCGTCCCAGATCGTGGCGATGCCGAATAGCGGGTTGGCGCTGACGTGCACCCAGGTGTCGCCCTCGGGGCTGGTGTACTCGATCGGCTTTAGGCGCTTGCGTTTGGCGAGCGAGAAGAAGGGACGCTCCATCATCTCCCGCTGATCCTTCAGCGGGATGCTGTTCATCCTCGGGATGAACAGGTCGAACTCCTCTCCGTCGTCGCGGGGCTTACTCATGCCCGTATCCGTGGCCGAAGAGGGGG
>JBARAK010000172.1:0-2986 GCA_049791955.1 Caulobacteraceae bacterium
GTGATCGCCCCGTGGGCGCCGGCCAAGCTGTTCGTCACCGCCTCGGCCGAGATCCGGGCCGAGCGGCGCTGGAAGCAGCTCGCGGGCCAGGGCGAGGCCGTGCGCTACGACGAAATCCTCGCCGACATCCGCCGGCGGGACGAGCGGGACTCCGGCCGCTCGACCGCGCCGCTGGTCCAGGCGGCCGACGCCATCTTGCTCGACACGTCCGATTTGGGTATATCCCAGGCCGTCGATGCGGCCCGCCGTATCGTCGAGGCGGCGCGCAGCCGGTGGGAGACCTCCCGCCCCGGCTAATCCCATCGGGCCCCTCTCCGGAGCAAACCACGTTCCAGTCTCTTCCGCGCGAGGCCCTTCCGCCCCGCGCCTTCATGCTTTCCCCATCAACCCTAACTGGCGTCACGGGTCGGCTGCGCAATGCGGGCCGGATCGACGCTATCTGCCGGAGTCTTCATGGCTGACGATATGAGTATGACCCCCTCGCGCGACGATTTCGCCGCGCTGCTCGAAGAGGCCCTGGCCGGCCGCGACCTGGCCGAGGGCTCGGTCGTCCACGGTCACGTGGTCGGGATCGAGAAGGACTTCCTGATCGTGGACGTCGGTCTGAAGACCGAAGGCCGCATCCCGGTGAAGGAATTCCAGCAAGGGGACGGCAAGCCGATTCCCAAGATCGGCGACACCGTCGAGGTCTATCTCGAGCGCGTCGAGAACGCCTCAGGCGAGGCCGTGATCAGCCGTGAAAAGGCCCGCCGCGAGGAAGCCTGGACCCGCCTGGAAGGCGTCTACGCCGAAGGCCAGCCGGTGATGGGCTCCATCGTCGGCCGCGTGAAGGGCGGCTTCACCGTCGACCTCGGCGGCGCCAGCGCCTTCCTGCCCGGCTCGCAGGTGGACATCCGCCCCGTGCGCGACGTCGGCCCGCTGATGGGCAAGGAACAGCCCTTCGCGATCCTGAAGATGGACCGCCCGCGCGGCAACATCGTCGTCTCCCGCCGCGCCATCCTGGAAGAAGCCCGCGCCGAGCAGCGCACCGAACTGGTGTCGCAGCTGCACGAGGGTGAAATCCGCGAAGGCGTGGTCAAGAACATCACCGACTACGGCGCGTTCGTGGACCTGGGCGGCATCGACGGCCTGCTGCACGTCACCGACATGAGCTGGAAGCGCGTCAACCACCCGAGCCAGGTGCTGGCGGTGGGCGACACGGTGAAGGTGCAGATCGTCAAGATCAACCCCGACACCCAGCGCATCTCGCTCGGCATGAAGCAGCTCCAGGCGGACCCCTGGGACAACGTCGAGGAAAAGTACCCCGTCGGCGCCCGCTTCACCGGCCGCATCACCAACATCACCGACTACGGCGCCTTCGTGGAGCTGGAAGCCGGTGTCGAGGGCCTGGTGCACGTCTCGGAAATGTCCTGGACCAAGAAGAACGCCCACCCCGGCAAGATCGTGTCGACCTCGCAGGAAGTCGACGTGGTGGTGCTGGACGTGGACGCCTCCAAGCGCCGCATCTCGCTCGGCCTCAAGCAGGCCCAGCGCAACCCGTGGGAAGTCTTCCTCGAATCCCATCCCGTGGGTTCGACCGTCGAAGGCGAAGTCAAGAACACCACCGAATTCGGTCTGTTCATCGGCCTCGACAACGACATCGACGGCATGGTCCACCTCTCCGACATCGACTGGAACGTGTCGGGCGAAGAGGCGATGGCCAAGTACCACCGCGGCGAGCTGGTCAAGGCTCGCGTGCTGGACGTGGACGTCGAGAAGGAGCGCATCTCGCTCGGCATCAAGCAGATGTCCGGCGACCCGATCGCCGGCGACGTGTTCCGTCGTGGCCAGGTCGTCACCGCCACGGTCACCGAGGTCACCTCGGGCGGCCTGGAAGTGAAGTTCGGCGAGGAAGAAGCGCCGATGAGCGCCTTCATCCGCAAGGCCGACCTGTCGCGCGATCGTTCGGACCAGAGCCCCGACCGCTACGGCGTGGGCGACCGCCTGGACGCCATGATCACCAACATCGACAAGGCCGCGCGCCGCGTGTCCCTGTCGGTCAAGGCGATGCAGGTGGCCGAGGAGAAGGACGCGATGGAGCAGTTCGGCTCCTCCGACTCCGGCGCCTCGCTGGGCGACATCCTGGGCGCGGCTCTGCGCGAGCGGGCCCAGGGCAAAGACTAAACGCCTGAGTTTTAACCAGCAATCAGCCCCGCGCGGTTCGCCGCGCGGGGTTTTTTGTCACGAATCCAGTAGGAAGCTTGACGGTCGGCTTGAGCCGGGGCCGGGTTTCCCTCATGGTTCTGGACGACGCGGGGGCGCTGCATGATCCGATCGGAACTGATCGCCAAGCTTGCGGAAGAAAATCCGCACCTGACCAATAAGGACGTCGAACGGGTGGTCGCCATCATCCTCGACGGCATTTGCGACAGCCTGGCCGACGGCGGCCGGGTGGAGCTTCGCGGCTTCGGGGCCTTCTCGGTGAGAAGCCGGCCCGCGCGCGCCGGCCGCAATCCGCGCACCGGCGAAGCCGTGCAGGTGAAGGCCAAGGCCGTGCCGTTCTTCAAGAGCGGCAAGGAACTGCGAGAGCGGCTGAACGTCGGGGACGAGTAAGCCACGGTCGGCAACTCACTCCGCCTTCGCCAGCCTCTCAAAATCCGCTCATTCCCGCGAAGGCGGGAATCCAGATCAAATGCGCCAGCGGATGCGCCAGCGGATGCGAATGAATCTGGGTCCCCGCCTCCGCGGGGAAGAGCGGATTTATAGGGGCGGAACAACTGGAAGGAGCGGAGCCTCCCAATAGCGTGGCGCGCCGTTTAGGCGGCCCGCCTTTCCCCTTTCTTAACCGTGTTCGTTCACGTTTCGGTTCGGAGCGGCCCACCGGCCGCGCTCGATCAAACCGGCCATGTTCGCACGCAAGCCCGCCACCGCTTCGCCCTCGCCGGCCTCGACGAGCCCCGACTGGGTCTCGCTGGCCACCAACCCCTATGTGGGCGCGGGCGTGGCC